>CALVJO010000048.1 GCA_944332225.1 uncultured Bacilli bacterium | reverse complement strand
GAAGCAATATCATTCAATCCTATTTATTAGATCGGAGGTAATAGTACCTATAGGATTGAGTAAATATATGGTACTAGGCACGATGTATGTTTGAATATGATTTCTTAAACGGAAAAACGAGAATTGAAACCATACTTAATGATAGTAATGAAATAGAAGAAAAAGAAAAGGTTCCTACTGAGAAAAAATTCACATATCACAACGGATATTATGCATGGGTTACTGCTGTTTTTGTGGACATTAAAGAGTCAACAAAGTTGTTTACCGAAAATAGAAAAGCATCAACTTCTAGAATTATAAGATCATTCACTTCAGAAATTATCGAGATACTTAGAAACGATGACAATTTGAGAGAAATTGGTATTAGAGGAGATTGTGTTTATGCTATCTATACCACTTCTACGCCTGAGGAAAATTATGAAATTGCAAGTAAAACTTTTTACATAAACACTTTTTTAGAAATGTTAAATATATTGCTTGAAAATAGGAAAATGAATAAAATTGTTGCTGGGATAGGTGTTTCAACAGCAAAAGAGTTGGTCGTAAAAGCAGGAAGAGAAGGATCTGGAATAAATAACTTAGTTTGGATAGGGAAAGCTGTAACTTATGCATCAAAATTTTCATCAATTGCAAATAGAGATGGATATAAGCCGATTATTTTTTCAGAAAGTTTTTATGAAAGCATGATTAATGTGATGTGCATGATTAATGAGGGTAAGAATCCAAAAAGTTGGTTTTCTAAAGATAGCCTTAATGAATTAGGTACTTTTTATAATGGAAATGTTGTTAAGAGTGAATTTTACGAATGGATTGAAGGAGGAATGAAAAATGAATGATGATAAAGAAAAATATAATTTGAAAGAACAAATATTTTACGAGATTGAAAACCAAATAAATAAAATGGATAGCAAAGCAGGAATGTTGATTTCTGCCTTGGGAATTGTTTTTGCCTTAGCAACAGATTTATTTTCAATATATAGTATCGAGCAATTCAACGATTTTAGCGTAAGTTTTAAAGCTTTTTGTTTTGTGGTAACTGGATTATATTGCTTATCATTTGTATTCTCAATGTTTATGTTTATCAGTGCTATTTTACCAAGAACTAATAAAAAGCAAAAGAAACAAAATAACGAGGACTTTCATGTGAACTATTACTATGATTTGTCCAATAAATTACGTTTAGCTAGCAAAAATAAAAATATAAATATATCTGAATTATTTAATAAAGCTATCGAAAGTGAAATTAACGATGGACAAACAAATTTAGAGAATCAAATTTTTACAAATGCAGATATATGTAGAAAAAAACACGATAAAATAGTGATGGGAATTGTAGGATTAATTCCTTTTGTTATTTCCATGATAGGATTAATTGTTTTGATGATACTAGGTTACAATTTATAAATCTAACTTTATTATAATGTAAGACTTAAAAAATAAATAAAAGAAAGACATTTAAGGCGTTTTCCAAACACAAATCGAAAATAACGCGATAATTATCGCGTTTGTTCTGAAATTTAGTTTATTGCTTATCAAAGACAATAAATTTAATTTTTTTATAGATTTTTATCATAATACGGAAATGCCATATAAATGTGTTAAAAATTGTTAAAATGATTTTAATAGTTCTATTATCTTTATAGCCTATTATATAGAAACTTCAAATTCCTAGATATTCTGCTGGTTTTTCTATATAATAATTAATAGAAAAGCTCCTTTATTATGAAATTCCAAGAATCCGAGACTATAGAACTTAAAAGAACCTTAACGAAAGACTTTGCAAAAGAGGTCGTTGCCTTTCTTAATACGCGAGACGGAACCATCTATATTGGTGTAGACGGATAATGGTGATGTTTTAGGCGTTTCCAACATTGATAAAACGATGAGAGAAATTAGGGACATCATTCGAGATCAGATTCTTCCATCTATAGAAGGTTTATGCGAAATAGGTTCCTTACTTGAAGAAGATAAGACAGTCATTGTTGTTAAAGTAATTAAAGGAACTAAACTCTACTACATCAAGAAAGAAGGGAGAAGTGCAACTGGATGTTTTTATAGAAATGGAACTTCCTCAACACCAATGAGTGAAGAAGAGATAGACAAACGACAAATTGCAACTCTTCAAGAAGACAAATTAGGTTTGGTCGATATTCAAAGTAATGGAGATAACTATACTTTCGATATTCTTAAGATAAAGTTAAGAAGCAAAAGCGTCGAGATTAACGAAAAGACTTTTGAACGCAGTTTTAGGCTTCTTACTAAGGAAGGCAAATATAATCTCTTAGCAGAGCTTTTAGCGGACAAAAACTTCTACTCAATTCAAGTCTGTGTCTTTAATGGCAAAGATAAAATTTCTTATTCTAAGAGAAACAATTTTGGTCAGCAATCAATTTTGCAAGTATATAAAGACGTTAAGCATTATTGCGAGGCATTAAATGACACTTATATAGATGATAGTAGTCTTCCAAGAAGAACGAAGAAGATGTTCGATAACGAGTCTTTTTAAGAAGCTTGGGTCAATGCTTTAGTTCATAACGATTGGATACACGGGAACCCTCCTTCTATTTATTGGTATGAAGATAGAATGGAAATCATGTCTTATGGAGGACTAAAGAAAGGTTTATCGAAAGAAGATTTCTTTGAAGGTGTAAGTGATCCTGTCAATAAAGAACTGATGGATGTCTTTGTTCAATGTGACATTGTCGATCGTTCAGGACATGGTGTGCCTAAGGTTGTCAAAGTTTATGGGAGATGCTTTCAAATTTCTAGGAGTTGGGATAATGGTCACCATACCTTTTGACAAAAAAGGATTCAATACAAAGGCTAACTGCACTGTAAACTGCACTGTAAATGAAACAAAAGTCCTAAATTTAATAAACGAAAACAATAAAGTGACAATAAACGAAATAACTTCTAAAGTAAACTTATCGCGTCGAACAGTCCAAACAATTATTAATTCCTTGAAAACAAAAGGTATTTTGGTACGTGTAGGTTCAGATAAAACCGGCCATTGGGAAATAGT
>CALVJO010000047.1 GCA_944332225.1 uncultured Bacilli bacterium | reverse complement strand
TCATACTAATTTTTCAAAATTAGAGTAATTGTAAGATTTTGAACTGTATTTGTTGACTATTTAATAGTTAGCTCCTTCAATAATTATATATTAAATAATTTGCAATCCTTCTAAAAGAACTTTAACACCTAATAAAATTAAGACTACGCCTCCTAGAATTTGAGCTACCTTTTGGAACTTGCTACCTACTAAATTACCTAAGATAACTCCTCCAAAAGAAAGAATAAAGGTGATAACTCCAATGATTAAACAAGCTAAGAAAATATTGATAACTATTCCAGTCATTGAAAAAGTTAATCCCATAGTTAATGCATCGATTGATGTAGCTAAAGCTAAAACAATCATTATCTTAAAAGAAAAATCAGGATTCGCTTCTTCTTTAGAAAAGCTTTCTTTAATCATATTTAAACCGATTAATAACAATATAGCAAAAGCGATATAATGATCAAAATCTTGAATATACTGAATGAAGCTACTTCCCACAAAATAGCCTATAGCAGGCATGATAAATTGGAAAAAGCCAAAATATAATCCGGTTAACAATGCTTTTTTATAATCGATTTGTTTTAAAGTTAATCCTTTAGAAACAGAGACTGCAAAAGCATCCATAGCAAGAGATAACCCTACTAAAATAATTTCTAATATCCCCATTTAAACCAATCTCTATCTTCAATAACTAAATGCTTTTTGTGATTGTCGCTGACTTCTTTAAAATAAGCTATAGTCTCTTGATCAAACTCATTGGATGAATTGATCATTTTTAAATGCAAATCTTTAGAAGCTTTATCTTGATAAACATAAACAATTGATTTTAATTCATCGCCTTTAAAAACAAGATAATGATAATGAATTCTACAAAAATCAGTAGTCATCATCTCAAAATCTTTTAATAATGTAGCTTCCTCTTCTGTATTAGACGTTTCCTTATCATTTAAAAGATTTCTAAGCAAAGGATAATCATCATAATCAATCAATCTAACATTGATGTCTCCTTTAACACCTTCAAAAATAATCTTTTTAACTTCATGCTTAATGATGAAATACATGATTAATATAATTAAGAATAAACCACCTATTATAGAAGATAAGATAATTTGTCTTAAGCCTTGATGCATGGAAAGAAAAATCAATTCAATGCATAACATTATAAATGAGGCAATCAAGCAACCTTTAATTATTTTATATGTGTCCTTCATATTCCTCCTTTATTTTTCTAAATTTAATAATTCGTTAAAACTATTAATTTTATATGTTGGATTCATCTCTTTTGAATAATCTCCAAATCCGTAGAGACATAAAGCTGAATCCATTTCACAGTTTTTAGCAAACGTAACATCGACTATGCTGTCTCCTACATATAAAGTATTAGAGTTTGTAAAATTATATTCATTAGCCAATAAATAAAATAGCAATGGATTAGGTTTAATCGGTAAATTTTCTTTATTTCCGATCACAAAGTCAAAGATGTCATTAAAAAAGTAATCGACGACCGCCTTCGTATCATCATCATTTTTATTAGAAATCACCCCAAGCTGAATTCCTTGATTTTTTAAAAGCTTTAGAGTTGAAACGACTCCTTCAAATGGTATGGTATGATCTAAACGATGGTTTTGATAATATTCGACATACTCATGAAATATTTCTCTTTTAACTTCTTCATCTAAATTAGGCACTCTTTGAAAAGCCCTCTCATAGAGAACTTTGACCCCATTACCGATGAATGATTTTATATCAGAAGAAGAAAAATTAACGTTAATTCCTTGAGAATTAAAAGAATGATTAACCGACAACCTTAAATCTTCTAAGGTGTTTAATAATGTTCCATCTAAATCAAAAATAATAGTTTTATATTTCATAAAGTAAATCGTTATCCTCCATAAACTCTATTAGTTTTTTAATCGCTTTGCCACGATGGGAAACTTTATTTTTATCTTCTATATCAAGCTCTGCAAATGATTTTTTAGCCTCAATAGAATAGAAAATAGGATCATAACCAAAAGATGAATTTCCTCTTGGCTCTTTTAAAATCTCTCCATAAGCATAACCAACAAAATAAATTGGTTCCTTTAATAAATTAATCACGCATAAAGTTGAATTAAATCTACATTCTCTAGATTTAGATTCTCCAAGCATCTCATTGATTTTAATGAATTTTTCTGAGTAGGGTGAATTAAACATAAATCTAGAAGAATAAATTCCAGGGAAGTTATCTAAAGATTTAATCTCTAGCCCTGAATCATCTGAAATAATTACTTTATCAGTAAGTTTTCTTAAAGCATCAGCTTTCAAAAAAGCATTCTCTTTAAAGGTAAGACCTATTTCATCAACATCTATATCGATATTTAAGTCTTTTAAAGAATAGACTTTTACCTGATATTTAGAAAAATAAGATTTAAATTCATCAATCTTATGTGAATTATTGGAAGCAACTAAAATTTCTAACATATAAAACCCTCAAAATCTTTTACCATGAAGCAAGAGCATATTCAAGTTTTTTAACTATTCGATCGCTTATTAGATAAATCTAATAAAATATTTCTTTAGAATGATTTTAAATATGGTATAATATCTTTTGTCCCGGGGTTGATATGGTTTCGACGGGGACGTGCAGGGTAAGGAATGCAGTCGTTTGGCCACGTTAAAAGCCGCAAGCCTATAAATGGCAACAATCAAAATTTAGCATTTGCTGCTTAATTAAAGCCAAGTTAGTCTCTTAAGAGAAGCAAATCGTCTTCTAGCTAACTCGTCCTATCGGTTACTAGAAGGCGTAAGGTAGATAGGATAAGTAGTTATGACGCGGATAAATAACTATCGAAAATTTTATCCCCTAGTAGAAGTTAGATTCGTTTGTTAGTCTTACCTTCTATGAAGTTATTTAGCAAACTAAACTGTAGTATTCTTTATGTGGCCGTCTTCGGACCTGGGTTCAATTCCCAGCAGCTCCACCATATTAGAACGACATGTCTGATACAAACTTAGAACTTCTAAGGGTGTGCAGACTTTTTTTCTTTTATCTCTCCAAGATCTTAATGTATAGCGATTAATCCCTAATGCTCTTGCAGTCTTAGATAATTGTCC
>CALVJO010000046.1 GCA_944332225.1 uncultured Bacilli bacterium | reverse complement strand
TTAAGACCTTCAATTCGCAAAGTTATTATACTCAAAACTATTTGTTTTCTCACCAACTATTTTGTAAATACTTCGAATAATTTTTAAAAATTAATCAACTGAAAAGAAATAAGATTAACTATGTTATTTTTCTAAAGAGGCTTTTAAGGCTTTTACATCGATTTTCCCTACATTGGTATGAGGGAATGAATCGATAACGATGATTTTATGAGGAATCATATATTCAGCAAAATTTAATGAGATTAAACTTTCTATATCTTCTTTAATTTTATTAAACGGAACAGTTTTATCTCTAAGCGAGACAAAGGTAATTAACTTTTCTTGGTATTCAAGATAAGAGACTTCATTAATATATTTAATCGTAGAAATCATCTTTTCGATTCCTAAAGGATAGATATTATATCCTTTATAGATGATGACGTTTTTAATTCTAGAAACAAAATAAAGATATCCTTCTGAATCTATATAACCTAAATCTCCAGTTTTCACACATTTTTCATTATTTAAATAGATAAATGGGGATTGAGTTTCTTTATAATAGCCATTCATTAAAGTGTGTCCACCTAGACATATTTCACCTATTTGACCTTCAGATAAGATATTATCGTTTTCATCGATAATATAGTTTTTTACAACTGGTAAAGGTTTACCTATAGAATGATCTTTATGATTAAATATGGTATTAACATTGCTCACGGTCACAGTTTCAGTTAACCCGTATCCTTCAAACAAGGAGCATGAGGAACCATATTTTTTTAGATGATCATTAAATCTTTCTAAGAGGGAAGGAGAGATAAAATCACCTCCAACGAAGCAAGCTTTTAAATTCTTTAATAGGTCACCTGAAAATTCTTTTTTACTTAATAAAGCTTCATAGATCAAAGGGACTCCGATTAAGACATGGGCCCTATTTTTCTTAATCTCCTTGATAACTGGAATCGTATGGAACTGAGGAATCATATTGATTCTAGCATTAAAAAATAGAGGTGTTAAGGTTCCCATGACTAAGCCAAAACCATGAAACATCGGAAGAGGAGAAAGCATATAATTACCATCTATTTGATCTTTAGACATGATATTATAGGTTTGATTGATTAATGATAAAATCGCATAATCTGATAGTTCAATAGTCTTACTTTTTCCAGTTGTCCCTCCTGAAGAAAGATAGACTGAACCTTTTTTATTATCGTATCTATTGATATTTATTAACTTTGGAAAAGTAGGAATCTTAGAATATAAATAAGCTTTTTCTTTTCCCATAAGCTTAATATTAGCTAATTTAAAAGCTTTCTTGACAAAGAAATTAAAACTATCGGCAGGAGATATTAATAAAGTATCAAATTGTTTAATTATCTCATCATATTTTTTAGAGAAGATATCTAAGGTGATTAAAAGCTTAGAATTCTTATCTTTTAATTCTTCAAGAACATTATTTTTCCCGGATAAGGGATGAAGAAGATGAATCTTGATTCCAAGCATCTCCCCGGCTAAAAAACAATATAAAGCTTCAGGAATATTAGGTGAGACTATAGTTATAAAGTCTCCTTCCTTAATTCCTAGAGATTGATAGAAATGAGCAAGAGAATTTACTTTTTGAAATACCGTATAATATGAAATAGATTCACCTTGATAGAAAATCGGTTTAAAGCTTGGATGAAGCTTATTAATGTTATAAAAATTCTCAAAAAGAGTTAAAGATAGATCAATATTCATGCGTCCTCCTAAAAATTCAAGGTGTAACCTAAACTCAACATCGTGATACCTAGAATCAAGAATAAAAATACTTGATGGAATAGATAGAATAAAATTGAATGACGACCGACAAAACAAAATGGCTTATTTAAGCAAATATCAAGAGAAGGTAATAAAGATTTTCTCTCTTTATATAATACTTCACCTAAGAATTTACCGATGAAGATAAATGGTAAAGTTGAAGTTAAACAGAAATAATCGCCTCCATAAAATAATCCTCCAAATAAGACCATGAAAATATTAGCGAAGGTTATTTGATTGGTTGATTTAGTTGGAATAAATAAATCAAATACGACAGAAATAACAATTAAAGTAATTCCTAAACCTAGATATACCCATTTTGTAACTTTTTTAATTTTTGAAAAGATAAGATCAATTAAGCAAGTTAATAAGATACCAACAGAGATATGGAACAATATTCCAAACCAAACAGTCATGTTCATATCAATTATAAAGGAGACAAGTTCCATGACTCCTCCAAAGATCAATTGAACGATGAATAAAGAGATTCCTCTTTTTAAATTACTTTTAGAAAAATGGCAGGAAATCCCAACTAAAAGCAAAAATAATGATAAGAATATTAAATGTAAAACTTCTCTTGCCTCAGACCAATATATTCCTCCGATGTTATAAACTAAAAAATCAATCGCAGGATTATTGATAGTATGGAAGTTAGAAAAGATGCTTGGTAAGAAAGATAAATCATAACAAAGATGATCAAGGATCATTAAAATGATAGCTAGGCCTCTTAAAAAGTCTATTTCCCATATTCTTTTAGGTTTATCTTTTTGCTTAACTAAAATATTTTCCATCGCTTAAACATAATAAAAAAGTATTAACTCTATTTAAAGTATATTTAATGAATTTAAAAGATTGTTCACTTTTTTAAAATGTAATTTTTTATTTAAAAATGCTTTTTAAAAGTTTAATTTATTTCTATATGGAAGAACTTTACTATCATCATTTAAATCTTCTAAATAAGACTGATTCTAAAAATAACATTCAAGATCTTGATTTTGCTTTATCTTATTTTTATTTGATCAATCTTTTGTTAAAGGATTCTGCTCATCCTTCTTTAATTAGAATCTTTTCCCTTCGTAACTCATTAGAAAGCCTAAGTATTAAAATATTGTTAGAACGAGAGAATTCATCATCCTATTTATTTTCTTTAGATAAGGAATCTTTATTCTCGTTCGATATTTCTAATCAAGTATTTCCTCATTTTCAATTTGAGTATCTAGAAACTCATAATCTTTCTTACCATCAGATAGTGAAAAAATATCTATCCTATGAATACCAAAATTATTATTTATACTTTTCATTATTGATTCATCCTCATTTTTATTCTTCAAAAGATTATCTATTCTCTAATTTAGTTAACGAAACCATCATTAACAAAATTGATTCATTATTGATTAATGAATATAGTTTCCTTCATAAAAGAGAAACTATTTTAAAAAATGAATCATATCAAAAGATTCTAACTTTAGATTTAAGTAAAGAAATTGAAAATAAATTAACTTCATTAAAACCATCTATCTATCGAGAAATAATAATTATCCTAAGAGACTTCTTAAAAGATTTAGATTATTTAAATCAGTTTAAACTTAATCATCTAGATATCGTATTTTTTAAAAGTTTCCTTGAAGCAATCGCCTTTTATTTTTATTTATCTAATCAAGATAGATTAACTAATGGATTAGCTAAAGAATTATTAGAAGAACATTTTAAAGCTAAAAAGGCAATTTATCTTAATCAAGAATATGATTTATTAAACGCATATGAGCTTTATCATGAAATGACGATTAAACCATTAAAATATTCTAAATTTAAACAAGAATTTATTGATAACTTCTTAGGTTTAAATATCTTAGATCATAAGAAAAATGAAACTTATTTAACCTTAGTTTTAGATTTTATTAAAGAAGCTAATTTAGAAAATAAAGAAGATACAATAAAAGGATATTTAATCTCTCAAGGATTATCTCATTCTAATGGCTTATTAGCTAAATCATATAACGATAAATTCGATATAGACTTTAAAACCATCTATAAAAATTTAATGAACTTATTATTGAAATAATAAAAACTGATATTTTGAATAAATCTAGACTAATATTCAAAAAGATGTAAGGCTTATCTTTACAATTTATCTAAAGTATATCAAAAAAGATAATTTTCTATTTAAAAGTTACTATTCACCGAAGAAAAAGCAAAAAAACATAATTGAACAAATAAAACAATTTATTCACCAGGAAAAATAA
>CALVJO010000045.1 GCA_944332225.1 uncultured Bacilli bacterium | reverse complement strand
GCTATATCCCCTAGGGGATATTCTTTAATTAACATTTATTAATTATTTTCTTCGTCTACTTTAGAAGGAGCATATCACGCGAGGTCTTTTTTTTTATTTTCCTGAATCTAATTTAAATTTTTCTAATCCTGATTTAGTTAATGGATGATGATACATTTCTAATAATACTTTATAAGGAATTGTTGCAATATCAGCGTTGGCTAAGGCTGCTTGCTTAACGTGATTAACATTTCTAATCGACGCGGCAATTATTTTTGAAGAGTAAGAATATTTTTCTTTAACTTGAGAAATCTCTTCAATCAAACGATAGCCAGCTTCCGTATCATCATAATAATCATCCATTCTTCCCATGAATGGTGAGATAAATGTGGCCCCGGCTTCCATAGCTAAGATAGCTTGAGGTAAGGAGAAAATTAAGGTTACGTTAGTTTTAATTCCTTCTTTTGATAATCTTTTACAAACTTTAATTCCTTCATCAGTCATCGGTAATTTAATAGTTAATTTATCCGATTTAATTTCATTGACTAAATCGTGAGCTTGATTATACATAGTGTCCGCGTCAGCTTCCGTCACCTCCGCGGAGATAGGTCCGTCTACTAAAGAGGTAATCTCTTCAATCACCTCATCCAATTTTCTACCAGTTTTAGCTAGTAAAGATGGATTCGTGGTGACACCTGAGATGATCCCTAATTTGCTTGCATTTTTAATTTCTTCGACGTTTGCAGTATCAATAAATAATTTCATATAGCCTCCTTTTATTCTAAAATATAATTTTTAAATGAAATTAAATCTTCGTATTTATCAAATATAGCAATGTAATAATAATTACCCATCGCATTGCTTAAAGCGTTTGCCATCTTGCCCTTCATTTGAATCTCTAGATTATATTTTTTTATTATTTCTTTTTCGCTGTGTTTATATGTTTTATTATTTCGTCTTCCAACATAGACGCAGTAATGCTTATTTAAAGGAACATATTGATTGTTATGGTTATAGCAAATAACATCAGCCCAAGCGTGATAAATATCCATCTGATAAGCAAAATCAATCATGTCAGGAGTGAATCCTCCAGGCACGCGCATATTTACTTCTAAGCCGATTAAATCTCCTTTTTTGCCTAATCCTTCTTTATCTTCCGTCAATCTAAAGAACTCTAAGTGATAGAATCTAGATTTAGCTTTAAAAGCTCTTAAGACGCGTTGGCCGGCCTCATATAAGTCTTGAGGTATAGTTTTATTGGTATAATAAAATACATCTGTTTCATTATTGACGATATCCATGATCGGAGTTGGAAACACATGGTGAGTTGGAACAACCACATTAGAAAAAGAATCCACGATTCCATCAAAGGAAATCAAATCACCTTTAATGAATTCCTCCATAATATACGGATGTTTATTATTCTTAAATGATTGGAAGAAATTAACTAATTCTTCGTCGCATGTAACTTTATAAGTTTGCATCGCGCCGACTCCATCATCAGGTTTACAAACAACTGGATAGCCAACTTCTTTAATAAACTCTCTAGCTTTATCAATCGTGGTGATTAAAAGATAACGCGCGGTTTGAACATTAGCTTCTAAATATTTTTCCTTCATCTTGGATTTTAAACGGAAATAGATAACATCATCAATATTTGGTCCGGTTGTAACATTAAAATCAGTTCTTAACGCGGCATCTGAGCTTAACCAATATTCATTATTTGATTCAATATAATCAATTTTTCCATATTTAAAAGTAAAGAAGGCAACCGCGCGCAGCTTAGCATCATAATCTTCTAAAGATGGAACATAATAATATTCAGTTAAAACATCTATTAATTCTTTTTTTAATTCATGATATGGGGTATCTCCAATTCCTAAAACATTGACCCCATTATTTTTTAATCCCCGACAAAAGAGATAATAATTTTCCGGAAATGCGGGAGAGATAAAGATAAAATTCATAATTGCTCCTATTCATTATTTAATGCATCTTCGATTCTATCGATATAAGCATCTATTTCATTATCATCTAGATAATCAATTTCATCATCTAATTCCTCAATCAAGCTTTTTAATTTGCTTAGGACTGATGAAACATCTTCTAAGCGATAAAATGAGGCGATAAAATCTTGAACCCCTTCAATATGAAGCGATAGCTCATATTCAATGATGCCTTTTCGATTCATTTTCTTTTCAACTTCAATTGTTGAGAAATCATCATAAGCAATAGAAATCACATAAGTATTTTTCTTAAATTCATTATTAACCCACATGTTTAACCTCCTATAACGGATAAGTAAGTAATAGCTCAAGAGTATCTAAATCATATATTTTAATTACCTTATCTTCAATGATCCCAAATTGACGTCTATTATCTTTTGGAATAGAAAGTGAACCGATGTTTAAATAATCAACCTCATTAATAGTAGATAAATCTAATACATGATAATGACCATATATCACTAAATCATGAGGCTTTAAAGTTGCATCAGGTTCAAATCGAGATAGATGATGACCATGAGTTAAGATAATTCTTCTCTTATTGATATAAATAGTTTTTCTTTTAGAGTATTTAGTTTTCATGACCATCGTATCTACTTCCGAATCGCAGTTACCTTGAATCCAAAGTAGCTTTTTATCGTTAACAAAAGGTTCTAAGATCTTAACTACTTCTTTTGGATTATATGATTTTGGAAGATCGTTTCTAGGTCCGTGATAAAGTAAATCTCCTAAACAAATAATTTTAGTTAGTTGTTTTTCTTTATAGATTTGTAAGACTCTAGTTAATGGTTCAAGAGCTCCGTGCACATCGCTGATCAATAAATATTTTTCCATACGAAAATATTAATATTTTACATTGTAGATAACAATAAAAGAGCTTAACTAATAAAAGAAAATCATCTATTAAATAACATAATAATCATATTTTTCCATATAAAAACCCCTGCAAAGCAGGGGTGAGCATCATTAAATATTAACTAATGAGTGCAGAAGAACATAACAGCAAATAAAGCTGCGATTATGTATGTTCCTAAATTGATATCTTTGAATTTACCTGAGAATAATTTAATAAATACATAGGAAATTAAACCAAAGGCGATACCATAAGATATCGAATAAGCAAATGGCATGATAGCGATAGTTAAGAAGGCAGGAACCGCTACATCAACAGCATTCCATTCAATCTTAGTAACGCATCCCATCATGAGAACGCCGATGTAGATTAAGCAAGCAGCAGTCGCACATTCTGGAATTAATTTAGCAATTGGCGATAAGAACATAGCAATCAAGAAGAAGAACGCGGTTACAAGTGATGAGAAGCCGGTTTTTGCTCCCGCGGCAATTCCTGAAGAAGATTCAACGAAAGTTGTAACAGTTGAAGTTCCGCAGATAGCTCCGGTTGCAGTTGCAATAGCGTCAGCTAGCATCGCTTCTTCCATTTGAGGAACTTCGCCTTCCTCAGTTAAAAGATTACCACGCGCGCATGCGCCATATAAAGTTCCTAAAGTATCAAACATATCAACTAAGCAGAAAGCAATTGATGATGTGATGATAGCTAATGTTAAATCCCCAGCGTTGTGCCCTTCTAAATAAGCTGAAAAATCAAATCCTTTTGTAAATACTGCTCCAACACTTTCTTGTCCCCAAAGAACGAATGCATCAAAAGGATTAGTAAATGAAACATCTAAGTTTTTATAAAAATCTGTAACAGTTAAACCTAATAAATAGTAAAGAAGCGCGCCACCGACAATACCGATTAAGACAGCACCTTTAACATTTCTAGATGATAAAACGGCGATAAGAATTACAGTAAAGATAGTCACTAAAACTGGCATGACACTTTCCCAAGTCGCGTTTCCTAAGAAGTTGAATGAAACTAAATTGACTAAGGTAGAACCATCATCAACGATGATTCCAGCATTTTGAAGTCCTAAGAAGGCGATAAATAGACCGATACCAGCTGGAATAGCTATTCTGACGCAGTCAGGAATTGCATTGAATATCTTTTTTCGTAAACCAGTGATAGTTAAAATGATGAAGATTAATCCATCGATTAAGACCATCACTAAGGCGTTTTCGTAAGTGAAACCGAGCCCTAAACAAATCGTGTAAACAAAAAAGGCGTTCAATCCCATTCCTGATGCTTGAGCTAAAGGAAGTCTAGATAATACGCCGATTAAAACTGTACCGATGATTGCTGATAAGGCAGTTGCAATGTAAATAGCATCATAACTTACACCTAGAGCAGTAAACATATCAGAGTTTACTAAAAGAATGTAAGCCATTGCCATGAAGGTAGTCAATCCACCAATAAATTCGGTGGAAAATTTTGATCCTCTTTCCGAAATGTGGAAAAAAGAATCTAATTTTTGAGCAAATTTTGATTCTCTAATACTACTCATATTTTCCCTTTCTCTATTGTTGAAGGAGGTCAAAAAACAAAAAAGTTTCGGAACTATCGCCTTTTCCGAAACCAACCCGTTTGTTGAAAGCTAAAAACGAATTGGCATAGTATGGCAATTTACGGTTGCCACGTAGAAACGTTCGGACCATATCTCCAAACATATATGACCTTTCAACAATTAATTATTAGCATGATTTATTTCTAAATTGTTTAAAAAAATCAATATTTTAAAATGTAAGCGGTGCCATTAAAATGATTCTAAAAAAGAGAAGACTCTAGATCTTCCCTTTAGATTACACGACTCCTAAACACCTAGTGCGTTCCGTTCCATTTGTTCCAGTTTAGAAGTAACTAAGATTTACACGACTCCCAAACCGATTTTAGCGCCTTTTATGTCGCGAAAGTGGTTTAGAAGTAACTAAGATTTACACGACTCCCAAACAGCGCTTCAAAGTCAAATCCTACATCGGTCGTTTAGAAGTAACTAAGATTTACACGACTCTGTAGAATAGCAAGTTAAATGATGACGATATTACCAAATTAATTAAGGATAAATAAAAGTAACATTTGATAATTTCC
>CALVJO010000044.1 GCA_944332225.1 uncultured Bacilli bacterium | reverse complement strand
AATAGAAAAATAATCTTCTTTAATCTCATTTTTTTCTTTTTTTTCACTTTTATCTTCAAATACAATTTCCTAGGCAAAAGAAAAACCCTAGCCAAGACTAGGGAAAAGAAAAGAGTATATAAGAGTTACGGCTTATCTTGGTAAGCTATGCATGTTGTTTAACTAATGAATTAAAGAAAATAAAATCTTTAGAAGTAAATTCTTCGATCTTACCTTTATAGTTTCTAATAGTCATAAGAGGTTCATCGCTTCTTAAAGATCTTAGAACCAAGTTATTATTTCCAATGGTCATCGTATCAAGATTGACTAAGAAGATTTTACCTTCATGAACCTTAAGTTCATTATTGATTATTTCTTTAACTAAAGTAACGTTTTCTTCTTTAACAAAGTAAATAACTTGCTCTGAATTATTTAAAGCTTTATCTAAAGCATAAGTAATTCTTCCCTTTTGATATTTAGAAACATCAATAATATGTAAGCCATAGATTAACAAAGCATCTGATAAGTTTGATTTAGAATCGGTTAAATATGTAAAACGCATAAAGTTACCTCCTATGGCTATATGATATAATGAGTTAATCAAAAGTTTTCTCTATTTAAGATTTCACTTTCTCTATTCATAAAATTTCATTAGTAGAATTTTAAAAATCGCCTCTACTGAGAGTAGAATGCTTGAAATATATACCTTATTTTGATATTTTTTTGCTATGGGCGAACAAAAGATTAAAGCTACATTAGCTAAAAACATAGCTTACTATCGTAAAGGAAAAAATCTAACTCAATCCGAGCTTGCGGATAAAATTGCTTATTCTGATAAAGCTGTCTCCAAATGGGAAAGAGGAGAAGGTTTACCAGACATCTTAGTCATGATGAAACTCTGCGAGATTTTTTCGATTAGTTTAAATGATTTAGTTTCTGAAAAGCAAAAAAGAATCAAAACATCTTTTTTACGTAATAAAATCATCATTACCATTTTAGCGGTCCTATTAGCCTGGCTTGTCGCAGTTATCAGTTTTGTAATATTGAATCTAACCTTGTCTGATCCTTCATATACCTGGTTAAGCTTTATTTATGCTTTGCCAGTCACCGGCATTATTTTAATTGTCTTCACAGCGATTTGGGGAAATAAATGGTTCGTCTGCGGCTCTATATCATTTTTAATTTGGATGGTATGTCTTGGAATTTATTTGCCTTTAAGATTCTTTGCTCCATCAACTAACGATGCTTTAGTCTTCTATATTGGAATTCCGTTTCAAGTCCTTTGCATCTTGTTTTTCTTATTAAAGAAAAAGAAAAAAGATATTTAAAAATCACAATTTAATAAAACAAAAAGTAGATGGGATTTTCCATCTACTTTTAATTTGTAAACTATTATTACGCGGCCATCATTATGATGACTAATGAAATGATATAAATAATTAAAGCTATAGCCCCTAAAACTAGGCCGATAATCCCTGTTACTAAGCCAGCTATTGTCATTCCATTAAATGATCCATTCTCTTTTTTATATTTTACGCTGCTTGATATAGCTATGATTCCTAGGATAAGACCAGGAATAGATAACCACCAAAGAACAAAATACGATATTAAAGAGAAGACTAATGATATAATCCCGCAGACAAGTGCCGTTACCATAGATACCCCTTTCTATGAAAAGAGTATACCCCCCCCCCGTTATGTCAATAACTTATAACTTTTTTATTATTTTCCGGAAACTGCTATTTCCTTAATTAACAAGGAAGGTGAATTAACTGAGCCTAATAATTCTAAATCATTACCAATTTCTTTAACTTGATTGAATAAAGTAAAGATATTTCCACCTATAGTGATTAAAGATACAGGAGTTGAACGCTTACCATTTTCTACTAAATATCCTGAAGCTTGAAGAGAGAAATTTCCAGATTGTCCGTTCATTCCTCCGTGAAGTCCTTCAACGTTCGTGATATAGATTCCATCTTGCATGATTGAAAACAAATCATCTAATGATTTCTTTCCTTTTTTAAGGAAACAATTGGCAAACGAAGTCACCACTTTACCCGAACCACGATATCCATTACCTGTGGATTCTACTTTATCTTTCTTCGCGGTAGCTAGGTTATAAACATAGGTTTTTAAAATACCTCTAGAAATGATTGTAAAGTTATTTGTTGCGACTCCTTCATCATCAAATGAACGGAAGTTAAGTCCTTTATCTAATGGTCTTTCATCAATTGTGATCTTATTTGATGCAACTTTTTGATTTAATTGACCTTTAAACATCGATGTTCCTTTTTGAACTTCATCTGCAATAGTATGTGATAAGAAGAAGCTTAGAAGACTAGAAGCAACATTATTAGCTAAGATACAAGGATAAACCTTGCTTTCTGCAATTATTGAATTAAATTGAGAGACTGTTTTTTCAACGGCTTCCGAAGCGATTTTATCAAGATTTAAAATGTTTAAGTCTTGTCCATTAACTACTTTATAGCCTGTTTTCGTGGTATCTCCTTCTCTAGCGATTACTTCAACTACAATAAAGAAACCATTAGTTTTGCTCTTAAGCTTTAAACCATAGGAATTCATGATTTCATAGATTCCTCCACTTTCAGAATAAGAGACGGAAACATCGGTGATTCTAGGATCTAAAACTTTAGTTTTTTCATATAGAGATTTCACTAGCTCAATCTTTACGCTTGGAGATGTATTCTCTAAAGCATGCGAATAAACTTTCTTATGATGATACTTTTCAGATCCTTTAAAGATAATTAATTCATCTGAAGAATTATTAACTTCAGCATTTTCAATAATCTTATCAACGATAAAATCGATAGTTGATTTATCGATTTTTTCAGTGTTAACATATCCAGCTTTATTATTATAATTTCCCCTCGCGGATAAGGTAGAAAGTGAGGATGAAGAATAATTTTCCATCTCCCCATTATAATAAGTTATCGATAGAGACTTATCGGTTATAATCGATACTTCTAATTCTTTGATGCCTTTTTCTTTAGCTCTATTAAATAATTCTTGATAATTCATTAGTTAAGTTTCTCCCCTCTACCTCCAACAGTCATTGATGAGACTCTGATGGTTGGTTCTCCAACATCAGTAGGAATTGATCCAGAAGCTGCTCCGCACATGCCTTGCGCGCGACATAAATCATTACCTACCATATCTATTTTCATTAAGACTTCCGCGCCGGAACCAATTAAGGTTGCCCCTTTAACCATGTGATCAATCTTACCATCTTTAATGATGTAAGCTTCAGTTACTCCAAAGTTAAATTCTCCGGTTGCAGGATTAACCGATCCACCGCCTAGTGATTTCGCGTATAAACCAAATTTAGTTTTTTTAATGATTTCTTCAACTGTTGATTTTCCATTTAATATGAAGGTGTTAGACATTCTAGAAGTAGGTTCATATTTATATGATTGTCTTCTAGAAGCTCCATTCTCTTTCATATTCATTCTTCTTCCATTAAAGGAATCAATTAAATAAGAAGTTAATATTCCATCTTTAATTAATACGTTACGATGAGTAGCATGTCCTTCATCATCAACGTTTTCGCTTCCCCAGGCTCCTTCAATTGTTCCATCGTCAACCGCGGATACTAAAGGAGACGCGATTTGAGTGTTTAACTTATTAGAGAAAACGGAAAGATTTTTAGAAACTGATGAAGCTTCTAAAGCGTGCCCGCAGGCTTCATGGAAAATAACTCCTCCAAAGCCATTACCGATTATAACTGGCATCTGGCCAGATGGGCATTCTTCCGCGGATAATAATTTAATGGCTAATTCAGCAGCTTTTTTACCTAAATTAACAATATCTACTTCATCTTTAAAAAATTCATAACCTTTGGAAGCTCCAGGGCCAAATCCTCCGGTTTCAAATTGCTTTCCATCAGTAGCCACGCAGTTAATAAAAATTCTACCTCTATTACGATCATCTGAGATAATTAATCCATTTGAATTATAAATATCTACATGCTGAGAAGTAGATGTAAACGCCGCGGTGACTCTAATAATTTTTTCTTTATCAACCTCTTCAGCCGCATAGCATCCTTTTAATAAATAATCTATTTTTTCTTTTTTAGAAATGGTTGATAAATATATCTTTGGACGATGTTTTTTTTGGACTTTCTTCTTTGTTAATTCTTCGACCGTTTTAATTCTTTCACCATGGAAAGATGAGGCTAAAGTGCTTGCAAGGGTAGTTAAACCTTTTCTTGATAAATCATTTGTATAACCATAGACGCTTTGAAGATCTTTTAAGATTCTAATTCCCGCACCGAAGATGATGTTATCGTTTGATGTTTCACATCTAAAATTATCTAAAGATATAGTTTCTGATTTAGTTTCTTCAACAAATATTTCTGCGAAGTCTCCCCCAGTAGAAAGGGCTAAATTTAAGACTTCTAGAGCTAATTTTTTATTAATCATTATGCCTTCCTTTCTTTGTTTAGACTTATTTTAGGCTAAATCAATCTTTTAATCAAAATTAAAAGATACTTTTAATTAAAATCAATCATTGTTACTTATGTTTAAACTTATGTAATTAAATGTTTTATTTAAAAATATAATTCACCAAAATAAAGTTTCAAAACTGAAAACTCTGGATTTAATTTGAATTCAGGGACTTTTTTAAAATTAAATGAGCTGAAAATAAGTTTATAAACAACATTATATTTTAGAATAGATCCAAGAGCAATTAAGCTAGCTACTATTTCATCTAGAGTAATATCGTCTTGAACTAATAAATGAGAATAAAACCATAAATTAAATTTTTCATCATCACTAATAAGATATCTATATGATGTATTAAAGATATATCCATTCTTTAGATCTCTATATGATGAATCAAACATAGATCCATACTTTTCTCTTAACTTTTCAAAATTTAAATCTTTATTATTTTCGTATTCAAAACACCATTGATTTTTATAAGGAACCAATCCAAAAGAAGAATCTTCCTCATAACTTTCATAAAACAATGAACGATACGAATCTCTAGTAACAAATCCCATATTATCGAATGAATGTTTAGGTTCATAACTACGTTCAGTTTCATATATTAAATATTTCCTTAAATCCGTCACTTCACGGATAGAAACGCTTCTAATATCTTCTAAGTAAATATTCACCTTAGATTTTGTTTTATGTCTATAATTCAATTTATAACAAATTACCAAGCCTTTAGGACTAATTAACCAAGGAAGCATTGTAGTTTCCACATCACTTCCTCTGAATAAAAAAATTAATTCTTTATTATCGTTAATAGCCTTCATTATTGTTTTTAAAAATTTATTGCTATCATCTTTAGAATTTTTTAAAAGTTCTAACTCATATGTGACTAGCTCCTGAAGCTTTTTATTAGACCTATATTTCTTACTCAATGAAACGAGTTTTCTATTTTTTGCCGCCTTATCATAGGTTAAATTAGAAACGATTTTATTTACTTCATCGAAAATCTCAGAATATTCTAAATGATAATAATAACGTACTCCTATGGTTTTAATATGTGATGAATCTCGTTCTTCTAATTCATTTAACCTTTGTTTAATTGTTCGTCGGTCATAACCAAGCTTTTCACCTAAATAAGTACAAGTTAAAGGATTATCTTTTGAACTTTCTCTTTTTAAGATATCAATTAATTCTTTTTCTAAATCAAACATACTCAAATTATAATGTCTAAATTCATGCAATGAAAATTAAAATTAGACCTTTTAGATTATTAAGGTCTCGATTATATATCGTTTGAAACGTCTAAGGTTCATTACTTGACTTAACTAAACAAATTAAGTAAGTTAATAATGAGCTTTAAAATTAAAATTCTTTCAAGGGAAGCAAGAATAATAACTAAAAGCTCATTTTTATTTTTAACCCCTCTAGTTTTAGGCTAAGAGATGCTTAATACCTTAAGAATTATTTAATTTATAAGGAACGAAAAGATAACACGAATATGTCATAAAGCTTACTCTATAACTAAGACTTGAAAGGGACTTTTATAATTATGTTAGAATTTCTTTTCTCTTCTTATATAAGTTGTAATGCAATAAAGCAGAACAAAAGCGAAATAAATTTCGCATGAAACTTAGAGAAATAATCTCTAAGTTTTTATATTATACACATGTATGTAT
>CALVJO010000043.1 GCA_944332225.1 uncultured Bacilli bacterium | reverse complement strand
AGTTTGAGCTCTTCTTTTGCTTTCAATTCTGTTTATTTATTAATTTTAATTAATAATTATTCAGTTTCTAAGATCTTAGCTGTCTTGGTTAACTCATCAACAAAGGTCTCATCGTGATCATTATCAAAGACTAATAATTTAGCCCCTGATTCCTTGGATGAAAGAGGGGTAGGAATCGAAAAATCGACCCCTTTAATATATTCATCCCAGTTTTCAAGCTTCCAGGTGTCACGAGAAGAATTTCTATCAATCATTCTTCTATGGCATGTCTCTTCTGAAGCATTAACCCAGATAAAGTATAATGATGCATTCAATTCTTCTTTGAGCTTTTTAGAAAGAGAAGAAACATATTCTAAGTTTCTAATTTCTTTAGTGAAAGGTGCATTCACTAAAACTAAATCTTCATATTGTAATGCTTCGAAGGCTAAATCTAGAATTACTACATACTCTAAATCTCTAATATGCTTATTAAAGAATGGAGATGAACGATTATATTCTTCATTGCCGATTTCAAAAATCTTTTTAGAAAGAGGAATCAACGTATCTTTATCTAAATAAACCACGTGGTTTAAAGTTTCCGCGAGTTTCTTTGATACATAGGTCTTTCCGCATGCTGGAGGTGAAACCACCAATATTAATTTTTTTGTCATAAAATGTGCTCCTTGAACTTATAGTATCGATATCAAATAAATAAGGCAAGATTGAACTTGCCTTAGATATTGATAAGTTAATTATTTTTTGCAATGAAATTGTTGTTTTATTGCTTATTATCCTCATGGTCGATGAATTCTTGATTATCGTAGGCATCGATCATGATCTTTTTCATATCTTCGACTAATGGAACTCTAGGGTTAGCAGGTGAGCATTGATCCTCATAAGCTAAGTAAGCTAATTTTTCCATATTTGCCATCCATTCATCTCTATCGATGCCTTGAGAAGCAAAGTTCATTTGGATACCAACTCTCTTAGCTAACTCTCCGCAAGCTTTGGCGTAAGCTTCAACACCTTCTTCGACAGTATTGAATTTTAATCCGATCGCCGCGGCTAATTCAGCATATCTTTCATCCGCGCGGTAGTAGTTATATTTTGGCCAAGTAGATAATTTTTGAGGTTTAGTTCCGTTATATCTAATGGTATATGGTAATAAAATCGCATTAGCTCTTCCGTGAGGAACATGGAAGACACCTCCAATTTTATGAGCCATCGAATGGTTCATTCCTAAGAAAGCATTAGCAAAGGCCATACCCGCTAAGGTGGAAGCATTATGCATCTTTTCTCTTGCTTCAGGATCATTTGCTCCATTTTTATAAGATCTCTCTAAATATTTAAAGACCATCTTGACAGCTTGGATACAAAGTCCATCGGTATAATCATTAGCTAAAGTGGAAACGAAAGCTTCAGTCGCGTGAGTTAAAACATCCATTCCAGTATCCGCGGTGATCTTCTTAGGTAATGTTAAAGTTAAAGCTGGATCGATAATTGCGATAGTTGGAGTTAAAGAATAGTCAGTTAATGGATATTTCTTATTCTCATCTCTATCGGTAATGACAGCAAAAGGAGTAACTTCTGATCCAGTTCCTGATGTGGTTGGAATACATACTAATTTTGCTTTTTTACCTAATTCAGGATAACGGAAAGCTCTCTTTCTAATATCCATGAATTTTTGTTTTAAATCATTAAAGTTTACTTCAGGATGCTCATAATATAGCCACATTCCCTTCGCGGCATCCATTGCTGAGCCTCCACCTAAAGCGATGATGGTATCTGGTTCAAATGAACGCATTAAGGCAACACCTTTTAAGACAGTTTGAATCGATGGATCTGGTTCAACATCGCAGAAGAGTTGGTAAGTAACTTCATCTCTACGTTTCTTAAGTTGTTCAGTAACTCTATCAACATATCCTAAATCGACCATGCTTCGATCAGTTACTATGACCACCTTTTTTATTTCCTTCATCTGGTGAAGGTATTCAATAGCATCTCTTTCAAAGTAGATTTTGCTTGGAATCTTAAACCATTGCATATTGTTTCTTCTCCGTCCAATCTTTTTAATATTTAATAAGTTAATCGCGGAGACATTATCTCCAATTGAGTTATGGCCATAAGAACCGCAGCCAAGAGTTAAAGAAGGTAAGAAGGAATTGTAAACATTTCCGATTCCACCGAATGTTGATGGTGAGTTCCAAATGATTCTAATTGCAGGAATCACATCTCCAAAGTGTTCAACAAGAGTCTTGTTCGCGGTGTGAATAGCAGCTGAATGGCCTAATCCATTGAATTCAACCATCTTTTTAGCTAAAGCGATACCTTCTTCAGAATCTTTAGATTTTAATACAGCGAGAACTGGAGATAATTTTTCTCTAGTTAATGGTTCATTAACTCCAACTGAATTACATTTTACTAATAAGATTACAGTGTTATCTGGAACCTCAAATCCAGCTTGAGATGCGATCCATTTTGCTGATTGTCCAACTAATGGAGCAAATAATTTTGCTTTTTCGCAATCTTCTTTAGAAGAGACACCGAACATGAATTTTTCAAGCATCTTCTTCTCTTTGTCATTGCAAAGATAGCAGCCGAATGATTTAAATTCATCGATAGCTTGAGAATAGATTTCTTCATCGATAATGACAGCTTGCTCAGAAGCGCAGACCATACCATTATCAAATGATTTTGACATGACTATATCATTCACAGCTTGTTTGACATTACATGTTTTTTCCATATAGGCAGGAACATTACCTGCTCCAACACCTAAAGCTGGTTTTCCGCAGGAATAAGCTGCCTTAACCATCGCATTTCCACCAGTTGCTAAGATCGTGGAGACGCCTTCATGGTTCATTAAGCAGTTAGTTGCTTCCATAGAAATGTTTTCAATCCATTGAATGCAGTTTTTAGGTGCACCGGCAGCAACCGCGGCATCATAGACAATCTTAGCAGCAGCGATCGATGATTGCTTTGCATTTGGATGGAATGAGAAGATGACTGGATTTCTAGTCTTTAAGCAAATTAATGATTTGAATATCGCAGTTGATGTAGGGTTGGTAACTGGAGTTAAAGCAGCTATAACACCTACAGGTTCAGCAACTTGGACTAAGCCAGTTACCTCATCATCAGAGATGATTCCAACTGTTTTTAAATGTCGCATGTTATTTACAACATATTCACATGCGAATAGGTTTTTAGTAGCTTTGTCTTCAAAGACACCACGTTTTGTTTCTTCGATAGCTAACTTAGCTAAAGTTCCGTGATGGTCTAAGGCCGCGACTGAGGCCTTTGCGACTATGTAGTCGATTTGTTCTTGGGTGTAGGAAGCATATTCATCTAGACATTTAAGTCCTTTTTTGACTAAGGAATCTACTTCCTCTTGAGGGGTTAATACTTTTTCGTTCATTACTAATTCTCCTTTTAACCGATAAAATTATATCGATAAAGAAATATCGAATATATATTTTTTTGACTGATTTTTTGTGAAAACGTTTTCTTTATTTTGTAAGCGATTTCAAAATTATCTTGTTTGCTATTTAAAGAATATTTTCTTCTTTTATTCATTTTTTTATTCTCTATAAATGAATATTTAAGTTTTATTATTCACTTTACATATTGTCTATTTCATTAAATTAAATTTCTAATAAATTATTTAAATATAATATAAATATTAGATTTATAATTTTAACTATATAAAATAAAACTTATAGAACAGGAGAACGATATGGAATTAAAAGATTATGGTACGATGTTAGAATTCTCTTTAGATAGAGGAGTTTATTATAAAGATATCAGGGGATTTAGATTCTATCTTCGATATTGGAAATATATGATTTATAAAATTCCCTCTTTATACGTTACTTTAGATAGAGAGATTACTTCTGAGGAATTAAAAAAATTAGAAATCGCAGCAAATAAAAATGCTTGTTCCATAACAGGAATAAACAAGAAGGATACTTTAATCATTTCTTTACCAGTAGAAAAAAGAAACGATCCTAAATTTAAAGAATTAACTGATGATATTTTAGATCGAGTTTCTTTACTTTTAATGGCGGAAAAATTTAATCCTAATCACACTTGCTTTTTCTGCGGGAAAGAATCTAATGAATTTTTACCTCTTGGAGAAGAATATTTATGCATGCATGAAGAATGTTTCTTAGGATATTATCAAAAGTTCATGGAAAAATATGATAAATATCAAAAGACTAAAAATAGAAATATCTACTTATCGTTATTATTAGGCGTTGTCTTTGCCTTTATAGGATTACTTCCTTGTTTAATTTCTTTCTTTGCTTCTGGAGACTATATAACCTTCTTAGGTGTGTTCGTTCCTTTATTCATGATCGGTAGCCTATTTATCTTAAAACCTCAAGTCAATAAATTATTAATCCATGGTTTCTTAGCTATCTCATTAATCACATTTATAGTCTTTGTTCCTTTAACTATATCTTCAATTGTAAGCTCAAGAGATATAACTTTATTTGCTTACTTCTTTCAAGGTTCCTGGGAGGGATTTAGAAAAGTTCTGTTCTTCACGCTTTTTGCCTTCTCTCCTCTTGGATTAATAAAGTTTTATAAAAACTTGCTCTTTGATTATGAAGAAAGCAAAAAATTACTTGATGAGCAAAAAATTAATATTGAGTTAAAAAAAGAAAAATAAATTTCTAAGGTAATTTAGATGGAGGTCAAATATGTTGGTCTTAAAAGATATTAACAAGATATATACGATCGGAAAATCCGGTGATAAAAATTATCAAGAAGTTCACGCTTTAAATGATGTTTCAATCACTTTTAGAGATCAGGAATTTGTCTCAATTTTAGGTCAGTCTGGCTGCGGGAAAACCACATTATTAAATATTGTTGGAGGATTAGATAAATATACTTCCGGTGACTTAATAATCAATGGAATCTCAACTAAGGAATATAAAGATCGCGATTGGGACAACTATAGAAATCATAAAATAGGATTTGTTTTTCAATCTTATAATTTAATTCCTCATCAAACCGTTTTAGAAAACGTTGAATTAGCCTTGACTTTATCAGGTATCAGCAAAGAGGAAAGAAAAAATAGGGCTAAAGAAGCCTTAACTAAAGTTGGTTTAGCGGATAAATTTAACGCAAAGCCAAATCAGCTATCAGGTGGGCAGATGCAAAGAGTTGCTATAGCTAGAGCAATCGTCAATAATCCAGATATCATCTTAGCCGATGAGCCTACCGGCGCGTTAGATAGCAAAACTTCCATTCAAGTAATGGAGATATTAAAAGAAATCTCAAAAGAAAAGCTAATTATCATGGTAACTCATAACCCTGAACTAGCTAATAAATATTCAACTAGAATCGTAGAATTAGTCGACGGCACAATTGTAAAAGATTCTAATCCTTTTGAAGGCGAAGATGTTGTTTCAAATAACGAAGTTACCAAAAAGCATTCAATGTCTTTTTTAACAGCTTTATCTTTATCAGGAAAAAACCTTTTAACTAAAAAAGCGAGAACTATATTAGTTTCTTTTGCTGGATCAATTGGAATTATCGGTATCGCTTTAATTTTATCTTTATCTAATGGTTTCCAAACCTATATCGATCAGGTGCAGCAGGATACCTTATCATCCTATCCTTTAACTTTAACTACCGAATCTATCAGTTACACCTCAGCTTTAGAAACTATCATGAATCCTCCTTTAAGCGAGAATACTTCAGATGATGAGGTGACTCCTAATGTCATCATGGGAGAGATATTTGATTCAGTTTTATCATCTTCTTCCGTCAACGATTTAAAATCATTTAAAACATATGTAGATTCTCATGAAGAAGAATTCTCAAAATTCATTTTCCAATATTCTTATAATGTGGCTACCGATATCTACTCAACTGAGGGAGTTCAGCTAGAGCCGATGACCGTCTTCACCGATTTAATTAGAATGATTGGAGAAAAATATAATCAAACCGAGATGGGTCAATCTTCTCCAATTGACTATGAATCATATATCGAACGTTTCTCCTTGATGAATCAAACTGTCTTCTCCGAGATGATTGATTCTCAAGAACTATTAGAAGGTCAATACGAATTAGTTGGAACTGAATTCGGTTCTAGATGGCCTTCTTCCTATGATGAATGCATTCTTGTGGTCAACTCTGATAATACCATCAATGACTTCTATCTCTACGCATTAGATTTAGTCGATGAACCTTCCTTAGATGAGATTGCTAATGGAATATTAAATAATTTCATGAATCAGAATAACCCAGATTACGATCCATATAAAGTAGTCATGGATGATATCCCTATTGAGAATATTTTAGGGAAAGAATATAACATTCTTTTAGCTTCTGATTACTATGAAGACTCCGATGATGATGGAATATTTGAATCTATCGAAAAGACTCAAGAAAACATTCAAAGATTAACTCACGATGAAAATAAAGGAATCAATCTTAAAATCGTAGGTGTGGTTAGAGAGAAAGAAAATGCTTCGGCCTATTCAATAACAACGCCTATTGCCTATAGCCATGATTTAATCGTTCACGCCTCAGAATATAATAATAATTCTCCAGTCGTCAAAGCTCAGCAAGCTAGCCCTGATATCGATATATTAACCGGTGAACCATTTGCATCTAATGATTCAAACGAAGATAAAATTTCAAAATTACTAGATTATTTTAACAATATCTCCGATGAAGATATGGAAGAATTCTACTCTCGAAACGAAGATATCTTATCTCAGCTTCCTTCAAGCAGCCCTTCTACTGTTAAATTAATGATCATTCAATATTGTAACATGCTAAAGGGATTAGATAGTTTAGATGAGCAACAGCAAGCCATTCTAGATACCTTATTTGACATGACTTATTCGATCAATACTTACAATAATAATATGTCAAGCTTTGGAGTTACTGATATTTCTAACCCTTACACCATATCAATCTACTGTTCAAATTTTGATGATAAGCAGGAGCTAACTGATTTAATCGAACAATATAATAATAAGATGCGTTCTGATCCAAATTATGGCGAAAGCTATGTTATATCCTATACCGATTATGCAGGATTAATGATGTCATCGATCTCGGTAATCATCAACTCTATAACCTATGTATTAATCGCCTTTGTTTCCGTATCTTTAATCGTCTCATCGATAATGATTGGAATCATCACATATATATCCGTATTAGAAAGAACTAAAGAAATCGGTATTCTCCGTTCCATCGGAGCCTCCAAACGAGATATTAAAAATGTCTTCACCGCGGAGAGTCTAATCATCGGTTTCATCTCAGGATCTCTTGGATTGATTGTAACTGTATTATTAGATCTACCGATTAGCCTTATCATTGATATTCTTTCAGGAATTCCAAATGTCGCGGTTCTTCCATGGGCTGGGGCCTTGATTCTCCTAGCGATATCATGTCTATTAACCTTCATCGCTGGATTAATTCCTTCTAGAATTGCTTCTAAAAAGGATCCAGTCATCTGTCTTAGAAGCGAATAATCTACAACATATCAAGTTAAAGAAAAGACCTCTC
>CALVJO010000042.1 GCA_944332225.1 uncultured Bacilli bacterium | reverse complement strand
TTAGTCCTTAAAAATGATGTTTTTTTGACAAAACCACTTTTAAGTTATTTAAACTGAATTTACTTTGTTATTTATCGGAATTCATCTAAATACTTTTTTATAGAAGTGATATCATTACGAATTTTAGGATTATAGATATCATCTAAATATATCTTTTTATTAATTTCTAAAGTTATACAAAAGGCATTAGAAATAGATTCATTTAATAATTCATAAGTATCGTTATAAGGAAAGGAAAAAGAAGCTTTAATTTTAAATTTATGATCTAAATAATATATTTTCCTTTTGATTTTTTGTTTAGTTACATCACCTATTTTGTTTGATAAAACAATATTTATATCTGGGAATTTCCTTTTATGAGAAGGAAACTTTTTATTAATGTAAGATTCGCTGAAGGAATGAAGAGAGATAACGAATATCCTTCTACACTTATTTTTTATTTTTAACTCTTTTACCTTCTCTTCAAATGCAGAATTAAAATTAGTCCATAAATTTAAAAAAGTAAAATAATTAGGATCTTGAAATAGATAATCATAATTTCTTATTTTAACAGGATCTTCTTTATCAGGACTAATTGCATACTTAGGAATGAAAGAAAATCCCTGAATATCTTCTTTACCATCATTCCCAATCAATCTCTCTAAATCAAAAAATAATCTAGAAGTATCACCTATAGCCATATAGGCAAATCGTTTACCATTAATTAATCTAGTCAATAAAGGATCTGAATTATAATTAGATAATCTAATAAATTCCTTTTTGGAAATACATAATGACTTTGAATATTTATCGTATAGATTTAATGAAGGAGAATTATGAGGAATTCTTAAAACTAATTTATTGATTTCTATTTTTTTAAGAGTAGATATCTTATTCATTAATTCTTTATTTTGATTTTCAATTTTAAATAAGCATTTATCTATATATTTTAAATAAGCCTTATTTAAATCGCTATCTAAGATATTCTTAAGCTGATGCCTTTTAAATTCTTTTAATATTCTAATAAGTGGATACATTTTCACAAGAAGATAATCATTATTTTGATAGATATGATGCATCTCAAATAAAGAAGAAGAGGCTACATAATCTTTTAATAAATAATAATATTCTGAGATGAATTCAAGTTCTCTCCAACCCTTTAAATATCTAGAAAGATAGTTCATTGACATCTTAAGAGATAGATCAAACCCCGAAAAGTATTGAACGGTTAAAGGGTTAAATGGGGTATATTTTTTCATTGTATGATTCCTTTTCTAAGAAATCCATGAAATAAAAAATGCCATCGTCAGATGGGCAAAGTCTATCAACCCATCATTCAAGCATTGACACCCGACATTACTCGGGTTGTCGGCGGATCACAGGGCTTGTCCCTAACCGCTCTCTCTATGGATTCGAATTTATTTTAAAAGGTAGAGCAATCTATTTCAAATGTTTTATATCTTATACAGGAAACTTGATTAAATGTCTTTATTACTATTTCTTACATCAACGATTATCGATGCTATATATTCAACACTTTCTTTAAAACCATTATCTAACCAATGCTTAATTATATTAGTGATCCCTCCAATATAAAATAACGCGGTATAAACGACTTTCCTTTGATCTTTTGCACCTCTTTTTTTCGATATAGGCATGATGATATATTTGAATATTTCATCTAAAGATTTATCTGAAGATAATATTTGACTATTTGTAAAATAGGCAATATATAAATTCTTATTATCTTTAATGAATGATAGATATTGAACTAAGATATCAAATGTTAAATAGTCTTCATCATCTTTAATTGATTTATCAAAACCCTGCATAAAATAATTAACTGCATAGTTTTTAGCCTCTTCTAATAATTCATAAAGATTATCAAAATAACTATAAAAGGTGCTACGGTGAACATTAGCTACCTTACATAATTCACTTATAGAGATTGAATTAAAGTCTTTAACTGACAATAAATTAAAGAATGATTCGATTAATTTTTCTTTAGAATTCATATTTTTATTTTATATTAAAAAATAATTAACTTACTACAGTTGATGCACTTTTTAAATTATTTAGGAAGAATAAACTACTTATTAGATAACCAAGAATTAAAAGCGTTAATAGCGGTACTCTCATCTTTAAATGATTCAAAATCATCGTCTCTTGGGTCAAGCTCCCAACCGTATAAAGGAGAGGATACTTCTTTCCAAACACCATCTTTAAACTCTTTAAAAGGCCAAGAAGATGTATCAATTAATCTAGCTGAATGAGTAATAATAAAAGGCTTGTCCATTGATGTCACCTCCTCATCTAATGAAAATATAACATAAAAAATAACCATCAATTCAAAAGAAAGTATTTTGATAGTATTCTCTATAAATTTATAAAGCCTTATTTAAAACACAATAGGTTGAAAAATAAAAACGAGGAGGCCTGTTCGGCGTCAATTGCCACTAGTGCTCCTCGTGTTAATGAAATATTAAACTAAATCAATTTTCAATACCCAAAATGAAGCTGATTGTAATTTAGATAATTCTTAATTATATCCTTAATTATATTTTGAAATGCAAAACAGTAAGCATTTAAAATTTGAAGTGCAAAAAATGATGTAGATTTTTCGTTAATTTATAATGCCTTATTTTAAATAAATGATAATTATAATGATAGCTATTATTTCAAGTGATGATGGTTTAAGTCTTTTAAATAAGGCATAAAATTAACAAGTATTTTCTAAGTTTATACATGACTAATTTTATTGACTATAACTAATTACGTAATACAATTTTAAAGGGAGATAATTTATGGTTATCACAGATTTAAAGCTCAAACAAAAAGCAGTTATTAGCAAAATAAATGTCAAAGATCAATTACTTAGAAGACGAATGTTAGATATGGGGATCACCACAGGAACAGTCGTTATGGTAGTTAAGATTGCTCCATTAGGAGATCCTTTAGACATATCCTTAAGAGGATATCAGCTTTGCTTAAGAAAAAGTGAGCTTGAGCAAATAGAATGTGAGGTAATATAATGAAAGTTTGCCTAGTCGGAAATCAAAACTCAGGTAAAACCTCACTTTTTAATGTCTTAACTGGCATGAATCAAAAAGTAGGAAACTGGCCAGGAGTTACTATAGATAGAAAAGAAGGTATCATTAAATCTACTGATATCCAAATCATCGATCTACCAGGAGTTTATTCTCTTAATCCCTTTACTTCAGAAGAAAAAATTACTAGAGATTTTCTTTTAAATGAAGAATACGATGTAATTTTGAATATTATCGATTCTACATCGATTGAAAGAAGTTTATATTTAACAACTCAGCTTCTTGATTTAAACAAGAATGTGGTCGTGGCTTTAAACATGTGTGACCTTTTAGCTAAAAAAGGATTTCATGTTCATGAAGACATGCTTTCTAAATTATTAAAAGTTCCTGTAATTAAAATATCAGCTTTAAAAAATGAAGGAATCGATGATTTAATTAATGCAATTAAGAATCAAAATAATTCTTATAAATCAATTAAAATATTTGAAAGCGATATTGAAAATTCAATTGATAAACTATCAGAAAATATTGAAAGTAATAAAAGATATAACGCTTTAAAAATAATTGAAGATGATACCTTATATTTAAAAAGTGAACATCCGGAAGCTAAAGAGATAATTGATAATCTATATTCTCGTTATCAAAAAAGAATGGATGAAGTAATCGCTGATCAACGTTATAATTTCATCGTTAAAAATAAAGATAAATATTTTCATGCTGATAAAGATGAGGAAACTACCTCAGATAAGATAGATAAAGTGATATTAAATAAATATTTAGCTATTCCAATATTTATTTTAATAATGGCTTTAGTCTATTTCTTGTCCGTTGGCTTAGTTGGTAGTTTTACAGTTGATGGAATTGATTATTTAATTAATTTATTAAAAGATTCAGTTGAAAATGGCTTAAATTCAATAAATGCTTTTCCTTGGCTTACTTCCTTGATATGCGACGGAATAATAACAGGTGTCGGCGCGGTTTTAAACTTTGTCCCTCAGCTAATAATTCTATTTATTTGTATTTCTGTTTTAGAGACTGTTGGCTATATGGCTAGAATATCCTTTTTCCTTGATAAAGTATTTAGAAAATTTGGTTTATCGGGTAAGTCAATAATTCCTTTTATTGTCGGTTCAGGATGCTCCGTTCCTGGAATTATGACTACTAGAACAATTGAAAACGAAAAGGAAAAGAAGACAACTATCATGCTAACTCCTTTTATTCCTTGCTCGGCTAAACTGCCGATTATTACTTTGTTCACTACCTTTTTCTTTGGAAGCTTAGCCTGGTTAGTATCATTATCTTTATATTTTTTAGCTATCGTTATCATCTTACTTTCCGCGATTCTATTAAAGAAATTCTATATGAAAGGAGAAAGCGAAAATTATATTCTTGAACTACCAGAATATAAAACTCCTTCATTTAAATATGTATCTAGAGATGTTATAGAAAAGGTATGGTCATTTATTAAACGGGCAGGATCAGTTATCTTTATTTGTTCAATATTAGTTTGGTTCTTATCGTCTTTCTCTTGGACCTTTACCTATGGGGTACCGATTGAACAATCAATCTTAGCTTCAATTGGAAATATCCTAGCTTATCCTTTCTATCCAGTTATCGGTGAATTATCCTGGGCCTCGACAGTTTCAGCTTTATTAGGATTAGTTGCTAAAGAGCAAGTAGTATCCTCAATGTCAGTAATTGCTGGTTTAGCTGAGACGGTTGAGGATGGATCTTTAATCTTTGCTCAAAATGGAATATTCGGTTTCTTCACTCCATTAAGCGCCTATTCATATATGGTATTTGTTCTCTTCAGCGCGCCGTGCATTGGAGCAATTGGAGCGATGAGAAGAGAGTTTAAATCTTTAAAAACCACATTTAAAGCTGTCGCTTATCAAACTCTATTAGCCTATATTCTTGCTTCTTTAATAACAGGTGTTGGCTCTTTAATAATGCTATTTATCTAATATGGTTGGAATTATTGTTTCGATAGTATTAATCGTAATTATTTTAGGAATATTAATATTTTGTATTTACTATAGTTTTATAAAAAAGAAAAATGGCTGCGAAGACTGTTCTTCTTGCTCAAATAAATGCATCATAAAATCATTAAATTTAATTAAGAAAGACGATAAAGATAAAAAAGAATAAACTAAAAGGGCAATTATGCCCTTTTTGAATTTATTTCTTAAATGTTATTTTATAGACATCGAAAGTTTTATTTAACTCTCGAGATAATTCATAATCGATAATATTGATACATCCTTCTAAAGTTATCGAGATGTATCCTTCCTTTAGATGGCCTCCTATAATCTTAGAATCTAAAGAGGAACAAACCATGTGAAGATGAATGTGAGGATGATTATCTCTTCTAGTGATATTTCCATTTAAAGATAAAATCTCATGATCACCTTTATAAGTAAGGAATTCATATTCCTTAGTTAAGGTGTTAAAGGTTCCTAAAGTAAAGTTATTAGTTGCTCCGATAGCTTCGATAAATCCAGCTTTAATATTCTCCTTTTCAGCAATTTTAGAGAAGGAAGAGATGATTTCATCATTTGGATCTAATCTAAAGATTATCTGATTATTGATTCTTTGATATTCCATTACTTAGTTCCAAAGATTCTATCTCCCGCGTCACCTAAACCTGGAAGAATATAGCATTTCTCATTTAACTTCTCATCAACCGCGGCGATATAGATATCAACATCAGGATGAGCTTGACTAACCGCGTCAATTCCTTTTTTAACTCCGACTAAGCACATGAGACGAATATTCTTATATCCTCTTTTCTTGACCGCGTCGATAGCCGCGACAGCTGATCCTCCAGTAGCTAACATCGGATCACAGATGACTACTAAAGGATTTTCAACATCAGGAAGTTTGAAATAATATTCATGAGGAATCATGGTTTCTTCATCACGATACATGCCAATGTGGCCAATTCTCGCGGTTGGAATCATGTTTCTAACTCCATCTACCATTCCAATTCCCGCGCGAAGAATCGGAGCTAAGATGATTTTATAATCTAATTTTAATTTAGGTAACTTACATCCTGTAGGTGTAGTTATCATTTCTTTTTCTTGATGAACTTTTAAATCTTTAAATACTTCAAAGCACATAAGTGAAGCAATCTCATCAAGATTTTCTCTAAATTCTTTCGATTTTGTTCTCTCATCACGCATGATGTTTAGTTTGACTTGAATTAATGGATGATCTACTACTTTTAACATAAAATTTTCTCCTCTTTTAGTAGTATACACATATTTTTGTTCTTTTCTTGATTTTTCTAATTTCTAAAGATATTTTATTAAAGGCTTCGGCTAGACAGTTCGTAACCATCCTGTCTATAAATAAAACTAGGGATAAACTAAGATAGTTAGTTTCTTTCTAGCGATGGTCGTTATGGGAGAAACTTATGAATAAAGTCAAACACATTACTTTCATATCGATGATTGCTGCATTGTACTTTGCCACTTGCTTTGTGCAAGGTGGCTTTGCCTCTGGAGCAATTCAATGTCGATTATCAGAAGGGTTGACCCTTCTTTCCTTATTTATTCCTGATGCGATAATCGGAGTTACCATCGGATGCTTCATATTTAATGTTTTCTTTTCTACTGTTTATGATGCAATATTTGGAACTTTAGCTACTTTAATCGCTGGAATTTTAACTTATTTAATTGGTAAATTTATCAAAAATGATTATTTAAGAATCATCTTAGGTGGTCTACCTCCAATAATCTTAAATGCTGTTGTGGTTCCTTTAATTTTAATTTATGGATCTAATTTACAAGATAGTTATTTTTATTTGTTTTTTACAGTCATGGTAGGAGAGTTAATCGCTGTATATTTAGTTGGTTCAATCTTATATTTTCCAATGGAAAAGTTATTAACTCATCTATCTTTAATAAACAAAAAGAAGCAAAAAAATAGAGAATAGAATTCTATTCTCTCGTTTGCTTTTCTTTTAATCTTTTTGAATAAAGATGAATCTTCTCTACATAATGGAAGCGATCATTGATTCTTTTAAAGGCATCAACATATTTCTTAGTTCTTTCAATGCTCTTATCATCGGTAGATTCTAAAGAGAAGAGATTCGTGTTATCAAATAGATCTAACATCTTAACTAAAGAAGCTTTCTTATCTTCCATCACTAGAGAAATATAATCTTGATAAGGAACGTTTTTATCGTGAGTTAATGTTTCTAAACTAGGTGCGATATCTTCTTTAAAATGATCACCCATTTTCAATGATGTAAAGATCTCATCTAAAACATCAATAGTGAATTCATCGCTGTCTTCGATTACATCATGTAAAAGACAAAGTTCTTGGACTCCGTTAAATGGGATATCTAATTCAGTTACTAAAGGATAATCAACAGCATAAGAATCATTTTCTAAAAGATGAAATAATTGACGATAGATAGTTAAGACTCGATAAGGATGAGTAAAGTAAGGAACGTTATTGGCTCGTTTTTGGTTTCGATGCGCGTACATAGCAATCTCCATAGCAAGAGTGATTGAAAAACGATCCATCTTAAGAAGATTTTCTTCTTTAAAGTTTTTATTATTTAATAAATAGCTATGAATTTTATTTAATATTGGATGCATGAAATTACCTCTCTTAATGATTATATAATGGTGAGGGGTTAAAATGCTATTATAAAAAACGATAAATAACAAAGTAAATTCAGTTTAAATAACTTAAAAGTGGTTTTGTCAAAAAAACATCATTTTTAAGGACTAA
>CALVJO010000041.1 GCA_944332225.1 uncultured Bacilli bacterium | reverse complement strand
GATAATATTTCAAAATTCATAAGAAAATAACGGATCAAAGTCCGTTATTTTTAATGTGGTTTGTCTTTGACGCTTACAAAACACTTTCTAATAACGAATTTGTGATAAATGATCTAGGTGCTACATATGATTATCTTGAACAAGAAAACGATGTTGTGTCTATATATGACAAGTTAATTGATAAAATCATATCACGATTTAATATTTATCGCTTAAATCGTATTTTATCAACTACTCTTCCACCTTTAAGCACAAATCAAACTATTAAAATTTTTTATCGCTTCTTACAATGTCTTAGCATCATTTCCAATATTGATTTATTTTCTATTAAATCAATAAACTTGAATAAGAAAAAGTTCTTTTCTGACGATATTAATATATTAACAAGTCAAAATCATACTGATATATACAAGACTTATTTATCTAAAGCAAAAAAATTACTATCCTTACCTTATATCATTGTAAACCCATTATTTTTTAAAGAAATTGCTTTAGAGTTAAACATGTCATTAGAAGATGTTTACGAGATAGCTTTTTTTAAAAAATATGTTGAAATATTTAATAACGAATATTTTATTTCTTCAAGTTTCGTAACAAATAGTTTTGAGGGAGCAAAAGCATTATTAAAAATTTATGAGCTTAAGAAAATAATTCCAAATCCAACTTATTTTTTAGAAAGTATTTATGTTCCTGATACAAATAAACTTGAAAAACTTTCTCAAGATCTTGAAATGTTAATATTTAATATTAAATCATATCGAGTAGATATTCCAAATGTCTTGATTAGAAATAATCGCACCCTAATACAAAAGAGCATTTATTGTCTAATGACTAATTTTATCCGTTATTACATTATAAATAAATAAAAAATTCAAAATACATATTACCATTCAATTTAAGTGATAAATGACAAAGTAATTTCGCTTTTAAGTTATATAAACTGAATTCACTTTGTCATTTATCATTTTTTTCATATTCTAATTCCTCCCTAACAATGATTATGGTATTTAATTATGAGAGATATTGTTATACAATATAATCAATGAAGGCATTTTATAAATATTTATTACTTTTAATCTTAACTTTATTATTTTCTGGTTTATTTTCTTTAGGATATTTTATTCCTCTATATCCTTATTTTTATATTCCTATCGTAGTTTTATCTCTTTTACTTTTATTGATAATCATTTTAAATTTAGTTTCTTTAGTTTATCTTCGAAATCGATATCTTGCTCTAAATAAAGTTTTAAACCTTTTTAAAAATAAAGAAGAGAGCACTATAGATAATTCAAAAAGACTCATCGTTACCACATTTATCTATTTATTCTTAGTTTTCATCTCATTGATCGTTCTTGGCTTTTTATTAGGTTCTATTTTAAAAATAAATTTAGCTTACTTAGTTTTAGTGATATTAGATGGGTTAATCTTAGCTAGTTTATCTATCAATTACTTTACCTTTATCAATAAGAAAATCACCTATCCATTAGATAAAAAGAGATTGATATTTATAAATGATTCTCTCAATACAAGCTCATTAGAAGTTTTATATTTAAATAAAGTTAATATAAAAATAAATATTGAGACCCTTCTATTTTTAAAAAAAGAAGAAATAGATTTAATTTATAACATTAATCAATCGATGTTTGATAATCCATCTTTTAAAAAGCTTAAACAAGTAGCTAGATTAAATAGTTTCTTTCAACTTATCTCAATTGATAATAATTTAATCACCTACTTTATTAACACTTTATTTTTTAAATCAATTAATCGATTAATGGCTCTTAGCAATCAATCGTTAAATGATAATTATCAAGATAAAATTTTCTCGTTTAAGAAAGAATATAATCTTAAAAATAACACTTCATTAATCTATCTAAATCTTATTAACAAACTTAAAGCTTTAAGATTAGTAAATGAATTATCATTTGAATTTAATCCATATCAAAATGATGTTTGCTTAAAAGATTATTATTTTAAAAAAGGAAAGTATCTTGAAGAATGCTTTAATTCTAAAAAAGATAAGATTTTATTGTTGCTATTAAACAATCAAGAAATAATAAAGCTTAAAAAAGCATACCAGACAGATAATTTAGAATTAGATTTATCTTTAAATAATGAGAATTTAAAACTAATCGAAACATTTAATCAAAAATATTATGATGAGCATTTTAAAAATTATTCTAAAGACCATTATTTAAACTATGAATTTTATAAAGATATCATATCTAGACAAGATGAATTAACTCTAGATTTTGAAAAAGGTTTACTAGGCTATGCCTATATTAAAACAAATGATATTTATAAAGCTAAATCTATCTTTATAAAACTAAATGAAGCAGATGATAATAATGCCTTTACTTGCTTTAACTTAGGTAGAATCTATATAAAAGACAATCAAAAAGAAGGTATCACCTTACTTAGAAAAAGCTATCGAATCAATTTTAATTATTTAGAAGCATCATTAAAACTTATTGATGAATATAATAATCGTAATAAATTACTTATTTCTAAACGTAAATCTAATGATGAATATGTAAATTTAATCAAGACTAAATTTGATTTACTAAATCATCAAGAATTAACTCCTAATAGTAAAATTGAAAGTATTAATCTTGATGATCAAACTTTAAATATGATTATAAACTTAGCTAAAAAACTTCCTTCAATTTTAGAAATAAAAGGTTTCTGTCAATTTATAGGTACCTATAAAATCCAATATATCGGATTATATTTTGATCATAAGGCTGATGAAACTAAAAAGACTATCGCTTTTAATCTTTTCTATTATCTATTAGATAATCTTAACCTTCCTTCGCAAGAAAATAATTTCTTTCTCTATCGATTAATCGATTCTAAGAAAAAATATGATGTTTATTCAACATTCTTTAATTCCAATAAATCATCTTTAATTTATAAAAAGGAGGAAAATTAATCATGGTTAAAATCATTAAAACTCCTTATGACAATAAAAACATATTATTCTTATCGATTATTTTAAAATCAGTGATTATAATTTTTTCATTTATCGGGTTCATCATCACCATAATCGATGCGATTCACGATTCTAGTGGATTAATATTTACTTATTTCACCATTATCTCTAACTTTTTTATTCTAGTTTCCACCTTTATTTTCCTTATTTCTGATATTGGAAGATATTTTAATAGACTCATTAACGTTAGGAGAATCTTCTTCTTAATTAGATTTTGTTCTTTAATCGCAATTACAATCACCGGATGTTTATTTGATTTTGTCTTAGCTCCTGTAGGTGGGATGGATCTTTTAGCTTCTCTAGATTCAGTTTGTTTCCATGTCATCGTACCTTTTTTCTCTATCATCGATTTCTTAGTTTGTAACATCACCTATAAAATAAGATGGAAGGATGTATTCTTATCCTTAGTCTATCCTATCCTCTATTTAATAATGATAATGATTCTATCCTATAACGGGGTGAGATGGGATGATGGGACCACGTTTGCTCCATATCCATTTTTAGATTACAATGCATCCACCTGGTTTTCTAAAGGAGAATATTTAGGGGTTTTTTATTGGATAATCATCTTAATTATCGTTTTCTTCTTGGTAGCTTCATTCTATAAATTATTTCAATATTTAGTGAATAAAAAGCATCTTCATATCTTTAGATAGCATTATTTTTAAAAAATTATTGTGTTTTACATCTTCCACCTTTTCCTAAAGCTATTACAATTTCTATTAAAATTATTCCTATTGTAGGCTTATTTCGTTAATAAAGGCGGAGGATTTTTTAATGTAAAAGAACAAGCTATTCACCTTAATAGCCCTATCTTTAATTCTTACTTCAGCTGGCTGCGCGGAAAAAAATTGCTTCCAAATTGGTGGAAAGATTAAGATGTTATTTTATCTTTTATTAATTTAGGAATACCGTCTCATTTAAAGAGATATTCTACAATATTCAAAAAAATATATATTATTAAGAACTTGATTATGTGTCACAAATTCGAAAAAATTTTAAATTTTTGACAGATTTTATCTAATTTAAAAAATTTTATCATTCACAATTAATGAAATTTTCTACTATTTATTCGCGCGATATAGCATAAAACCTAGGGCAAAAACAAAGTCCTCTTTCATGAACTCCTCATACAAATCATGAATATTAGTTTCCATAAATTCTTTAGCTTCTTTTAACTCCCAATTAGTCGGATATTTGCTTAAAGAATATCTCATTCCATCTAAAATCATTTTAAAATACATTTCAAAAAATATTTCTTTTTCATCGTATGCCATGCCAATGGTAGTCAAATAAACATTTTCTAAAGAGATATTTTTAAATCCCGCGCGATGAAGAATAGGATAGATTCTTCTACCAGATTCTCTTAATCCCGCGGTTACGTCTAAAGATAATAATTCCCAAGCCTTTTGGAATTTTCCACCTTCATCAGGATAAGCAAAGTTAATTCCGTCATCGATGTCTTTTATTATTATCGTCCCATCATTTTTTAACACTCTTCGTAACGCGCGAAGAACATTTACCTTGTTAGTGATATGGAGCATTATCATCGAAAGATTAATGATATCAAATTTATCAATATTATATTTTTTTAAAATAGCTTCCAACTTCTCTGATAAGTTATCTTCAGATAAATCTACTTGTTCAAAATGAATATTCTTATCTTTAAATTTTTCTTTTCCATGTTCAATATTTTGACTTTCGCAATCTAAAGCGATTATTTCATATTCATTGATTGTTGAATCAACTCTATCAACGATTAAAGAGCCATCTCCTGATCCAACATCTAAAATCACCGGTTTAGTTCTTCTAATTAATTCTTTTTGATATAACGCTAGATCAAATTGTTTTAATAAATCATTTTGTTTTTTTAACCGGCTATATTCATATTCATCAGAGACATATTCACTTTGAAAGTCCTCTCTAGCTTGTTTGGTATTTGAAATAATTCTTAAAATTGATTTATTCGCGTCGATAAACTGATTAGCAAAATATTCAGGAGTCGGATCATTTTCCAACTGAATAAAATTAATCCGTCTAATATAGTACATGATCTCATCAAATGAAGGAGAATCTAAATCTATCTTATCGAGACAAATCGTTTCAATCGTTAAATTACCCTGAGAATTTTTCCTTTTGTTATACGCCATCTCTATTTCGTTTAAAACATGCTCTGACACCGCGGAATGGCTGCTTAACATCAAAAGAAAAATCTTCGCGTCTTCAATAGCTTCACAGATAGCCTTCGCGTAACGTCTAGCTCCAACATCGCGGGGAGCAATCCAACAAGAAACTCCTTGTTTTTCTAAACAAGTAACTATTTCTTCGACGCGTTCTTTATCCTCATGAGCATAGCTAATAAATACTTCTTTTCGTTCCATAAATACCCACCTATAGGTTTATTGTAACAAATAATTAAATAAAGTAAGCAAATTTTAAATTATTTATATTACTGAATTTTAGATTTGAAATTTTGCATAATTAAAAAGTCCGCGCCTTTATGAGCTTTTTCTAATGCATTTAATTTTTAATAATCTTCGCTAATTATTTTTGCCTTAGTAAATATCCTTATTTTATTTTCTAAAGTTTTAGGAAACAATTCCGAAAAGTTTATATTATTGCTGCTTTTTTGGAATCAATTACGAAAAGTATCAGTCACAATTACCCTTATTGTAGAATAGAAGGTCAAAGATGATGATATTACCAAGTTAATTAATGATATAAAATTAAGTGTTAATTTGAATACGTTTTGCAAGTCTACATCTATTCTATAAATTCAAATTTCTTATCGATCATTTACGCTCTTTTAAGAGTTTTATCCTTTTAAATATTTGACTCGAATAAATTCATATTTAATCAATTATTTGATCACTCCATAAAAGCGACAAAATTTTAATTTATACCGACATTTTGCAGGATATTTTTATCGTTAAATGTACAATTAATGTCGCAAAATTATTTTTTTGAATTTGTGACACATAATTACTTAATCTTCAAAGATATTGATGTGTGTTACTATATTATTAACGCGCGCATCTTTTCTGAATTTAATTATATGAACGCATATCAACAACAAGATATTTAACATATAAATCTATATCTTTTTTGAAGTTCTTACATTTGTAAGAGCCATCGTTATTCTTAGTTAAGAGAGAAACAAAATTCTCTATGTCAATCCCTATTGAAGCAATATGATCCTCAGAAACAATTGGAGTCTTAAAAAGTAAAAACAACAAAACAGCTTTTTTAATATGCCTTTTATCAGCCTCTATTAGGGTTCCTGCTGCCGCTGACAACAATTGATATCTAATGTTTGAGCAGTCTTCAAGTTTTAGCCCTAGTAGTTTTTCACAAAGTCCAGCATATCTTTTTTCTTGATTAGGTGTTAAAGGACCATCACCTTTTTCAGTAACAAAAACGTCCAAATCTTCTCTAGCCTTTGCTTCTAAGCCTATAACTACTTCATTTGTATCACTAGTGATGAGTAAATCATGCTGTCTTGGTCCCCTATAACCAAAGCCATCTTTTTCTAAGCTCGTGCAACATTCAGGTTCAGAGGAAAAAGATTCTGAAACAATACCAATTTCTAGTAAATATGAATCTATTTCAGGAGGCATAAAACCTTTATATCTTAAAAAATAATCTGCCAGTTCAGAAGCGCTATAAGAAGGAACCCATTGCTTTTCTTTTCCTTCAGGCGGCGCGGCACGAAACCATCCACCGTTAGTAAATATTTCTTTGCCGTCTTTTTTAATAGTTAATTTTCTCATAAATTATCATGTGTATAGTGAGAATCTCTTCTTACCATACCCCTTTCGTTTTCTAAATTTTAATAAAATCAATTTTGTTTAACTTATTTTTTCTAATATGTAGATAGAATTTAAATTTTCAATAAATCCAATTGATACTTTTTTCGAATCTAAATTATTACTATCATAAATCCAGTATGTTAGCAATTCATAATTACGATTATTAAAATTGAAAGAAATTAAATATCTAGACTGGAAATATTTATGTTCTACTGGAAAATTTAAAGTATATTCAAATATATACATTTTAGATAGATACTCAAAAATAAGATGTATTTTTCTAACTAAAGAAAAGATATAAACTATGAATGGCGAAGTAACTAATAAAGCAATAAAAATTATAGAAACAAGTACAATAGTTGCTATATTAATATCCAATTCTCTTAGGTTATAAAATGAAATAACCCCCACACAGTCAAAAATTAAATTCATTAAAATAGTTACTATAGCAATTAGTTTAATGAGTTTTAACCTTTCTTTATATTCTATCGTTTTTCTAAATTTATCCTTATTCATAAATGTCTAATTACAAAAATAGATAATACAATTCTTCCGTTATTATTTCCATAATTAACTTGATTAGTTGTAACCTTAATTCTAATTTCGTAAGTCTCTTCAAAAAACTAAAATTAGAAAATCCGTAGACTCGAACCAATTTATATCTACTAGCAAAATGCTATTTATAAAAAATGTTCGATTTTTCAAATGAACCTGCTCCTTCCAATACCTTAATTTAATCAAACTATTAATGAGATGTCTAATGTTAAAGGGTTTAATACAATTTAGCACAGCTACTTCAAATCGCTTGAATTATATTAATTGCATTACCGTATTCAAGTATTTTATCCATAGAGTACATGAGACATGTATTTCCAAACTCTTTGGCAGAAAATAGTGAAGCTGTCGAACAAAAGCGAAATAAATTTCGCATGAAACTTAGAGAAATTATCTCTAAGTTTTTATATTATACACATGTATGTAT
>CALVJO010000040.1 GCA_944332225.1 uncultured Bacilli bacterium | reverse complement strand
CTATATCCCCTAGGGGATATTCTTTAATTAACATTTATTAATTATTTTCTTCGTCTACTTTAGAAGGAGCATATCATTCTTTTGCTTTTTTATTGCTGATATTTAAGTCTAAAAAATAAGTCTTTATATTATAAAGTTAAAATTGTAAAATATAGCCGTATAACAAGAAGGGATTTTTGTATGGAAGAATTTATTGTTGAAACTAGTGCAAGACACGTGCACGTAAACCAAGAAACTTTAGAAGTTTTATTTGGTAAAGGAAGCGAATTAACCGTTAAGAAAATGCTTTCTCAACCAGGACAATTTGCTTCAGAGCAAAAGGTCAAGGTCGTTGGACCTAGAGGAGAATTGAATTGTTCAATCTTAGGACCTTGCAGAAAGGATAATCAAGTTGAATTATCATTTACTGACGCAAGAACAATCGGAGTCAGCGTCCCAGTTAGAGAATCTGGTGATGTTAAGGGCTCAACCTCAGTTAAATTAGTTGGCCCTAATGGCGAAGTAACATTAACTGAAGGAGCAATCGCGGCCAAGAGACATATTCATATGACTCCTGCCGATGCGGAAAGATTTAATGTTAAAAACGGAGATATCGTCGCTGTCAAGATTTTAAGTGAGACGGGTAGAAACGTTATCTTCTTAGATACTGTTGTTAGAGTATCTTCATCTTATAGTTTAGCTATGCACATCGATACTGATGAGGCAAACGCTGCAGCAATTCAAGGAACTGTAAAAGGAACAATTGTTGAAATTAAATAATTTAGAATAAGGAGTAATTTATGCCATTATTTAAATCCGCTGGGAAAATGCACCTCAGGGGTATCAATGACACAAAACACTTAACTAGCGAGAAGGAAGTTCTTACTCTTCCTGATCAATATGCTAAGAAAGTTTATGTGCCGCTTGTTGATCCAGGAAAAGGAACACCGATAACTTTAAAAGCTAAAGTAGGCGATGAAGTTAAAGTTGGCACCTTGCTTGGAACTAGAATGACTCTCGGAAAAGAATTTCCAGTTTATTCTCCAGTATCAGGAAAGATTGTTGGAGAAGTTATGATGCTTCATTCTGGACTAATGAGAAGCGTAAAACATTTTGAAATCGAAAATGATTTTAAATATGAAAATATTAAGGTCACTGAACCAGTTTCATTAGAATCATCATCTGAAGAAATAATCAAAGCTATGCACGAGCTTGGCTTAGTTGGCTTTGGAGGTGCTGGATTCCCAACTTTCCTTAAATATCAAGGAGTTGAGGGAATTGATACCGTGGTGATTAACGGTGTCGAATGCGAACCATTTTTAACAACTGACTATAATGCGATGATCAAGGAAAGCCAAGATTTATTCTTAGGCGCTTCGCTCATGAAAAAAGCTAGCAACGCTTCTAGAGTTTTGATTTGCTTTAAGAAAAATAAAGTAAAAGTTTATCAAGCGTTGAAAGATGAAATTAAGAATTATCCAGGCTTAGAGTTAGTTCTAGTTAGTGATGTATATCCGATGGGATGGGAAAAGCTTTTAGTCCAAACTGTCACAAAAAGAACTTATGAAAAACTCCCTTCAGAAGCTCATGTTATTGTTAATAACGCTCAAACGGCGATCGAACTTGGTAAATCTTCAAAAACAGGGTTTATCACTAGCAAAAAGATGTTGACAGTATCTGGTGAGGGACTAAAGGAAAATGCAAACGTAATCGTTCCTATCGGATGTAAAGTATCTCAAATAATTGATTATTTAGGCGGATATGTTATTGATGACGGAGTTGTCTTAATGGGTGGACCAATGTGCTCAAGAGGATTAATGAACGATGAGTGCGCAGTCTTACCTTGCAATGATGCGATCACAGTTTTAAGAAGATTAGTTAGAAGAACTCAAACTTGCTTAAGATGCGGAGCTTGTAGCGATCATTGCCCAGCAAACTTACAACCAGTTGAGATTAAGATTGCTTTCGAACATAAAGATATAGATAGAATGATGGCTTTAAAACCAACATCCTGTATCGGCTGCGGACTTTGCTCTTATGTTTGCCCTTCTCATATTGAAGTTAATGATTTCGTTAAGAAGGCTAAAAACATGGTAAATATGGAGAACGCAAAAAGAGCTGCTATGGAAAAAAATAAGCAAGCTGCCTTAAATGGAGGTAATAAATAGTATGAAATTCGGAATGAATCCTGCTCCATATTTTAGGAGTAAACGTTCAACCGACGGTATCATGTTTGAACTTTTCTTAGGATTAGCCGTCGTTTGGATTGCTGCGATTATTTATTATTTTACTCAATCTTCGATGAATGGAGTCTTTGCTATTTGTAATGTCTTAATAGCGATGGCGACTGCTGTCATCACCGAAGGACTTTTCTTCATTCCTAAAATCGTTAAGGAAAAGAAAACTTTTAAAGATTTAGTTTCTGAGGTAATTCATTCTTATGGATATATTTCAGGATTAATTTTAGCTTTAATTTTACCAGTTGGCACGAATTGGTATGCGATAGTTATATCTACAATCATCGGAGTTGGGGTCGCTAAAATGCTCTTTGGAGGATTTGGCCATAATATCTTCAACCCAGCGATAGTTGGTAGAATCGTCTGTCAAGTTTGCTTCTTGAATCAAATGACTTATGATGTCGATGTTTTCTCAGGAGCTACCATAACTACCGCGATGGGACAAAATGGTTGGTCCTTAGATATTTTATCGGCTGGAAACACCTCTTTATTAGATTTATTATTAGGTAATTATCGAGGAACATTAGGTGAAACTTTCACTATTTTAATCTTCGTTGTCGGGATTATCTTAGCAATTAGAAAAGTAATTGACTGGAGAGCTCCTGCTTTCTATTTAGGAACAATCTTCGTAACCACCTTAATCATGGGATTATGCGGAGGCTACGGACTTGATTCATTTGAGTTTGCTTTAGTCCAAATCTCTTTAGGTGGAGTGATGTTTGGAGCTATATTCTGTATAACTGATCCAGTTACCTCACCTACATCTAGAGCCGGCAGAGTCTTCTTTGGAATGGGAGCAGCTTTAATTACTATGTTAATTAGATATGTTGCTTCAGCTCCTGAAGGAGTTGCCTACTCTATCTTATTTATGAATATGTTTACTCCTTTAATTGATTTAGCAATCAAAGGATTATCAAAAGAACATACTAAGAACAAGATTATTACTACTTCTATCATGAGTGCAGTTGCAATCTGCTCAGGCTTATATTTTGGCTTTGCAGAAGTTGATAAAATGGGCTTCTTTAACTATCAATATTCTTTAACTGATGAAACTGGTGATTATACTGCAACCGTTTCATATGTATCTACTGATAAAGATGGTATTGAAACTTATAATGCATCTATAACTGGGTATTTAAGTGATAATACTTCCTATAACTTAGGTGATTCATTATATATTTTTGAAGAACCATTAAAACAATATAAAGATGAAACTAAATATCCAAATGCTCATTTTGCTGTTGGAGATGGCGCTAGCATCGATTTAGTCTATACTTCTAATGAAGAAGAAGTTACTCAAAAAGGTGTTTTAAGCCTTAAAACTGATGATTCTAAGGAGAATTGGACAATTGTAGATTCAGTCTCTGGTTATTGGTTTGATACTGATATATCAACTGAATCATCAATATATTCAATTTCTATCGATAGCAACTTTGATATCATCCTAACTTTGAATGATAATCATACTTCTCAAGATGAGACTCATGGCTCATATGCAACTATGGATTTCGATATCTATATCGATTATGAAAATCAATTAGTTGTTGGCACGAAACTTAATTCAACAGGAGCAGGTGGAGGATATGGAGACGCAATGTTAGATTTTGATAATGTTGACTACTCTGAATATCTCGATAATGAGACCGCATTTAAGATTTTATCATTCTATGTGAAATATGTGATGGTTGAGGAACCTTTACCTTTCTCCACATACACAAAATATGATAATAACTCATTTAAGATTGAAGATATCTATGGCGATATCTATTCAGATCTTAAAACAGGAGCTACTTATACGGCGAATGCTTTTATGATTATGATGAATAGAGTTATTGAATATGCAAATTATTATCACGAGCAAACTAATGCTGGAAAGGTGGTAAAATAATATGAGCGCTTGGAAATCTATTAAGCTTCCTCTATTTTTAGGATTAACTTGTTTAATTGCCGGAGGGCTTTTAACCGCGGTTTATATGGTTACTAATCCAATCATTAGCCAAAGAGAGCAAGATAATCTCTCGGCAGCTTTTAAAACCATGTACAGCGATGAAACCGCGACTGTTACTAACACTATAACAATTGAAGATGAAAATGCTTCATTCACTGAAATTAATGAAGTGACTCACGCAAACGGACAATCAGTTGTCTATTTAGCTAATTCAACTTCATCTTATGAGAGAATGACATTCTATGTCGGTATCTCTAGAGAAACAAATACCGTTGATGGATATTATTATTTAACTACATCAACCTCATCTCTTGGCTATGGTAATTTCTCTAATTCAGATACTGTTTCCGATCTTTATCAAGGATATGACGGAACTTCAGAAATCATTATCTCTGGAACATCAGTGACCTCTAGAGCGGTTAAAGCTTCAATTGATAACTGTATCAACGATTATAAAATTAGATACTTAAATCAAGGTGGAAACAGTGGAGATCCTTCAGCTAATGAATACTATAATCACATGTATGGTAGCTCAGCTGAATTAATCGCCACTGCAAATGATGTTTATGATAACGATGGTTCATCTAATAGTAAGATTGTTGATGTTTCTCTCATTTATGATGGAAGCCAATATCATACAGTTTACTCTTGCCAAGCTATCGGCGATGATAGCTTTACGATTAACTATTATCTTGGCTTAGTAAGTCAAACCGGAGCAATCGACGGATTCTATATTCAAGATGTCAGCGAATATGCATCTATAGAATATTTGAAAATGTCTCAAAATCGTTTCTTTGATAGCATCGATGGAAAAGTACCTACTTTAGCTTATATTTCTGATGATGACTTTGGATCACTAAACGATACCTTCAATGAGAATTTATTAACTATCGCTTTTGATGCGAGTAATAGAATGTGGGAGGAACTTGGAGAGCAAGATAATCTCTCGGCAGCTTTTAAAACGATGTACAGCGATGAAACCGCGACTGTTACTAACACTATAACAATTGAAGATGAAAATGCTTCATTTACTGAAATTAATGAAGTGACTCACGCAAACGGACAATCAGTTGTCTATTTAGCTAATTCAACTTCATCTTATGAAAAAATGACATTCTATGTCGGTATCTCTAGAGAAACAAATACCGTTGATGGATATTATTATTTAACTACATCATCCTCATCTATTGGCAATGGTAATTTCTCTAATTCAGATACTGTTTCTGATCTTTATCAAGGATATGACGGAACTTCAGAAGTCATTATCTCTGGAACATCAGTGACCTCTAGAGCGGTTAAAGCTTCAATTGATAACTGTATCAACGATTATAAAATTAGATACTTAAATCAAGGTGGAAACAGTGGAGATCCTTCAGCTAATGAATACTATAATCACATGTATGGTAGCTCAGCTGAATTAATCGCCACTGCAAATGATGTTTATGATAACTATGGTTCATCTAATGCTTTTAATGCGAGTAGTAGAACGTGGGAGGAACTTGAATAATGGAAAAGAAACAAAGTTTATTAAAATCATTCACTAACCCAATCTTTAAGGAAAACCCAATTCTTGTATCACTTCTTGGATTATGTCCTGTATTGATTGTCACTGATACTTTTGATAAGTCTTGGGGAATGGGAATCGCAGTATTATTAGTATTAATCTTTACTAATGTTTGCATCTCATTAATTAGAAAAATAGTTCCTAATGAAGTAAGAATTCCAGTCTTCATCGTAATCATCGCTTGCTTTGTTACCATCGTTGATTTATTGATGCAGGCTTTCACTCCTACTTTATATGAATCATTAGGTGTAATTATCTCAATGATTACTGTTAACTGTATAATTCTAGGACGCGGCGAAGCTTTCGCTTCTAAAAACGGAGTGTTAGCTTCTTTATTAGACGCGCTTGGAAGCGGAATTGGATTCTTCCTTTCAGTTTCCGTCATCGGTTTATTAAGAGAATTCTTAGGTAAAGGAGGATTAACATTAACTAATCCTTTCACCGGACAAGTAATCTTCTCAGCTTATCCTTTAGAAGATTACGCGATATCATTCTTAGCTGATAAAGCTGGAGCCTTCTTGATGCTTGGTATCATCGTTGGAATCTATTCCTATGTCAGAATCAGAATCGAGGAAAAAGAAACCAAAAAATTAGCTACTGCGGAGGTTAAGTAAGATGGAAGTTATAACAAGTTTAGTAATCGTATTCTTAGTTGCAATGGTAACTAACAATATTGTTCTATCAACCGGATATGGAATTTGTTCCTATATCGGAGTTTCTAAAAACCGTAAATCCGCGATTGGTATGGGCTGTGCCTTAGTGTTCGTTGTTTTCATGGCATCATTAGTATCTTATTTCCTTGAGATGCTATTAGTTGCATTAAATATTGAATTCATGCAAACAATCGTCTTCATCTTAGTTATTGCTTCGTTAGTACAACTAGTTGAGATGATTTGTAAAAAGTTCTTACCTTCCTTATATCAAAGCTTAGGAATTTATTTACCTTTAATCACCACGAACTGCGTTGTTCTTTATGTCACAAAACAAATTTGTGATGTCGAAGCAATCTTAATCGCGGCAGGTGTTTCTGGAAGCTTAGCAAATAATGGATTCTTTAATTTCTTATTTGCGATGGTATACGCTTTAGGAACCGCATTAGGCTATTTCCTATGTATCACATTAATGTCTACAATTAGAAATAGAATTGACTATTCTCCAGTTAAAAGAGGATTTGCTGGAGCGGGTATTGCTTTAGTTACAACTGCAATCATGGTCTTAGCAATCGGTGGACTTTCTGGAATATTCTAATGGAGATTCTATATATCTTCATCGTTCTTGCTGTAGCAGTTTCACTGTTTTGCTTAATCTATTACTTAAATAGCAAAACTAAGAAACCAGATAATTGTTCTTCTCTTCCAGAAGAATGTGAATCTTGCAAAGTAATCTTTTGTAGGAATAAAAAAACAGATAAAGACGATGAAACAAAGGAGAAATGATTATGTTTAATAATTTACTTGACTCATTAAATCTATCTTACGTTTACGCGGTTATTATTGTTTTAGCTATTGGAGTGGTCTTAGGAATTCTTCTTGCTTTAGCTAATAAGTATTTAAAAGTTGAAGAAGATCCTCATAAAGAAGATATTCTTAATATGCTACCTGGAGCTAACTGCGGAGCATGCGGATTTCCTGGTTGCTCTGGTCTAGCTGAGGCCATGGCTAAAAAAGAATGCTCTAAAGCTGAAGCTTGTAAAGTAATTCGCGGAGAAGCTAAAGATAAGCTACAATCTTATCTTGATGAAATGTAATATGATTTACGAATTCACCCCAAGAGGAACCTGCTCAAGAAAGATGATTGTCGAATATGAAGGAGACAAGATTATATCTTTAAAAGTAATCGGAGGTTGCTCTGGTAATTTACAAGGTATCGCTGCCATGGTAAAAGGAATGTCATTCAGCGAAGTTATCTCGAGGCTAGAAGGGATTAAATGCGGTTATAAAGATACCTCATGCCCTGATCAGTTAGCTCGAGGCTTAAAGGAAATGGAGCTAACTATTAAATAGTCAACAAATACAGTTCAAAATCTTACAATTACTCTAATTTTGAAAAATTAGTATGAAA
>CALVJO010000039.1 GCA_944332225.1 uncultured Bacilli bacterium | reverse complement strand
TGGTGCGGGATACAGGACTTGAACCTGCACGGTCGCCCATTAGATTCTAAGTCTAACGTGTCTACCAGTTTCACCAATCCCGCGATTATCTTGGTATGCCCGACGCGATTTGAACGCGCGACCTCAACCTTCGGAGGGTTACACTCTATCCAACTGAGCTACGGGCATAGCTTAGTTATATTAACATCAAAAATACTAAGATTCAAGATAATTAATGTCTATCTTTAGATGTGAAAACCTCGCAAAAACGTCCATGAAATGAAGGTTTATAACCTTTGAGAGCTAAGTGAGAAATATCACCATATCCTAGCATTCTAAATTGGACAATTCCTTCTTCTCTCTCTTCGCTTACCAAGGTTGTAACTCCTGAAGGAGGGCAGCACATGTATTGAGATAATATCGTGTAAGGAATATTGAAAATATGAGATAAAAGAACTGACATCATTCCAAAATGGCAGACAAAGACAATCGTGTTTGTATTAGGATTAACAGCCTTATATATCTTTCCGTCTCTAGAGTAACCATGCTGCTTTAATATATCATCAAAGGAATCGATAACCATCTTATAATCATCTTTTATCTTACCTGATTCCATCACCTCAGAAGATAAATAATCTTGAGAAACTAAATCATCATTTTTAGAAAAATATGATGGTAAAAAATCCCAATTTTGAACAAGAGAAGAGGAATAAGGAACTTTAACTAAATGAGTAAACTCTTTTAACCAAGGCATTACTTCAACTTGATTATCATGACCTTTAACTAATATATCCGCGGTTATCTTAGCCCTTTCTAAAGGTGAGCTATAGACTTTGAAGAAATCATAATTTTTATAATAATCGTGCAATGCTTCAGCTTCTAAAAAACCTTGTTTAGTTAAGGTCTTATGAACATTATCTGGATCACCATGTCTAATTATCATTATTCTCATCTATTCTCTCCTTTTTTAGATCTTTCATCCATAATATTAAGCTATATAAATTTATTAAAATATATATAGAATTTAAGACTAAGTATAATAATCCAGCTTCTCCTCCATTTTGAAAGTTAATAGCCCAAACCGCGACTAACGAAGCTGAATAAAGTATCCAAAATATCCATTGAGAAATATTTCCTTTGCTAGCTAAAAAGCAAGCAATTAAAGCAAAGGAAGTAGCTAAAGCGTTTAAAAATGGCAATTTAGAGTCAATTAAAGTTAATATATAACCGTAAGAAACGGTGATAAGAGGAATCAAAATGCCTATCAATATGTATCCTTTATACGATAGTTTTGATATTTTAAAATCGCTTGTATCATTTTTATTTTTAGAGAAATAATACTTATATAAGGTGTATAGATAAACAGGTAAATTATACACAAGATTTAAGATTCCTTCCCCGTATTGCTTTTGAACAATAGAAACTATTCCATAGATCAAAACGTAAAGAGAGTAAACCGCGAAAGCATACTTTTTTCGCTTCATGTTTAAAGTGACAGCAAACAAGCCAAATATCACTGAAACAATTTCAAAAATAGATGATTTATAAATAACACCTAAAGTGATGAAAGTAATGAGACAACAAAGAATCATTACCCATTCAAGCAAAGAAAATATTGGTAGATGAAACTTTCTCTTTTCACCCATTAAGAAATTACCTCAAGAAGAAACGAAACAGGACGGAAACCATCATTACAAGATATAACACAAGAATTCTTATCTTTCATCCAACCATGATAGATATCATTCCCTCCGTGCATCAAAGTCATGATAAAAGGATATAAACTTTGATAGGCTGAATAGCAAAATCCTTCAGGAACTGAATCAAGAGAATCAACAATAAAAGTATCATTGACCTTCAATGTGCAAGGGGAAACATTATTATTTTCATATTTATCTATTAAGTCTTGATGAGTAGCAATTTTTACTACGGTTATTCTTATTCGCTTCATAATAGTATTTTAAAAAACAAAATTAATTCTATCAAGGGGCTATCAAACCCTTTTAATAATTAAAAGAGTCGTTATTATGACTAAATCATAAGTTAACGACTCTTTAATAATTTTTTATTTAAAGAATAGGTGGTAAAGGTGGAACTGGAATAGAGCTAACAAATGTTAAACTAATTGTTCCGTCTCCTCCTTCAATAAGATAAAAGTCACCTGATAAAGACGAGAAATGTAAGGCTAAGGAACCGTTATAATAAACAAAATTATAATCAGTCATCACATCATAATCTGAAGATGATAAGGAGTAACCAATCACCGAGCCATTTAAAGCTGATACAGTTTCTAACGTATAGGTCGTTCCATTATAATCATAGTCTCCTAGATATTTACTCATATCGATATCATGTAAAGTGTAGGTTACTTCATTATAAGTAACTGTATGGTTCACATTATCGAAGACTAAGGTAGAATCATCTTCTAAAGTTAAAGTTGTTAAATTATTTTCACTTGTTATAGCTTTAAACGTTGTTTCTTCCCCATCAATATAAAGATCTTGCCCGTTAAGGTGAATTACAGATAAAGAGGAAGAATTAACATAGACTCCATTTATGTTATATAATCTTTCATCTAAATAGTTAAGGCCAAATGTTAAATATGAATAACCATCTTTATAGATATAGATAATATAACCATCATATTCAAAGGCAATCGTAAGCTGAATTCCTTCATTAGTCTGAGTCTTTTGAAGATAATAATTAGGTTCAATAGTTTCTAATCCAGTTGAAGTGGAATTAACCACATCAACGTAGAAAGTTCCATCTTCTTTCATCTCAAATCCCTCTAAACCATAGACACCTAAGAAAACATAACGTCCTAATAGACTTTCAAAATCAGATGTTGGAATATAAGAATTCTCGCTTACTCCTGTTTCTACGTTATAATCGATTAATTGACCTTCATTAGAATATTCAAAATAATGGTCAACATCTTGATAGGTAAAATAGATGCCGATTCGATAAGAGAATAAATAAGAATAATAATAAGGTCTTATCTCGTAAGAAAGGCTAGCCCCTTTATAATCTATAGATGTAGAAGTAATATTTAAGCTTTCCTTGCCGGAAGTATAAGTATTAATTATTTCATCAAATACGCTTCGAGTAAAATAATAAGAAGTAGTATTAACATTATCGCTTAATGTATAAGCATTGATGCTAAGTTCTAATAGAGAAAATGTATATTCGATATCATCGATAGTGAAATTAACGCTTGGATACTCTTCTAGAGGATCATATACTAGATATCCTTCAGCAGTTTTATTATCCATCGTAACATTAAAGCTTGAATCAATAGTAAATTCTTTAACTCCATCTAAAGTCTTACTAACAAACGTGTTTACAAAGTATGATTGATACAAAGCATAATTAACTACATAAGTTTCATTATCATCATATTTGCATATAAGAGCCTCGTTTTGCTTAAATTCATAGAAGTAATAATCTTCGTTATCAATCGTAGTCTTTAAAGCAATCGTGCCATCATCATTTACAATTTGATAATTTGCTTCCTGTCCATTTATTTCTAAACTAGTTCCATCGAATGAATAAGTAATGTTTTCGTTTTCAAAATCACCGATTAAGCGAGAATAATCATTATATGGATAGGCTATAGTTTCTCCTTCGCGTGTTAGAGAAATACCGTTATATGTCGGTCTAATGATTATTTCTTCATCGCCTTCAGTCAATTGATAGTAAACTGAAGTATCGTATCCTAAGGCTAGATTATAAGTTTTGCCTTCAAATCCGACGACATTATTGATGGAAGAAGTATAGGTTTCTTCATCGTAAGAAGCTTCATAATCAAAGCTGATTGTCGTGTCTTCATCAACAAAATATTCTCCATAAAGAAGCATTACATCTGAATAATAAGCTTCATATTGCTCATACGAATAATCATCTAAGATAGCTACATTATCCTCAACTCTTAAGACTAATGAGTAGTATAAGTAGTCATCTTCATAATCATATACATCAATAGCTACCACGGTTTGATTATTTCTCTTTACAAAATATGATTTTGCATAATAGTACATCGGATTTCTAGTTAATCCCCAGCTAAAGAATACAGAATCAACTAAGAAAGCATCGTAAGTAGAAGAATAAGTGTCTGTTATAACGAAAGTGTTATTATAGATATCACTGTTACCAAATGCTGTGTAAGAGCCGTTATACATATAAATAGAAGGTTGAAAATCATCTATTGTTATGTATTCAGTTCCTTCTAATCTTTGAAGAATATATAATCCTTCCCCATTAGAAATATATCCCCTATAAGTGTTTGAATCAGCATCTTCATAAATGACAGCATAATTATTGGTTAGATATGGAACTATTTCTTTAGGAGTTAAAGAAAGATTGACTTCTCCTGAAAGAATTAATGATTCTGCATCAATAATCATTGTTCCGCTTGGAGAATAGAAAGTTCCTAGATATCCAGATGGATAGTCTTCTTCAGTCAACTGACTTTCTGGCGTAGAGGTAGGAACAGAAGTTTGTGAATCTTGACTAGAGCCAGGCGAGCTAGAAGAAGGTCCCACGCAGGAAGATAAGGTTAATCCTAAAGAAAGTAAGAAAAAAAGTAATATATTCCGTTTCATGAATTTTCCTCCTTTATTTAAGGCTAATAATAAAAGAGAATTTAAAAATTTAAAAACACTTTTGCTAATTTTTGTTAAAAATAGCAATATTGATATAAAAAAGTGCATAAAATTAATAAAAATCCCTAAATATAGGGATCAAAATTATAAAAGTGGTGGACGCTGCGGGTCTCGAACCCACGACCTTTTCCGTGTGAAGGAAACGCTCTCCCAACTGAGCTAAGTGTCCGCGAAAATATTCTATCCTTTTTCAATTACATTTTAAATAAAAAATAGCTGTTTAAGGCTATAAACCCTAAACAGCTATCATTGCTTAATCTTAATTAAATATGGGAAATCTAATTAATTAAAGTTATATGTATTATAGGTAACATCACCATGTGAATCAGTAACAGATAAGATACAACCTCTAAAGTAATTCTTTCCGTTCCAGTTAACTAAAGCAAATTCAAATGTATAGTTATTACCATCAGCAAATTCTTTTAACCATTCAGTTTGACCAGCGTTACCAGAATAGATACTGAATTCTCCACCTTGATCATCTTTTAATTTAGCATTTCCATAGCTTCCACTTACTTCAATCTTACAAGTTACTTGATAGATATTCATCGCTGTGTATGTATCTGTATCAGTAGAATCCATATCATATAATTCTTGTAATGTTTTATCAGTAATTGTGTAATTCTTTGCTAATTCTTGATAATCATGTTCACCATATAAATTATAAAGAAGTTCTGAGTTGCCTACGACAATTTGACGTTGAGCAGTTGAATTTCCCCATAAAGTTCTAGTTCCTTGGATAATAACTTCATCGCCGATTGAAAGTGAATCCATGTATTCATAATCAAGCATTCTAATAGCAATAACGCCCTGTTCATCGAATAGATAGAAACCAGGTTGATTCATAGTAGAAGGACCGACGATACCTCTAACCATGATTTTGCTTTCTTTTTCAGCTTCAACAGCTTGTTTAGTAGTTAAAGTGTCTAAAGCATCGACATCGATAGATGAGATATTGATCTTTCTAGTGAAAGTTTCTCCTCCAACATTAATAGTAACAGTGATTTCAGTATCACCTTGTCCAACAATATTCATAGTTGTTACTTCATTTTCAGTAGTGAAAGTAGCAACGGAAGTATTGCTTGATGCATATTCGATAGTTACTTCGCCATCAACGAGATCAGCATTAGTATAAGAAGTTACCATCTCTTCGTTTGGATCAGCAACATAAGTTTCTACAAATTGATCTTTAATAAATGAATCATAGACAAATGTTGCAGCAGCTTCACCTTCCATCTTAACATCTGCGTTAGCTTCAACTTTGACAGGAAGATATCTCCATTCACCAGAGAATCCAGATACGCTGGCATTTAATGGAGTTACATAGACTGTAACATAATTATAATCAATCTCTTGACCTTCTTCGACATCTACATTGGTTACATATTCATCTAACCATTTGAAATCGGATCCAGAAGCTTGAGAGTAGACTCTACCGCTTTCAGTTCCGCTTAAATCATTAATGTAGTAATTAGTATAACGATCAGCCTCAACACCTTGAGTAACTGAAGTAATATAAGCTTTTACTTTGAAGAGTTTACCAGTGATATCTTCAGATAATGCCTTTTCTTTTAATTCTTTCATCGCGATATCTTGAGTTGGTAAAGTGATAGGTGATGTGCTCTCTTCATGAGAAACAACTCCAGCATTAGCAATTTGATTAGATCCGCCGTATTTAGCGTTTGTAGAAGCTCCATAGAAATCTTTTTGACCGATTAAATCAACAGTTTCTCCTACTTCAACATTTTTAGCTGCTGCTGAGCTATAAACATAGATAGAACTTTCATTATCAGCAAGCATGAAACCAGTTTTGCTTAATGAAATATTATAAGTGAATGCTATGACTTCACCAGATACTCTTACTAATTCATCTTGCTCAGCTAATCTAGCATCAGCAATTGACATTTGAGTATATGGAGTTAAATCTTCAGGAAGCTCATAATTCCAACCGATCATATAAGCATCTTCCATCTCATATGTTCCTTTGAAATTTTTAAGAGTTCCGTAGAAAGTTACTTCTTCGCCAACTTGTGGTTTAACTAATAATTCACCATAACGATACGCACCATCTTCTGAGTGAGAATAGTAAATAGTAAGTGAACCAGTTTCATCTTCGATGACCATGTGACCATTGAAGTCATCTTCGATTTTCTTGATAGTGGCAGTGATATAATACTTGTCACTTGTTTCATCATAATCATTAGGGATTAAAGTCTTCGCTTGGGCAATAGTGATGTAGGTATCTGGTTCAATTGGTTCTCCTTCGCTAGTAGCAGAAGTTGATGAACTAGAATCTGGTAAGCTAGTAGTTGCTTCAGAGGTTGCTGATGATCCTGATGAAGGATTAGAGCTACCTGTTCCATTACAACCCACTAAGAAAAGAGGGAGAGTAAGAAGCAATAGAATTTTTTTGTTTTTCATTTGATCTCCTTTACAAACAAATTGGCAAATATAATATCTCTTTGCCTAATCAATATTAAAGAGTTACATTTTCTTACACAAGAAAATAAGAAAAAAAATAAATGAAAGCGTATTCAAAAATGTGCAAAAAGATGAAAATAAATATTTTGTTTTCATTATTCATTTAATTTTCATATTTATTATTTAATTATTTATCTACACTCTATAGCAATAGTCATAAACGTTATTAAACAGCCAATTATCACAATTAATTGCACTTTTTTGACTCTATTAATTGTACATTTTATATACTTTTTGACGCTTACTTTATAATGTGCCTTCATCCTATTACTATATGAATTCAGGATCTAAGAATAATAAAAGTCCGATTTCTCGGACTCATAACTTACTTCGATGTCTTTATGTCATCGCTTTAATACAAAATGACACCCCTACTAGCAAAACGACACCCTTACTAGATAAACGAAACCCCTACCAAATAATAAGTTGGAGAAAATATCTGGCAAAACCCTAATCCTCATATCTTGGGCCAAGCTTAAACTGTAAGAGACCTTCGATTAAATTAAAAATAACCTTGTTCTTTGTTTTTGATTCAGTGCTGCTAATAAGAACATCAACTTTATTTGTATTATCTTTAATCCACTTCCCTATATCAGATTTATCTACAAGACTCATCATCTCTTCGTCATTCAGTATGCTTTTGGCTAAATTACTCGGAGAACTATCAGGATTATAAAGTTGGGTGTGAAACCTTGCACCACTTTTAGGACCTACTTGACCTACCTTGAGACATTTGTCGCTATAAAAGAATATATAAACCGCCATTTTTCCCTTTGGCAAGTTATCGTCTTTAATTCTCCC
>CALVJO010000038.1 GCA_944332225.1 uncultured Bacilli bacterium | reverse complement strand
TTTTTTTGAAGACCCTAAAAACCTCATAATTATGAGGTTTTTTTAATTATTAATATTTCTCAACCTCCAAAGATAAGTTTTATTTTAATTAATCATCTATAACTAATCAATCTTGTATTTTTAAAAATTATTCGTTCCAATTTTTTAAAATTTGCCATTTTTAAATTTTCAATACATTTTTTGTGATTTTTTCACAAATTTTAGCTTGAAGTTTTGAAAATAAAGATTTTAAGAGAAAAAATGATTATTTGCCAATTGAAAACTAGTTAAATATCTATAAGAAAATGTTTAAAAATACTTCATAGATAAATGATTTTCGATTCAAACTACTATGTAGTTTAATTATATTTTTGTTTTTTACCTAAGAGGTTTCCTATATAATATTTAAGAACCTATTTAAGAAAGGATTTTTTAAATGAGCTTTATTGATAAACTATTAAGAATCGACGAAAGAAGATTAAAGAAAATTGAAAGAATTGCAAACCAAGTACTCTCCTATGAAGATGAGATGAAAAAGCTCACCGACGAAGAGTTAAAAAATAAAACTCCATATTTTAAGGAGTTATTACAAAACGGTAAAACTCTTGAGGACATTCTTCCTGAAGCTTACGCGGTTGTAAGAGAAGCTGATAGAAGAGTTAGAAACGAGTTCCCTTTTAAAGTTCAAGTTGAAGGTGCAATCGTATTAAACCAAGGTGACGTTGCCGAAATGAAGACTGGTGAAGGTAAAACCTTAACTGAAACCATGCCAGTTTATTTAAATGCCTTAGAAGGTAAAGGTGTTCACGTTGTCACCGTTAACGAATACTTAGCTCAAAGAGACTGTGAATCAATGGGTAAAGTATTTAACTTCTTAGGATTAACTGTTGACGTTAACTTAAGAGAAAAAGATACCAACGCGAAAAAGCAAGCCTACCTTGCTGATATCACCTACACGACAAACTCTGAATTAGGCTTTGACTATTTAAGAGATAACATGGCTCAATCAGTTGATAGACGTGTTTTAAGAGGATTACATTATGCAATCGTCGACGAAGCTGACTCTATCTTGATCGATGAATCTAGAACACCTTTAATTATCTCTGGAGGAGAAAGAGCCTCAGCCTCAACTTATATCTTCGCGGATAGATTTGTTAAATCTCTTCGTAAAGATCGTGATTTCACCATTGATATTAAGACTAAAACTTGTTCTTTAACTGATGACGGCGTGGATAAAGCTGAACGAGCTTTCTCAGTTAAAAATATCTACGATTCATCTAATCCAGCAAACCAAGATTTAGTTCATAGAATCACTCAAGCTTTAAAAGCTAACTACATCATGAAACGTAATGTTGAATACATGGTGTCAGATGGAGAAATTTATTTAATTGACCAATTCACCGGAAGAGTTTTAAAAGGTAGAGAGTATTCTGATGGTCTTCAACAAGCTATTCAAGCTAAAGAAAATGTTAAAATCAAACAAGAAACCATCACAATGGCAACCATCACCTATCAAAACTTCTTTGGCCTTTACGATAAAATCGGAGGCATGACCGGAACTGCAAAAACCGAGGAAGAAGAATTCCAAAAAGTTTATAATATGAACGTTGTTTGCATTCCTACTAATAAACCTGTTATTAGATATGATGATACCGACATGGTTTATGGAAACGAAAAAGCAAAATACAACGCGATTTTAGAGGAAATTAAAAAACGTCACGCTTTAGGTCAACCTATCTTAGTTGGTACCGTATCAGTTGAAAAATCTGAGATGCTTTCTAAGATGTTAACTCAAGCAGGATTACAACACGAGGTATTAAACGCGAAAAACCATGAACGTGAAGCTCATATCATCGAACAAGCTGGCCAAAAAGGTGCGATTACCATAGCAACTAACATGGCAGGTCGTGGTACCGATATTAAGCTTGGCCCTGGAGTTGTAGATATTAAAGATACTCCGGAAGTTAAACACGCGGCAGGTCTCTGCGTAATCGGTACTGAAAGACACGAAGCTAGACGTATTGATAACCAATTAAGAGGTAGATCTGGACGTCAAGGTGACCCTGGATATTCTCGTTTCTTCGTCTGTCAAGATGATGAATTAATGTTAAGATTCGGTAATTCTGATATGTTAAAAGCCTTCTTCAATTCAGTTGGCGATCAAGGATTTGATAATAAGATGGTAACTAATATGGTTACTAACGCTCAAAAGAGGATTGAAGGTCAAAACTTTGATACTCGTAAATCATTGATGGATTATGATGATGTTTTAAGAGAGCAAAGAAAGATCATGTATGAGCAAAGAGATAAGGTTCTCTTCTCTGATTCTATCTATGATACCATCGTCGAATATTTCCATAACACTGCTAAGAAGATCGTCAATTCATCTTTAACTGGTGAAGAGAGAGAAAAATATCTCGATGGAAAATTATTAAAAGCTAATTTAGAAGGTAAATATATCCCTCAAGGTTCATTTAATGAGGAAGGATATACTGATGCACCTCTTGATGAAGCCAGCGAAGATGTCGCTTCTATCTTACTTTCTTATTACAATCAAAAACGTAAGACTTGGCCAGAAGGCGCGCCGGATCAAGTAGAGAAGATGATTGCTCTTTCTAGAATTGATCGTAACTGGACCACCCATATCGATTCTATGGCTAAATTAAGAGAAGGTATCCATCTTAGAAGCTACGCGCAGACTAACCCTCTTCAAGACTATGTTAAAGAAGGATGGGATATGTTTAATGAGATGATTGAAACGATTTCTGATGAAGTTACTTTATCTTTAATTAACGCAAATATTCGCTTAAGAGAGCAACCAAAACCTCAAAATGCGAATGCTGAACCTTCAAAAGAAGAAAATAAAGCTGAAAATCAAACTGTCTCCAAGCCAGAAGCAGAGAAAGTTGAGTCTAAATAATGGAACTATTTGAATTAAGGAATCTTTTTAGTAAACTTTCTGAATCTATCAAAGAGCTTGGGGACTCTCTTTGACTTAGATAAGCTTAATTCTAAAAGTCTTGAGCTTAATTCTAAGATTCAAGAACCTAACTTTTATTCTAATCGTCGAGAAGCTCAAAAAGTTATCGATGAATTTAATTTAATTAATGAAAAAATCACCACATTAAAATCTCTAAAAGATAATCTAGAATTAAATAAAGAAGCTTTAGAGTTATTAAAAGAGGAATTTGATGAAACTATCATGCAAGAAGTTGAATCATCTCTTTTACAGCTAGAAAAGGATATTGATGATTTTTCTCTTTTGGTTTTATTAAATGGAGAATACGACAAAAACAATTGTTATATCGATATTCATCCAGGTGCCGGAGGTACCGAAAGCCAAGATTGGGCCGATATGCTTTATCGAATGTATGTTCGTTACGCGGAGGCTAATAACTTTAAACTTGAATTGATTTCTTTTCTTGAAGGAGAGGAAGCCGGAATTAAATCAGTTTCTTTCTTAGTCAAAGGAAAGAATGCTTATGGATATTTAAAAGGAGAAAAAGGCGTGCATCGTCTAGTGAGAATTTCTCCTTTTGATGCTTCTAAAAGACGTCATACCTCGTTTGCTTCAGTTGAAGTGACTCCGGAGATTGATTCTAATATCGATATTGAGATTGAGGAAAAAGATATAAGAATCGATACTTATCGTTCCTCCGGCGCGGGAGGTCAAAACGTTAATAAAACTGACTCCGCGGTGAGAATCACTCACTTCCCAACTGGAATCGTGGTTACTTGTCAAAATCAAAGAAACCAAATTCAAAATAGAGAGACAGCGATGAATATTTTAAAAAGCCGGCTCTATTTATTAAAAGAGCAGGAGCAAAAGAAAAAGATTTCTTCGCTTCAAGGTGAACAAAAGAATATTGAATGGGGTTCTCAAATTCGTTCTTACGTCTTTTGCCCTTACACGATGGTTAAGGATCATCGAACTGAATGCGTCGTAAGTGATGTTAAATCGGTTTTAGATGGTAATTTAGAGCCATTTATCAAGGCATATTTAAGATTTGAGGTGAAGCAGCATGATTAAAAATTTAACATCCCAGCAAAAAAGAAAAATTCAAAAGTTCTTACTTGTAATTATCGGTTCAATAATTCTTGGTTTAGGAACTGGTATTTTCTTAACTCCTTACCATATTATCTCAGGAGGTTTATCAGGTGTTGCTATTATCATCAATCACTTCACTAAGTTTGATATTGATTTATTAGTCTTAATCTTAACTTGGGGATTCTTTATTGTAGGATGGATATTTTTAGGAAAAGAATTTGCCTTAAAAACGATTATCTCAGCGATTGTTTATCCTCTTGCCTTTAGCTTAGGAACTTTTTTACAAGAGAATACAATATTAAGTTTGACTACCATCATTCCTGAAACTGACATTCCTTCGGTAAACTATTTAATAACCGCGTTGATTGGAGGTTTCTTCGTGGGAACTGGCTGCTCCTTAACCTTTTTAGGTGGAGGTTCCACCGGCGGAGTCGATGTTATTACTTTAATGGTTCAAAAATACACAGGATTAAAGGCTTCTATACCTTATTTCTTGGTAGATTCAACAATCATCTTGTTAGGTCTTATCTTTGTTAATCACTTCGATGTCACCTTGATGGGTATCATGTCTAGCTTTGTAGCCTCATTCATGGTTAATAAATTATTCGATTCTGAGAAGAATGTCGTGGTAAATATAATTTCTAAAAAATATACGGAAATTAATGAATTTATCTTAAAAGAATTAGATCGAGGTTCAACCTTAATAAATGGAGTCGGAGGCTATTCTCAAGGAGAAGTAACTATCCTCCAAGTAGTATGCGACATCAAAGAATATTATGTTTTAGAAGACATAATCGCAAAAGTCGATCCGAATGCTTTCGTGTTCTCCTCTAAAGCTTCCTTCGTTAAAGGTGAAGGGTTTAAAGCTCATAAAGTTTCGGAAAAGAAACTTAAAAAAGCCATTGAGCAAACAAACGAAATAACTAAGGAATAACATGGATTTTAAATTAGTATCTAACTTTTCCCCTAAAGGAGATCAAGAACAGGCAATTGATAAATTAACTAAAGGAGTTTTAGAAAATAAGAAGTTTCAAACTCTTTTAGGTGCGACAGGAACAGGTAAAACCTTTACTTTTGCTAATGTTATTCAAAAGATAAACAAACCAACATTAGTCCTCGTCCATAATAAAACTTTAGCTACCCAACTCTATGGAGAACTCAAAGAATTCTTCCCGGAGAATCGCGTGGAATATTTTGTTTCTAACTTTGATTATTATCGTCCTGAAGCCTATATTCCTCAATCTGATACCTATATTGAAAAAAACGCGATGATGAATGAAGAATTAGAAATTCTAAGAGCCGCGGCAATTAATTCAGTATTATCTAGAAGAGACACCATTATAGTTGCCTCTGTTGCATCAATTTATGGATTAACTGATCCTGATGAATACCGTTCATTAGTCCTCTTCCCTAAAGTAGGTGAAATTTACTCTCGTGAGGACTTTGTTAGAAGTTTAATCAAGATTCAATATCGCAGGAATAATATAGAAACTAATCCAGGACAATTCTCTCAAACTGGAGATGTGATCACCATCGCTCCACCTTCTTCAAGTGATTATTTAATTAGAATCTATTTTGATGAAGAAGATCGAATCGAAGCAATTAAAACTGTTAAGCCGATGACTAATGAAGTAATTCACACCTATCAAGAATTACCTATTTTCCCTACTTATGAGCATACTTCTTCTGAAAATAGAATCAAAAAAGCTATAGAATCTATTAAAGATGAATTAATTGATAGATTAGGTTTCTTTCATAAAAACGGGCAGTTATTAGAAGAAGAGAGATTATCTCAAAGAACTATGCAGGATATTGAAAATTTACAAGAATTCGGTATCTGTCCAGGAATTGAAAACTATTCTCGTCATATCGATGGAAGAAAAGAAGGCGAGCCTCCTTTTACCTTATTTGATTACTTTCCTAAAGATTTTCTATTAATTATCGATGAATCACATGTTACATTGCCTCAGCTTCATGGAATGTATAATGGCGATCGATCTAGAAAGCTTAATTTAGTGGAGTATGGCTTTCGCTTGCCGTCAGCTTTAGATAATCGTCCTTTAAAGTTTGAAGAATTCGAACAAAAAATCAATCAAGTAATCTTTACTTCCGCGACTCCTGGAGATTATGAAATCGAAAAATCAGATAATGTAATCGTTGAACAAATCATTCGTCCAACCGGCTTATTAGATCCTCAAGTAACTGTCTCTTTTGCCTCAAATCCTATATCTGATTTAATAGGAGAGGTATCTAAAACTATAGAGAAGAATGAAAGAGTCTTAATATTAACTTTAACAGTTAAAGACGCGGAGACATTAACTTCCTATTTAAAGAAACAAAACTTTAAAGTTCATTATCTTCATCATGAGACAAAGACTTTAGAAAGAACCCAAGTCCTTTATCAGCTAAGAAAAGGAACATATGATATATTAATTGGTATCAATCTTTTAAGAGAAGGATTAGATATTCCTGAAGTATCATTAATTTGCATCTTAGACGCGGATAAAGAAGGATTCTTAAGATCTGATAAATCACTTATTCAAATAATCGGCCGCGCGGCAAGAAATGTTTCAGGAAGGGTTATCATGTATGCAAATTCAATAACTAAATCAATGCAGAAAGCTATCGATGAAACTAAACGTAGAAGAGACATACAAGAAGAATTTAATAAAGAGCATAATATTATTCCTAAAACGATTGTTAAGCCTTTAATTGAGCCTATTAAGATTATGGATGTGAAAGAAAATAAGGCTAAAAAAGGAAAGATGACTAGAAAAGAAAAAGCCCAATATATTAAAGATCTTGAAAAAGAAATGTTTCAAGAGGCTAAAAACTTTAACTTTGAAAGAGCCGCGGAGTTACGTGATATTATTTTAGAGCTTAAAGCTGATTCATAATTGATTATTAAAAGATAATACAAGACGCGTATTATCTTTTTTATTGTTGGTTGTATGTTAGCTACTGAACAATTTTACTGTTTTAAATTATTGTTCAGTAGATTCAAAGATATGTCAATTTTATCTATTGAATATTATTGTTTTTAAACCAAATAAAAAACGTGGAATTAACCACGTTCTTTATCAATTTTTATCTTTCACCGTATGTAGAGATTGCATACATTCTAATTTCTTCAATAGCCTTATAAATTTCTGAATAGATTGTATTCATTTCATCTACGCTTGTTGCCTCTTGCACCCTAGAAAGGGCTTCATCGAATGTTACCTTATATTGATTTAAATAAGTTTCATCTTTTTCTAACTCTGGATATAATCCTAAGATTTCATCTAATTGATTATTACTTTCTATAACTAATACATCTCTTTGCACTAAAGTCATGAAATTAAGACTTGCGTTCATGTAATCATCTAAGGAACCAGTTTCTTCAATATTTTCAATCGCCATTTCAACTTCGTTTATAGCGACTCTATAATTTTCAATACTTAATCCCAAAGCAGGAAGTAACTGTTCAACTTCAATCATCGCGGTTTGATAATATTCTTGAACTGCTATTTCAGCTAAAGCAGGATCGCTCATTTTATAAGAGAAATACACAGTTTGGTAGTCAGAATGGAATCCGTTTTCTTCAGTAATATCAATATAATAGCTTCCTCCATCTTCATAGTAATTGATGGTTTCACCATAGATTGAATCAAAATGGACTCCTTCAAGAACGAATCCTTGTGATCCATATAATGTTACATAACTAGTAATATCAAATGGCGAATCTTTTTCTAACTCCACTGAGTGAGTTGATGAATTCATCATAAAGCAATCATATGGAACGGTTGCAGATATGTTGATTGTTAATTGATTAAGCATGCTTAAAGAAGAAAACGCCGTTTCTAAATCATTTAAAGCGATGAAAAGAGAATATAAATCTTTATATAAGTAATCATCTTCTCCATTAACAAATCTATGAAGATCATTTAATTGATATTCAATTTTTTCATCAACATAGTCTTCACCTAACTCTAATTCAACCTTTAATTGTTCATAAGTAGATGTAGCATATGTATGGATATTATTTGCAACAGTTTTAAGGAATGTAATCGGATCACTTAAAGAATAGAATTTATCATTAAGCAAATAGTTTCTATAATCATTTAATTGATTATAAGCTTCATGCAATTGATTATTATTTGTCGCATTATTTAAAGTTTCGATGATGGCATCAATCTCCGTCGATTCATAGTAAGGGTTACTTTCCTCATCGTAACAATCGACAAACATTATCTGAAATTGAGTATTTGCATAATTAGCTTGATTTAAATATTCCTCTTGCAAAGATGGATCGAAAGAATTTTCTTCAATCATGCTGTATAGCATAGATACAAATGAATTTATTTCCATTCTAAGATTTTCAAAATCGCTGATTGATATATTTTCAACAAGACGACTCATTAAATCTTCATAAGTTGGTAAATATTTACTTTCTAAATCAGGTAATTTGTTTATAAAATTATTCCATTCATTTTCAAGGGTAGCTCTTATACCTTCAACTTCATCAGGATTAATCGGACGGTTGTTAACCCATTCTATACATTCATTATAAATTGAATTAATTTCATCAAATGAAGCAGCAAAGTTAATATTGCCTATATAAGTTAAGAATTCTTCATATTCTTCTTCGCTTAAGCTATCTATTCCTCCGTATTGGCCAAGACGCATATAAGCATTGCTAACGTACGTCGCTCTCTCTTGATGCATCCAATCTACGTTATACATATCAACCCATTTTGCCACTAAAGTTAAATCTTGAGTAACTGGAAGATAATTATAGAACGCATTATCATTTATGCCACGTCCTGTATACCATCCTTCAAAGATGTAGCCTTCACGGTAAGGAGTAGGTAAGGTAACAGAATCGCCTTTTAAAATCTCTTGATAAGTTTCTAAATTCACTTCACCTTTGAAACTACCTTCATTTAGATCAAAAGTGATTGAATAATATTCATTAGTGACCGTTGCATCTAATCCATTCGTTACATAGAAATCAAAAGTGGTTCCATTTGAGAAAGTAATAGTATAGGTATCAATATTTCCTTCGGTATTAGTTTTTTCGATAGAAACTATTGAATTACCATCTTCGCCTTTATCTCCTTTGTCTCCTTGATTACCCTTGTCACCTTTTGCTCCATCGCTTCCATTAGTGACTGTAAAAGTGGTCTTATTACCATCTGAATAAGTGATCGTGTAAGTATCAATATTTCCTTCAGTATTAGTCTTTTCAATGGAGACTATAGAAACTCCGTCAGCTCCGTCTTCTCCTTTATCTCCTTTGTCTCCTTGATCACCTTGAGATCCGGTGTCCCCCTTATCTCCTTTATCACCTTTTTCGCCATCAACCCCGTTTGTAACTGTAAATGTTCCTTTAGTTCCATCGGAAAATGTAATTGTATATGTATCTACATTTCCTTCAGTTTTTGTTTTTTCAACTGATACAACCGTTAAAGAATTATCTTCAGAAGTTGTCGGTGAGTTTAATGTGCTACAAGAAGTAAAAACCATGGTCCCCAACACCATTAATGAGGCACATAAAACATATTTTTTCATATTATCCCTTTCTTAAATCAGTTACGAATGTAACCCCAATTATTTGTTAAGCAAAAACGTTTTTACTTCTTTATTATACCCTCTCCCCCGTGCTTTTTCAATATTTTTTGAACTGCTACTAAGAAAGCCTACATTAAATTATTAAATGCAAAAATGTAGAGGAGTTAAAAAATTAACTGCAAAAACTAAAATAGCAAATAAGAACAAAAGCGAAATAAATTTCGCATGAAACTTAGAGAAATTATCTCTAAGTTTTTATATTATACACATGTATGTA
>CALVJO010000037.1 GCA_944332225.1 uncultured Bacilli bacterium | reverse complement strand
GTGTTAAGTTTTATTAACTATTCAAATTCTATTTATTTTACTTTTTTAATTAATATCTTTCTCGGTGAATAGTAACATTTAAAATGTAAAATTAAGCGTTCTCTATTTAACATACATTTTCCCGGTGATATAATTTTATGGAAATAACAAATTGAAAAGGAGATTTATGAGAAAAACAAGTTTGTTAATTACGAGCTTCGCGTTGCTCGTTGGAGGGGGATTACTTTGTAGCGCATCTCCTATTACACCTAACGCGAGAAAAGCAATGATAGAAGATCCATCAATCTACACTTATACCAAGGTAGAATCAGCATCAGATATCGTTTCAGGTAGCCAATATATCTTCACTTATGATGGTACATTAACATCTGATGGCGTAGCAGCTGGTGTTAATTTCATGTCTGAGCATGGGGGAAAGTATTATAATAGAGCTACGAACATCTCAGAGGCTTTATTATTAACTATCACTCAAGAATCTGATAGCTATTATTCGATTTCGTTTGATGATTCTGGTGTGACCACCTATGTATCTTATAGCGATAACAATAAGAATGAAGCACATACTTCAACCACATACAACAATCAATCTGCTTGGACCTTTGGTGAAGTTAAAGATGGTGCGATTGCTGTTAATAATGTAGGATCTTCTACAAGAAAACTCCAATATAATTCAAGTAATCCTAGATTTGCTTGTTATACAGGATCACAAATGGATCTAACAATTTATAAAGTGGAAGAATTGAGTCAATACACTGTTACTTTCCATTATGGTTGGGATGGCACGGAAAATGTAACAATTAAAGAAGTATCAGTAATAGATGGAGAAACCGTTGAGGTTCCTTCTGATATCGATACAAATGTTGAAAATTATAGATTTGCAGGATGGTATACATCTACTGAATATACAACTGAATTTGATTTTGAAGCTGGAATTACAGGAAACACTGATATTTATGCTTATTATGAAGCAACAGCTGATTATACAATCGGTGACTACTTTGCTGCAAATGATACTAAATCTAGTATGATTGCTTCTTATAAAAAGAGTGAACAACCAGTGTCGTTACAATCATCATTATATGCTTCTGGTGTTCAAACAGAACTTGTAGAAGGTGAGAATAACGCTAACATCTTGTACGGTGAAGGAACAGATAAATATCTTGAAGTTTCTTATACAAAGGGTGGTAGTAATGTATCATTAATGAGAACTGATGGTCAATTCCGCTTATATGCTGATGATTCAATCACTATAAGTGCTAAAGAAGGCACAACAATTGAATCTGTTGAAGTTTCCTATGAACACGATGGAGTTTTATCAATTGATGGTACTGAAGTAACAAAAGGAAGCAATACATCAACTATCTCAGTTGAAGACAATTCAATCACTCTTACAAATAATGGAAAGCAAGTTAGAATTAACACTTTAACCATTAAGTATACTGGACAAGTCGTTGATTACTCTGTCACCGATGCTTCCTTAAGATTTGGAGCTAACGTTAGCATGGAATATTATGATGAAACTGCTAAATATGGTCTTATCTTAGGTAATAATTTAGAAGATACTTCTATTAAAGCTAAATTAAATAATGAAGCAACTGCTGAAGATTTTGCTACAGCTAATGGTTTAGTTGCTATTGAAAATAAGACAGTCGCGTTTGTTGATAACGAAGGAACAGAAGTTGAACAAGCTTCTGCTACAAACTATCAATTTGCTACTGTATTAACCGGTATGACTACTCACTTATCTGATAAAGTTACAGCCGCGGCATATATGGAATATGATGGTAAGTTATATTTAATGGATGAAACTACTTATTCATTAAAGACTCTTTCTCAAAAATATTTAGATGATCAATTAGTCACTGATCCAGATGGAATTGGTTTATTAGAAGCAATCATTGCTGCTTAATTGAAAGGAGAATAAGCTATGAAAAAGAATTACATTAAACCTGAATTAACTGAAGAAATCATCGTTTTAGATGATGTCATCGCCTCATCTACAGGCACAATTGGAGATATTCTTCCTGGAGACCAAGAATCACCATTTGATGATGTCTTCAATAAATAATTAAATTTAAGTTAATCATTGTTAATTAAAAGAGAAGCCCGATTGCTTCTCTTTTTAAGTATTTATAAATTAATTGATAATTATTCGTTTATTAATTTCTTTAAGAAATCAGCAGTCTTTTTAAAGATGAAGTTATATTCATAAAAGCTTTGAGAACCGACTTTAAATTCTTTTAAGGACTTTTGATAATGTTGAGCTTTAGAATTATTAATTACATTAGAATCTATGTATACTGTGGACTTAGATACTAATAAATTAAACTTTTTAATGTAGTCTAAAGTATTCATTCGATAGGCTAATTCCTTAGATTCCATATTTTGTAAAGTAAAGTAAATTGAATAGTTATTAACTTCACCTTTCTTTTCAAAGTAATGAGTTAAATATGTATTTAATAAAACACATTTATCTAATAATCGAGATATTTCATTTTTAGTCGTATAATCTAAAGAAGTAATGTAAACATCGCTTTTATAATTAGAAAAAGTAGGTAAAATTACTGTTTCTTCAGCAAATATCTTTTTAATTGTTTCAAACACTTTACCATCTTTTAATCCAGTTAAAGATATTTGAATAATTGAGAGATAGCAAGGTGAAGATAGTTTTGAAGGTAATGATGTTAAATAATCTTTCGCGATGCTTTCAGAGAATAATCCTTCTTCTTGTTCTTTAGAAGCTAATAAATCATCGGTTTTATCTGATAGATGGATCTCATAATGATTTTGGACTCTAACGATTTCATAGTTTTCCCCATTCGCGGTGAAATATGGGAATTTATCAGCTTTTTCAGCTTTAGTTAGCTGATGGCAAATGATTAGATTATAGGTTAGATTTCCTCCTCCTGAGGTGGAAGGAAGAATCTGCTCTAATCCCCAGGCATATTGGCTAGACATATCGTTATATGCTGATTTAACGATTTTACGTCCAGCAAAATCGAGAACAGTTATCTGTTTTCCATATCGTTTATTCCATAATCGAATCGCATTCTCATGACTTAATTCATATTCATTCATAATTATTGTTCCTTCTTTGCAAGTATCTTTTGATAATGTTCCTTTATGGCTTGAAAGGTAGTTTCGGATAAGTCATGTTCAATTTTGCAAGCATCCTCTAAAGCAATAGTTTTATCGATACCTAGTTCCATTAATAAGCTAGATATTATTTCATGCCTTTCTAAGATTTTAGAAGCGATTTTATATCCTTCATCAGTCAAAGTAATTAGTCCATCGTTTATTACAATGTATCCATCATTTTTTAATTTTTTTAAAGCGATAGTAACAGAAGGACGAGAAAAATTTAAGGCATTAGCAATATCAATATTTCTCACATGCCCTTTTTCCTTCTGTATCATTAAAATTCTTTCTAAGTAATCTTGCCCTGATTCGTGTACGTCCATGATTTACCTCTTTTTTGATAATACCACACTCTAGGTATTAATTCAAAAAATAAAAATCAAAGTAAAAATCTAGCGTATTCTGATATTTCGTTTATTATTTAGTCATGGATATTTACGCTTTAGAAGATAACATGGTTAATTTAATAACTAATTCTAATGAATATAAAGAATTAAAAGAGCTTGAAGATAGATTAGCTTTAGATAAAGAAGTGGTATCTTTATCTTCAAAAATGAATGAATTAGGAAAAGAATATCTTTTAAATAAGGATAAAGATGTGGATATAAAACCATATCAAGAAAGATATTTAAAAGCTACTCTTGAATTAAATAATCATCCTTTAGTAATAGAATATAATGATAAACTAAATAAGGTTAATGAGATTATCGAATATTTAAATAAATCCTTATTTTTAAAATTTATTGATGGTGACAATATATGATTCGAATAGTTGGAGGTAAATATCGTCATTTAACTATTGATGTTCCAAATGTTTCTAGACCGACAACTGATAAAACAAGAGAAGCATTAATGTCAATTATTCAAAATGATATTGAAGATAAAATAATATTAGATTTATTCGCAGGCTCTGGAGGATTCGGTATTGAATGTCTATCTAGAGGAGCTAAAGAATGCTACTTCGTAGATAATTCTTATGAGGCTATTAAAATAATTAAAAGTAATTTAAAAAAACTAAAGGTGGAAGAAGAAACTAAAGTTATTAAAGCAAGTTACAAACAAGCTTTAGAGAATTTTAATAAAGATAATATCAAATTTGATATAGTCTTTATGGATCCACCTTATAAAAATAAAGAATTTTATTCTTTAGCTACTACTTATTTAAAAAATAATCATCTTCTTAATGAAGGAGCGATTATTATTAAAGAAAGTGATGTATTATTAGATATAGATGATGAAGCCATCTCATCTAAAAGATATAAATATGGTATCAGCCATATATTATTAGAAAGGTATTAAAATGAAGATTGGAATTTATCCTGGAACATTTGATCCAATTACAAATGGACATGTTGATATTATTAAGCGCGCGTCAAAATTATTTGATAAATTATATGTCTGCGTCGCTCATAATATTCAAAAAGAAACATTTTTCACTGAGGCTCAACGGTTAACCATGGTTAAAACCGTCTGTGAAGAATATAAGAATATTGAAGTTATCGCTTCATCAGATTTAATCGTTAATATCGCTAAAAAATTACATTGCGATGCGATTGTAAGAGGATTACGCGCGGTTAGTGATTTTGAATATGAATTTGCCTACGCCGCGGGAAATGAATATCTAGATAATTCTATTGAGATGGTATTCTTAATGGCATCATCTAACACTTCATTCATCTCATCTTCAGCTATTAAAGAATTCCGTTATCATGATGTTGATGTCTCTAAATTAGTTCCTAAGATTGTTGTAGAATATTTTTCTATTAGAGAAAGAGAATTAAATATCATAAAGAAGTAATAATTAATATTAATATCACCAATTAAAAACCGGAGAACTTGCTCCGGTTATTTTAATATTGTTGAATAATTAGATTGAGAATGAAGGCCATTCAGTTTCAGGATCACCTTTAATGAAGTTGTCTAGATCTTTTCTAGCATCGGTTGATGAGACTCCAACTTTAACTCCAATTAATTTTCCATCATCATATCTTGCTAATAATGGAACTGGAATTTCAGGATTAGAACCATCGTCTTCTGCCATCGTTAATTCATCCGCGTAGGCTGAATCTTTCATGCTTGATGGTAGTTTATCATAGGCAAGGACATATTCATCAAAGAAATTATCTTGGAATGAATTGACTAATCTATCTTGTTCAGTTAATCCATTTGAATCAATTTCAGTTGAAGTTGATGTGGTATCGATACAATACCAATTGATATTAGTATTATCGGTTGCAAATGATCTAATGGCGTCTTCAGCATTTTGGCAGTCTGAATCTTCATCATCGTAGAAGAATAAGATAGATGTACCTTCTTTTCCGTCGATATAAGTCTCGATTACGGTATTCATATCAGCATTATGTTGACGATAGAATTCATTGGTTGTGTTCGGTGAGAACAAATTACCGATGAAGGTGGAAACCGGATTGATACAGAGAATTACAGCAAAGATAGCTCCGACTATAAGTAGAGGTTGAATCCAAGCGGTAGTCTTAATCCAGTTGATAACCGCGAAGAAGCCTTTTTTAATACCTCTTCCAATTGATACGAAGAAATTGCCGATTTTGTTATTCATGTCTTTCCTCCTAGTAATAGCGAGGTAATGTTACCATCACAAGTTCGCTAATTCAAGGGCAATTATACTTTATCAAGATTTAACTGTCATTTATTTTTATGTATTTTTTTAATTTAAAACTTATAAAATCGTTGATACTTTAATATAGTAGAATATCATTAGGAAGATGATAAAATACGAGATGAGGGTTTTATGAAAAAAATAGAGGAATATAAGAGCAAATTTAATGATTATGTAATAGACCATCCAGTCTTAAAGTTCTTTATCTCTAATGGCTTTATCTTGATTGGAACGATCATATCAGCTTTTATCATGGCTTATTACTATCGAGCCTTTGTTTCTCCTACTGCTACGATTGCTACCCCTATAATAAATGATGGATCTTTTTCAGGTAACTTTGCAATTAATCACTATAACTTAGTAGGTGGAGGAGTAACTGGTTTAGGACAAGTTATTATATTATTCTTTGATAAGCTTGGTATTAATTATGGAATCACCCACGATACCTTTCAATCCATTCTCTATTTTTCAATTAACGTACCTTTATTTATTTTAGCTTTCTTAAAGATTGGAAAGAAGTTTGCTATATTCTCAGCGATTAACGTATTATTAACATCTATGTTTATAACCATCATTCCAGAATCTTGGACTATGATATTTGATATTCAAAATGATTTATTATGTCGAGCGATATTTGCAGGTGTCCTTAATGGATTAGGTATCACTATAGCAGTTGAACTTGGTCATACAACTGGTGGAACTGATATCGTATCATCATATTTTTCATTGAAGAAAGGCATTGGAATCGGTAAGTATGTCATGATTATCAATACTTCAATAGTATTAGCCTACACGATTCTTTCATCAATAACTACCCCATATTTAGAAGGTGTCCATGGCGCGGCCACTATGGCTTTATATACATTAATCTTCTTCTTTGTTTCTTCGTTCTTTGTAGATCATTTAACTACTAGAAACAAGAAAGTACAATTGCAGATAGTTACCGACAATACTGATATAGCAAAAGTGTTAATCAATCAATTCCCGCATGGATGCACGATAGTCGACGCGAAAGGTGCTTTCTATAACCATGATAAGAAAATCATCTATACGGTTATATCTAGCTTTGAATTAAATAAAGCAACCGCGTTAATATATAAAATTGATCCTCACGCTTTCGTGACAGTCAATAATACATTTAGAGTCTATGGAAAGTTCTTCCTTAGACCAATTCAATAAAATAGAAAGGGAAAACATGGAAGACTATATTAAACTAGCAAATGTGATATTTCCAAATATCACAAAAACAATCGATGATTTAGAAAAGGAGTATCCTTCTCGAAATCTACCAGCAAACGCAGAAGTGACTAGATTTGCACCTTCTCCAACTGGCTTTTTGCATACTGGTTCACTTTTTACTGTATTAGTAGCTAAGAAGGTTGCCGATCAATCTAAAGGAGTGTTCTACACTAGATTAGAAGATACTGACACTAAAAGAGAAGTAGAAGGATCAGGAGAAGAGCTTTTAGAACAATTAAAAATATTTAACGTAGCCCCAAATGAAGGATATTTAGGAAATCACGAAGAAGGTATCTATGGTCCATATAAACAATCTCTCCGCGCGGATATTTATAAAGTAGTGATAAAAGATTTATTAATGAGGGGTAGAGCTTATCCTTGCTTCTGTTCTCAAGATGAATTAAAAGCTCTAAGAGAGGAACAAGAAAAGAATAAAGTGATCCCTGGATATTATGGTAAATATGCGAAATGCCGTAATTTAACTGTAGATGAAGCAATTAAAAGAATTGAAAATGGAGATCCTTATGTCATTAGATTTAAATCATTAGGTGACCATGAAAATAAAATTGAAGTTCATGATGAAATAAGAGGAGATTTATCTTTATCTCAAAATGATCAAGATATCGTTATCTATAAATCAGATGGATTACCTACCTATCACTTTGCTCATTTAGTTGATGATCATTTCATGCATACAACTATAGTCACCAGGGGAGAAGAATGGCTTCCATCCTTACCAATTCACTTAGAATTATTTGAATCGATGAATTGGAAGGCCCCTAAATACGCGCATCTACCTGTTATCATGAAACTTGATAATGGTAATAAACGTAAATTATCTAAACGTAAGGATTCAGAAGCTGCAATTTCTTATTTCTTAGAAGATGGTTATCCAGTATCCGCGGTTAAAGAATATTTATATACCATCGCTAATTCTAATTATGAAGAATGGAGGATGGAACATCCTGATGCTTCATATGATGAGTTTACTTTCTCCTTTGATAAGATGTCTCTTGATGGAGCTTTATTCGATTTAGAGAAGCTTAGAAATATCTCTAAAGAATTAATTGGTAAATACTCTAAAGATGAGATGACTGAAGAGATGAAAAAATACACGAAAGTGTATGATCGTAATTTCTATGAATTAATTTTAAAAGATGAAGAGTACTTCACTAAGATTATGGATATAGAGAAAGATAAACCTAATCCACGAAAGGATTATGTAACTTACTCTGAAGTATTTTCTAAGATTAAGTTCATGTATGAACCATATTATACTGAGCTTATGACATCTTCTCCTTTACCATTTAATCCTAATTTTGATAAGGAATTAATTAAGAAAATATTATTAGAGTTTGTTGATACATTAGATTTAAATAATGATGAGCAAACTTGGTTTAGTTCTTTAAAAACATTAGCTAACAAATATGGATTCGCTAATAACATGAAAGAATTTAAAAAGAATCCAACATCATATATTGGTCAAGTAGGTGATGTCGCGGAGATGGTTAGAATTTCTCTAACTTCATCTAAGCAATCTCCAAATATCTATTACATCTTAAAGATCTTAGGAATCAATGAGATAAGACGCAGAATTAATTTTGCTATTTCTCTATTAAATTAGTAATAAGCTTAAAGTTAAAAAGTTCTTGAAATCTAACATTTTGCATGGTTTAATACCATAGCAATCGGTCCTTTAGTGGAACTGGTCAACACGTCTCCCTCTCAAGGAGAAGAATAGGAGTTCGAGTCTCCTAAGGATCACCAGCGTTACAAATTTGAGGTTTGAATAGGTTCTATTCAAGCCTTTTTTAATTCAAAAATATAATCAGTTCGAACCTTTTAAGATGTGAAAAATTAATAAGAGGTTTTCAAAGCATAAAAAGGAGATTTACTTTGCTATTTATTATCCTTAATTAATTTGGTAATATCGCCTATTTAAATTTAGAAATCCAAGAAAATATATAATAATTTATTTCGCCATTTATTTCGCCAGTTTCGGTAAAATATGCTTATAAAATAAAGGAGGTAACTTGCTTTGCACGAAGATGAAAGAAAAGAATTTAAAAAAACAACTAACGAATTAAAAGAAGCAATAATTTCTATTGCCAGTATATAAATAAGCATAAACAAGGTGAATTATTTTTCGGAGTTAAAAATGATGGAACTCCTATTTCAACGGTTATAGTCCTAGGCGGAATGCCAAAAGTTGCACTAACTGATAATATGTCAGCAATTGTCTCTGTTAAAGGCAACAAAAAATATATACACCCCACCATAAGTTAATTTTTTAAGGATTTATGTGTTAAATTAAGTTTATGCAAGTCTCACCTTGCATATACAAAGGGGTTGAGGAAATACTTAATCAATCAAATTATCAAATAAATAGTGAATTAAAAGTTGCACTTTATTTTCTGTTTCAAAAAGAAAAAGGGGCACTGAATAAATTGACAAACTCTTTTTCGACAGTTTTTGCACATTCGTTAACGTTTTCAGTGTTAGTGACATCGCATTTGAGTGGTAAAACCTTAACACCTAATTTACGAAGATCTTTAGCGAGATCCTCGAGTCTTTCGACTCTACGAGCAAGCAAAGCAAGGTTTGCATGTTGAGAAGCAAATCCTTTAGCCATTTGTGAGCCAAGACCGCTACTTGCACCAGTGATGACTACAACTCTGTCTGTAAAATCAAACATTTTTGTTAGCCTCTATTTATTTAATTCTAATTCAAAGTTTTTTATTAAATAATGATAATTTATAAAAAATCTAAAAAAACAAAATGATGCTTCTTTATCGTCATTTTTTATCATATTAGTTAGTTAAAATTTAGCAATTTAAAATGAATATCTAATATTGAAAAAAAAGTGTGATTCTATTGTTAAAAAAATGATTTCATTGACTAGAAAAATGCGAAAAATTATTAGGATTTATTTACATTTTAAATGTTTTTTAAATTAAATAACTATATAATTTATATCCGTAGAGAGTTGAAGGGAATTTATGGATGAGCGTTTAAACAAAATTTATAAAGGAACATCAAGACAAATATATCTAGAA
>CALVJO010000036.1 GCA_944332225.1 uncultured Bacilli bacterium | reverse complement strand
CGTTGTAGACGGCATGATTAGCATGCCTTACGAGCTTAAAAATTTTTTTAAAGTTATTTTTCCTGGTGAATAAATTGATTTATTTGTTCAATTATGTTTTTTTGCTTTTTCTTCGGTGAATAGTAACATTTTTCAGTTTTTGCTCGTTTTTAACATAATGATTAAATCAAAGGATTTTTATTAGTTAATAAAGTTTAACACCTCAAAATATGGGTTGAGCCTAAAAATGAGGTGTTAAACTTAAAATAATATAAAAAGGAAAAATTCTAATGATTTAAATTAGCAGTTTACTTAATACAGATAAGACAGTAGAATATAGGTATGTATAGCATGTTTAAGTCCTCACAAAATCTATATGTAGAAATTGCTTCTTTTATCATTAAGCAAATTTCTTTAGGTGTTTATCGAAAAGATGAACCCCTTCCTTCATGCCGTAAGATGGCATTAGAACTAAAGGTCAATCCTAATACGGTTTTAAGAGCTTACGAATTATTAATAGAAAAGAAGATAATATATTCTATTCCTAAAAAAGGATATTTTATTAAATCTCAAGAAGCTGAAGACGATATTAAAATTAAGTTAGATAGTTTATTGAACTCTATTTATTTTTTAGGAATATCAAAGGAAAACCTTATAAATTACCTTCAGAAAGGAAAGTTAGAAAATGATAACGATTGAACATTTAAAAAAGTGCTTTGGAAGCTATGTGGTATTTGAAAATGTATCTTTATCCATCGACCAAGGATCAATCTTTGGATTGGTAGGCATCAATGGCGCGGGTAAATCAACCCTTTTACGATGCATCTCAGGCGTCTATGCCCCGGAGGAAGGAAAAATCTTATTAGATGATGAGATTGTTTACGATAATTCTAAAGTTAAAGAAAGTATCATGTTTGTGCCTGATGAGCCGTTTGCCTCAGTCTATACGAAAGGGACTGATTTAGAATCAACCTATTCTAGTTATTATCCAAGCTTTGATCACGGTTTATTCAATGAGCTATTGAATGATTTTCAAATCGATAAAAATAAAAGAATCAATACTTTTTCTAAAGGGATGAAGAGAAGATTATATTTAGCTTTAGCCTTCGCGGTTAAACCTAAAATACTTCTTCTTGATGAAGCTTTTGATGGACTAGATCCTGCGGTGAGACTGAAAGTCAAAAAAATCTTAATCAAGGCAGTCGAAGAGGATAAAATGACAACAATCATCTCATCTCACGCCTTAAGAGAATTAGAGGATATCTGCGATTCATATGCGATTTTAGATAATAAGCACATTATTTCCTCTGGAATGCTAGGAGAGAATGTCAATGCTTGCTTTAAGGTTCAAATGGCCTTTCAAGAAATTAAAAATAAAAATGATTTTGCCTATTTAAATCCGATTTCATGCGAGATTGAAGGAAGAGTCGTCACTCTTGTAATACGAGGCAAAAGAGAAGATTATCAGGCTTTGTTAGAAAAAAATAATCCTTTGTTCATCGATGACTTAGAACTTAATTTTGAAGACTTCTTTATATCTAATGTGGAGGATAAATAATATGATTAAAATTCTATTTAATGAGCTTAAACGATCCTATCGTTCGGTTATTATCATATTTTCAATCGTCACGATTTTATTAGTTATTCTAGGATTATTCGGGGAAACATTTTATTTTAATTTTGTTAGATCTTATTCTGAATCTCTCGGCCCGTATCTAGCTATAGTAACCATCGTGTTGGTTATTTATAATTTTTCTTATAATAAAAGCAAAGTTTCTTGTGATTTAAATTTTTCCTTACCACTTAGTAAAATCAAATTGTACATAGCAAAGTATTTATTAACTATAGGTGAGATTCTAGTTTTAGGAATCGTTATAGGACTTTTAACTAATGCCTTCATCGGTATTCGTTATTACGATATCGCTAGATTAGATAGATTGAATCTTTATAATTTATTATCAATCTTAGCATGTCTTGGTTTAGCTTCTTTCAGCGTTCCTTTTTACTATTTTGCTAATAGTAAAGGTGATGGAATTGTATATCTTATCTTAGGATATTTAATGTTGCCTCTTGCTTTCGTAGCTATATTAAACTTATCTAACAACGGAAACAGCGAAGCCATGCCAGGAGCCTTTGCCCTATCTTCAGTCTCTATTCCTTTTTCCTTAGGAGGAATGATGGGCTCATTTTTAAAAGAATCTGATAACGCGATAGTTATCTTTAATGGATCTGTTGCTTCTAACATGTATATATCGATGCTATTTTTAAACTTTGTTCCATTTATCGCTTCTTTATTTTTCATAAAGCGAGACAAGATTGAAAGAGCTGAGCAAGTCGATAGCAAAATATTCGGCTATAAAGTATTTATCCCAATTTTCTTTGTTTCTTTGACTAGCATTTTCCGGGTAAGTTTTGATGTAGGAACTCTTATTTATTACATAATTATTTTAATCGCAATGTATATTTTATATGGAATATATAGGAAGAGCTTTAAAATAAAACTCCCAGATCTTATAACCATGGGAGCGATATTCTTATATATGATAATAGTAGGTGCTTTCTAATTAAATGAAATAAGTTATCAAAAAAGCGAGTAAAAAGAAAAATGCGAAACCTATTAAAAAACTAATAAAAATATAAGTAAATCTTGAATGCTTATCCATGTAATTCTCCATAATCAATTCCTTCAGATATTGAAGGAATTTTTTCTTCTTGATAGAAAAAATAAGTGCTGCCGTTAGTCACGGTATCCGCGGAGGAAAGAGAAGAGTAAACGATATAATTTTCTGAATTCTGCAAGGTTATAAAATTCAAAGAATTATCAATTTTAATCGTTAAATTGATTTTAGAAAAAGAAGGAAGATCAGTTTGAGAAGCAATTATATTATCTTCTGTGGTCGTCACCATATAATTTGCATAGTCTATAATCGCAGAATTATTTAAGGTTAGATTTAAAATGTATCCATCTTCAATTTTCTCGATTGATGAAGTTTTTTCATCAACTGTATTATTCAAATTATAATTTATCGATTCCCGGAGAGAGAGATGATATTTATCATCAAACTCACTTTCTTTCATGATATTAGGCTCTATAGATGAAAAATCATTATATTCAGGAGAATCTAATTCTTTGGTTCTATAATAAGTAACATCACCATCTAAATATATTCTTTCACCTAAAGAAACATAGCTTGAGGAAGTAAGATTCTCTTTAAAATACTGAGAATTATTTTTGATGTAAGAAGAGTAGACTTTTTGAACGTTTTTAATACCAAACACCGCGTTAGAGATAGCCTCTGTATAAGATAAAGTAGTTATAAAACTATTTGAATTAGTAATTAAATAAGAATAATAGGCAAAATCGCTTAAAGTTAGAGAAGACTTTTCAATCTCTTCAACAAAATTATAATCTTCAAAGTTTTGATATTTATCTCTAAAGCTGTTATATCCATCCTCACCTGGAATTCCTTGGGTGAAAACGAATTCTAATTCATTATTTTCTTCCATTAAAAAGATATATTCATTATTTTTATCTAATAAAATCAAGGAATCATTTAAATAGATTTTATCAATTGAATAGAGAGAATCTAAAGTGTAATTGATCTTGCAAGGAGAATAGACATTTTGATTATCTAATAACTCAAAATCAACATCGATTTCAGAATAATCTTCCTTTAATGTTGGAAAACTACATTGTTGATTCGAGGTGGTTACTCTTTCAAAATCTACTGCTAAAAGATTTTTGCCTTCTTTTAACGTTAAATAATAAGAAGAAGTATAATTTAATGCGATTCTTTCATTATTATAAAAAATGCTTTTAACCCGATAAGTATAAATTGGAGAAGTATTTAAAGAGATGGTCATCAATACTTTTTCATTAATATTTCCTTCCGTTTTAGAAAGAAGAATCGTTCCATAGTCATTATTTTGTTCAAGCTCAATATAAGCTTGGCTTTGATAATCATTATTTTTATTATTTAAATCTTTTAAATAATCTCCAACCATGTATCCAGTTAGAGAGCCAACCATCCCACCTATAAGCAGGCTGACAATAGAGAAAATTAAGTTTTTTTTGTTCATACATTGCCATTTTAGCCAAAAATTATCTAATAATAAAATAGAAAAAAACATAAAATGATAATCTTAAATTAGGTAACAATTTGGAAACAAATGTTGCTTATCTTTTACTTTTTCGTTAAATAAACTTAACAAAATGCGATTTTAAATAATAATTTATATGATATTTTCGTTTCAGAAAGGATTTATCTATGAAAACAAAATTTCTTAAAACTCTATGCGTAGGAACTGCATTAACTTTATGCCTTCTTCCTTTAGCTAGCTGTAATCAATCTAACCCTACGACATCTCAAGAAGTCCAAGCCAAGGGAGTCGTCGTGACCTCGAGCAACGGACACTGCGTTATTTCTTTATCAGATAATGTCGATGAAAACGGAGAAGTCAGTTTAAATCAAACAGTAACAGTCAATGTGGAAGTTGATGATGGATACAGTTTGGAATCATTATTTGTAAATAATGTTGATATCACCGAGACTAAATCTTTTGAAGTCAAGTCAGCTTCAATCTATTCTATCGTTTGCTATGTTACTAGCAACGCATCGGTAGAAGGAGGACAATCTTTAGTTGAATTATCCTTACCATCGATGATAGGTATAGGCGATACCCAAGAAATTAATTCAACCATCTATGGACCTAACACCGAGATTACTTATACTTCAACAGATTCGACAGTCGTCTCGATTGAAAATGGTTCTATAACTGGGCTTAAGCCAGGATTTGCTTCAATAACTGGCTCGGTAACTGATAAGGATGGCAATCAAGTAAGTGATTCTTCATTAGTTTTCGTGGCTCCTGAATATATTGAAAAAATGATCACCTACTATCAAGGATTCGATATCGTTAATGGAATTGAATTATCTTTACCAATTAATTTATCTTTATCGGGAGGAATTTCAGTTACTGTAAACAATACTTTAGATTTACAAGTTGACGCGAATAGCAATTTCTATATGTACGGTCAAACCGGATTAAACATCCTTGGATTCATGTCTTTAGATTTAGAATATTATTCATTAAGTGATATTGAAAATAATCTTCCATATATGGTTGGTTATAAAACTATATCTAACGTCAAAACTCCAGTCATGTTTAATGAAGTAAATCCAACTGTCTCCATGATGGATATTGTCAATATCTTACCTTTATTAGGAGGCCTTTTAGGAGGAGGATCCTTAGAAGGTGGTTCTATTGATACTTCTACAATCGCAGTTTTATTGAATAGCTTATTAACTTTCTCTACTGATCCTAGCCAAGGTATTGCCTTATCTCCAGTAGGCATCTCTTTATTAAATGATTTATATAAACAAATCGATTTTAATTCATTAGGCGATATGGGACCATTAATTGGAATGATGATGCCAATAGAAATCGCTTCATTAAAATACACAGTCACCCTTGATGAAGAAGGTAATTATGAATCGATGGATTTAAATGCGACAGCTTTATTCTCGTCTTTAAGCGACCCAAGTCAAGAACCAAGCGAAGCGAGCTTCTTACAGGCGAGCTTAGATGGATATGATAAAGAATTTACTTCAGAAACTAAAGAAAGCATCGCGACTTCACATGCTACTTTATTACAAGCTCAAGTTTCAAAAGATAGCTATATCGAGCAAGTAAATGAGCTTGATACAATTTCATCTTTCCTTGGTGATGAGGCTAGAGAAAACGTTAAATATCAAGAAAAAGTTGCTTCTCTATGGGAAACTTATGAAAGCTTAAATAATGAAACAAAAGGCTTAATAACTGGTGAAGGAAAAGACTTTATGTCATTGCTCTCCGTATCATCCTTAGATAATAAAGGATCTTCATACACACCTTGGATGGTTTTAAATATGACTAAGGATGCAACATCTATTGATGATGGTAGCAAGGTTAATGTAGGAGACACTATTTCTCTAGATTTAGAAGTCTTAGGTTACTATCAAGATGTTAACCTTGATTACACTGTTGAATTATCGCTTGATGATAAAACTTTAAATGTTGAAGATTATGTATCTTATTCTAAAGAAAATCAAACAATCACCATCCTTCAATCCGTCGCGGATAAGGAATTAACCTTAAGCATGAAGGTTGCTAATTCTAAAACTCAATCTGGATTAACAATCGGAGGAGTTATCGTTGAATTAGTTTTCTAAATTAGTTCGCTAAACAAAATTAAATAATACTATCCTTCTAAAGTAGATAAAGAAAATAATTAATGAATAAATATCCCTTAGGATACTCTAACAATGTCTACTTTAGGAGGATTTTTTAATGCAATTATAGATTTTTAAATATAATATTTAGTTGATGAGACACGTATTAATAAGTGGAGGATTAGGATTTATAGGCATCAATTATTTGCTCGATAAGACAAAAGAGCATGAAGATGTTCTTTTCGTGGTGTTAGATAAGCTTACTTATGCTGCAAATGATCCTAAGATAATTAAAGATTTAAAGAATGTTATTTTAGTGGTAGGAGATATATGTTCTAAGAAAACTGTTTTTTCTTTATTTAAAAAATATCATTTTGAGCTAGTTATTAACTTTGCCGCGGAGACTCATGTCGATAATTCTTTGACTAATCCATTAATTTTTACGAAGACTAATGTTTATGGTTTAAATGTACTTTTAGAAGCTTCAAAGAAGTATGGAGTTAAAAAGTTTCATCAAGTTTCTACTGATGAAGTCTATGGAGAAAGCTTAGGACATTATTTTAAGGAGACTGATAGTTTGAATCCATCTTCTCCTTATGCCGCGTCTAAAGCCGCGGGAGATTTACTTTGTTTGTCTTACATGAGAAGCTATAACATGAATATATCGATAACTCGTTCATCTAATAACTATGGTAAGTATCAAAATATAGAGAAATTTATGCCTAAAGTTATCAATAATCTTCTTGAGAAGAAAATGGTTCCTATCTATGGAGACGGAAAGAATTTAAGAGATTATCTCTATGTAAAAGATAATTGTAATTTAATTGACTTAATCGCTTTTGATCCAAAATTGAATGGAATATATAATATATCTTCACATCAAGAATATTCTGCGATAGAGATTGCTGAATCAATTTGTAAATGCTTAGGATGCGACCTTAATCTAATTAAATATGTTAAGGATAGAAAGGGACACGATTTCTCTTATAAGATGGATACTTCTAAAATCGAGTCTCTATTTTCTTATAAATTTCAAGAATTCAATATTAATCAATATGTTCAGGAGGTAATCAATGAGCACATTAAATCTATTTGAAGTAATTAAGAATCAATTTTATCAAGATGAGCCATATTGCTTAGATTTATATTCTTCATTTTATTCTAAACGCGATTTTCAAATTAAAAAAGATGTAGATTTATCAGAAATCACTGAAAAAAATTTAAGTGATTTAGAACAAAAAATAATAGATCCTTATATAAAATTATCTAAGAAAATTATTGAAAATCCTGATCGTTTAATCCTTTCTAGAAAAGAGATCGATTTAATAATTCGCTTTTATACTTTAGCGATGACTGATTTAGAAACTTTATATCTAAATAATAAAATTAATGAAGTAAATGCAATCATTGAATCAGTCATTAATCATGATTTAGAGAAACTGACTAGCTTTGAAGAAGGAAAGAAAGTGTTAAGCATAAATCAAAAGATGGATAACGGGACAATATTAGTCTTTAAATCATCTAGTGAATTATACTTAACAGATACTTTTAATTTTGAATTGATTGAAAAGAATCAGCTTTCTAATGAAGCATTACAAAATGTTCCATCCTTTAATGATATGGTAACAATTTCAAACGGATATTCATATATGAGTAGAGGCTTCTTCTTCCCTATAAACGCGCATGTTGGAATCTTAGTTTTATCTTTATTAGGTAATTTATTTACATCAATTTTGAATCTTGATAATAATTTCAAGGCTAAAAATTGCTTAGACGATAAAATCAACGCGGGCTATCGTAATATTTTTAATCAGATGAGGGTTGAATTCTCTGATCGCGATGATGAGCAACTTTCCATTCAATATTCTCCAAGGGAATATCTTTCTATACCTATTTTTTCTCTTTCAATCAGCGAAAGCTTTTATTTAAACTTCTCTTTAGTAAATCAAGCTAATCATTATCTTTATTTTGAAGATGAAGGCAAATTTAAATTTTTTGCTAATGACTATGGATTATATTCTTTTGAAGACTCTCTACCTTTATATGATCTTTCTTCTATCGAGGAAGAAAAATGAAACGAATATCTTTAAATCAATTATTTATCAAGGTTCCTATCGCAAACCGGGGGCTGCATGATTTAACTATCTCAGAGAATTCTCTTAGAGCCTTTCTTTTAGCTAAGGAAAGAAAATTAAATATTAAAATAGATGTGAGAATGACTTTAGATAATGAGATGGTTGTCTCTCATGATAATAATCTTCTTCGCATGTGCGGAATCGATAAAAAAATTTCTAAAATGACTTTAGAAGAAGTTAAGAAAATTAGATTGTTTGATAATCAAGAGATTCCTACTTTACAAGAAGTTTTAGATTTAATTAATGGGGAAGTAGGGATTGATATTGAATTAAAACATGCAAAGAAGATGGTTAAAATTTATGGAGAAAAGATTTTAAATATCCTTGATTCATATCCATTTAAAGATCGAATCATTATCAAATCGTATAACCCTAAATTAGTTAGATACTTAAAGAAGCATACTGACCTTTATCCAATTGGCCAGATGTCTCAAGGACTTTTAAGAAAATCTAATTTTATATTTCGTTATTTGATGTCATCTCTTTTAGTGATTAAGTATTCTCACGCGGATTTTATTTCTTATTGTATTTCTAATTTACCTAACAAGTACTGTTCAAAGTATCGTAAACGAGGTTATCCTCTTATCGCCTGGACTGTTAGAAATGATAGGACTTTAAATAAAGCAATTATGTTTGCTGATAATTATTTATTTGAAACTATCGATATCGATAATCTTTTGCAGCAAGAGATATCAAAAATAGCGATTGAACAACGATTACTTCTAGATGAAAAAGAAGATTTTAATAAGCATAATTAGTCTCTACTGTCAGTAGAGATGTTTTTTTAATTAGTAGAATGCTTAAAAATCTCAATAGAATTTTTTTCTTTTGAGTAGGTGTATTTTTTTCTTCCCTTTACAAATAATTTTTCTTGTTAAGAAAGGAATGCGATTTATGGAAAAATTATATTCAAAAGGTGAAGAGATATTTAACGGTGTTACCCATATAGTTGGAGGTGGCATTGGAATAATATTTTTAATAATAGGAACTATCATTGCATCTATTAAAGGAGATTCATTAGATGTTTTAGCTTTAGTTATCTATGGAGTTAGCATGATTATTCTTTATTCGATGTCTAGCATCTATCACATGCTAAATCTAAATAAAGGAAAGGCGGTGTTTCAAATATTAGATCACTGCACGATCTATTTATTAATATGTGGGACCTACACGCCTTATATTCTGGTGTCACTTAGAAATTTAACTGGATATATAATTTTAGCGATAGTCTATGGAGTATCTATTTTAGGCATCGTATTAAATGCGACGATGATGAAAAAACTTCCAGTTAAAATATTTTCCTATATATCATATCTTGGAATTGGATGGTGCGTTGTCTTTATAATATTTGATCTTATTGAAGCTATATCCTTATCATCATTTATCTTTTTACTATTAGGTGGGCTAGCCTACACCAGCGGGATGATATTCTACGCGCTTGGAAGAAAGAAAAAGTGGTTCCATTCCATTTGGCATATCTTTGTTTTATTAGGATCAATATTACAATTTGTTTCAATAATCTTATTATTTTATTAAAGAAAATTAATTAAAAATATATATACAAAACATTCTAACAAAAAAATAAATTTGTTGTTGACATTGTTATTTTCCTTATGTAGCATAAAAGAACACCGCGGAAAAAAGTTTCTCGTGAATGAGAGATTTAAATCATGTTTTCTTGGGGTGAAATTCAAGCGATTGAAAAAAAGTTAAAAAACTTCAAAAAAGTTGTTGACACTGAAAATTGCTTGAATTAAGATTTGAAAGCTTGCCTTAAGCGAGAGCAAAGGAAAGCACTTGATCTTTGAAAACTAAGTAGAAGAATAAATAACAACGTCAATAACTGAAAAGTTAAAGAAAACC
>CALVJO010000035.1 GCA_944332225.1 uncultured Bacilli bacterium | reverse complement strand
ATTCCTTTTCAAACTATATTTACTTTTAATTAATTATTTTTAAATTTTCTCTGTCTACTTGACAGACATCAGTTCAAGATGAGCTTTTTTAATTTACTTTTTTTAATTCTTTAAGTTTCTTGTTTATATCTTTTTTAATATCTAGATCATCTATATTTTTTTCAATGTCTTCAATGATATCGATAATCTTGATTAACTCACTAGTTTTGTGACTCATAACTATCTCATGAAGAATGCTTAAATCAGAAGTTAATAATTCTTTTAATTGTTCTTTTGTCATCTTATTTTCAAGACAATTATTTATATCAGTAATAAATTCTTGTTTTTTTAATTCATCTTTTGTCTCTCTTAAAGAATCAAATAAGACTAAGGAAGAAAAAGTTTGACTTTCAAAAATAAAAATTGATGATACTTGATCATTAAATATAGCTAAAACATAACCTAAGGATGAAAGGAAGAATCCTTCAAGATCGGTTTGGATCAATGAAGGATCTTTTTTGAAAGCATCGTCTTTCTTCATTCCAACTTTGATACCATTAAATAAAGGTAAAGAGGAAGAATAATAGTCTATTTCAATTAATTTATTATCCATAGAGAAAACTAAATCAAAGCCATCTTGTTCATAGATAATCGTGCTTTGATCCATCTCATAGCTTGGCCCATGCTTTTTTCCTTGATGATTGTTCATTACTTTAGCTAATTCATCATAAGATTTTTCAAAAATAAAATCTTTCATTCCTAGAAAAGGAATTAAAGCAACATTGCTATCAAAATAAGGTCTTAAAGCTTGTTTAATTGATTCTCTATCAGTAATTAATTGCGCTTTTAAACTATCTAAAGAAGTAAATTTTATTTCTTTACGAATGTATTTAATAAAGTAGATGGTAACTTCTTTAGAATAGATATTTTGATTAAAATCAAAGATATTAACTTCTAAAAGGGGAGAAGAAAGCTGATTGATAGTTGGATGAATTCCAACGTTTGCCATTCCTTGATGAAGTTGATTATCTAATAATATTAAGACAGCATAGACTCCAAAAGAAGGCACGACATAATCTTCAAAATCAATATTCGCGGTTGGAAATAGCTGATGACTTCCTAGATGAAATCCTTGTTCGATTCTCCCTTTTATGCTATAAAATCTTCCCATCAAGATATTAGCTAAATCTAGATTTCCTTCTTTAAGATAGGAAATTATATCTCTAGTTGAGATCTTTTTATCTTGATAGGTTCGATCTTTTAAAACTGTTAAATGATAACGAGCATGATTATTTTCTTTTAATGTTTCAATATTACCTTCTTTATTATGACCATAGGTAAAATCTTCTCCGACAATTAATTTCTTAACTGGCAATTTTAAGATGATATCTTCTAAAAAATCTTCATGAGAAAGATTCTTCATTCCTTCATCAAATTCTAAAACAAAGAGATATTTAACTCCCATTGAGGCTAAGATTTTTTCTTTATCTTCTAAAGAAAGGATTCTTTCTTTATTTTTAATGTTGATTCCTTTTTTAAATTCTAAAGTTAAGACTGAAGGAGAGTAAGGAGAGTTAATTGCCTCTTTAATCAGTTCAAGATGACCTAGATGCAACCCATCAAAATAACCAAGACAAAGCGATAGCTCGTCTTTAATCGATGGGATATTTTTTAGATTTATATAATAAGTTTCCATCACCACATTCCCCTTTCAATTTTATAGATATTAACCTCGTTTAAGGATTGTTCTTTTTTATAGATTGCTAGTATTTCATCTTTATTTTTAATTAAGATTAAATCATCATCGATCTGATCTTTTGGAATCTTTAGTTTATTACCATTTTTAACTTTGCTAAGCAAGCTATCCTCAATATTATAGATTCCGTGATTCCATATTTTATCTAATGAGATGATATCTTCTTCATTTATCTCTTTAATGTGCTTGCTTTGAGAAAGAGTAAAATCGCCAATTTTAGTTCTCGTCAATGAAGATAAATATCCTAGATTATTTAATTTTATAGCTAGATCATTTCCTAAAGATCTAATATAGGTTCCTTTAGACACCTTAGCTTTAAAGGTGATTGAATCTTTTTCAAAAGAGATTAAATCTATAGAATAAATATTAACCAATCTTTTTTTTACTTCGATAGAGATCCCTTCACGCGCGTAATAATATAATGGTTTTCCATCTTTTTTAATTGCTGAATAGATAGGTGGAAGCTGCTCCTGCTCTCCTAAAAATGAATTTAAAGCCGAGATAAGCTCTTCTTTAGTAAAGGGAACGATATCCTTTTCTTCAATAGTTTCTCCAGTTAAATCATATGTAGAAGTCTTCTTTCCTAAAGTTAAAGTTCCAACATATTCTTTATTCAATCCTTCAAAATAAGGAATCATCTTAGTCCCTTTTCCTAAAAAAACGACTAAAAGACCTTCAGCAAAAGGATCTAAGGTCCCGATGTGTCCAACTTTTTTTATGTTAAACTTTCGTCTTATGAACGCGCAGACATCAAAGCTCGACCAATTTTTTTCTTTATTTACAAGAATAACTCCATCCATATTTTTGTTGTTTATCTAACCTCAACAATTATAATATTTAGGTGAGAAAAAACAATGTCAAACATCGTAAAACACCTACTTTCTAGCCTTAGTAAAGCTGATTACACCTTTAACTTAATTGATGATAATGATCGAATCGCAGTCGGAGTATCCGGAGGCAAAGATTCGATGCTTTTGCTTAAACTATTAAAACTATATCAAAACTTTAATAATAAAAACTTTGAGATTTATCCAATTATCATCGATTTAGGATTTGGTAATTTAGAATTAGAAAAATTAGAAGATTATTGTAAATCTCTAGGATTAACTTTGCATGTTGAAGATTCAAGAGATGTCTATACCATCCTTCAAGCCCATAAAAATAAAGATAACCATCTCCCTTGCTCGATCTGTTCAAGAATGAAGAAAGCCGCGATTAATAAAGCCGCGGAGAGATTATCCTGTAACAAGGTTTCATTTGCCCATCATTTTGATGACGCGATTGAAACTCTTATCATGAATCAAATCTATGGAGGAAGGATAGCTACATTCTCTCCAAAGATGCATCTTGAACGCGCGGATATCACCTTTATTCGTCCTTTGATACTAACTAAAGAAAAAGATATCATCAAAGGATGCAATTATTTAAATATTCCTATTATCAAATCTAAATGCCCAAATGATAAAGTCACCATGCGTGAAGAGATTAAAACTCTTTTAAATTCAATCTATTCTAAATATAAAGAAGCAAATATTAATTTCTATAATATGATGCTTGATGATATTCATTTTGATATGTGGTTTTCTAAAAAGGAATTTCCTTTATATCCTTCTTTAAGCATCAAAGAAGCCTCTACTTTAGAAGAATTTTTATCTATCCATCATAAATTTAATATCGATTCTAATGATTATTTATCTTCTAAAAATAAGCTTTTTTATGTCTTTGATTCTAAAAAAATTGATGATAATTTAATTCTATATGGATTAATATCTAAGGAAGGAAAGAATGTTTATCTTGAACAAATCAAGACTATAGATGATTCTAAAGTGCTTCTTTTCATCAAATATTTAGAATACTATCTGCCTTTAAAAGAAAACCCGATTACTTTTAATATTAAAGAGAATATTTATTCCCTATATCAAGATATCTTTACTTCTTTAAATTATCAAAAAAAGGATGGCTTTTATCAAAAAACTTTGAATTATAAGCCATCCTATAAATACTAGATTTATTAATTAATAATAGTTATTTTTCACTTTCCATCTTCGTGAAATATTGTTGGAATCTCCACGAATCGCGACAAGCATCAACAATAGAGTGAGTCGCCACCCAATTTAATTCTTTTTTAGCTTTATCGCAGTTAGCGTAGCATTCAGCGATATCTCCCGCGCGACGAGGCGCGATCACATAAGGAATCTTCACCCCGTTTGCTTCTTCAAAAGCATGGACTAATTCTAATACTGATGTTCCTTTTCCAGTTCCAAGATTATAAATAACTAAACCTGAATTAGTTCTAAGTTTGCTAATCGCCGCGACGTGACCTTTAGCTAAATCCACGACGTGAATATAATCTCTAACTCCGGTTCCATCAGGTGTAGGATAATCATCGCCAAAGACTGATAATTTTTCTCTGATTCCGATTGCAACCTGAGTGATATAAGGCATTAAATTATTAGGAATTCCATTAGGTGCCTCGCCGATTAATCCAGATTCATGGGCTCCAATTGGGTTAAAGTAACGAAGTATTGCAATATTTAATTCTTTATGAACTTTATAAACATCTTGTAAGATGCCTTCAATAATTAACTTCGTAGTTCCATACGGATTCGTGGTTCCCCCGATTTTATCAGTTTCAAAAAGAGGGACTCTTTCAGGATTACCATAGACAGTTGCTGATGAAGAGAAGACAAAATTATTAACATGATATTTAATCATTAAATTTAATAAATTAATCGTCGACATTAAATTGTTTTCATAATATAAAAGAGGTTTAACAACGCTTTCTCCAACTGCTTTAGAGCCTGCGAAATGGATGATGGTATCAATATCATCATGCTTTTTAAAGACGTTTTCTAAGGCATCCTTATCCAAGCAATCTACCTGATAAAAAGTAATTCTCTTTCCGGTTATCTTTTCAATTTGATCAAGCATGGTAATCTTAGAATTAGAAAGATTATCGATGCAGACAACCTCCTCATTTTGGTTAATTAATTCAATTATGGTGTGAGAACCGATGTAGCCAAGTCCTCCAGTTACTAATATTGACATAGTACTTATCTCCTTCAAAAATATTATAGCTAAATTAAAATCTAATAAATATCTAATAATCTCACATTTAATATCAATCTTATCTTAGAAAATAAAAAATAGGGAATTCCCTATTTTTCATCGTTAATTTTAAGTTCTTTTAAGATATTATCTATTTTTTCATACTTATCGACTAGATCATCTTTAAAGAATGCGATTTCTGGAACTTTATAGATATCCATCTTAGAAGCTAAAGAAGATCTAATAAATCCCTTATTATCATTTAATATTTTTAAAGCTTCATCATTTTTAGAACGATCTAGACTTGAGATATAAACTTTAGCTAATGAATGGTCTTTATTGACGACAACATCATTAACCGAAGTAAGTTTCATCAAAGGATCCTCAAGCTCAAACATGATAATATCCATGATGTTCTTTTTAATTAACATTTGAATTCTTGGTCCTTTTTGAGCCATATTACTTCCTTTCTACGAGCTTAATCTCGTAAGCTTCGATGATATCGCCTTCATGGATATCATTGAAGTTTTCAATAGTGATTCCGCATTCAAAGCCTTTTTTAACTTCGGATGCATCATTTTTTTCTCTTTTTAATGATTTAATTGATGAAGAGTAAATAACCACGCCGTCTCTTATAATTCTACATAAAGCGTTACGTTTAACTAACCCATCGGTTATATAACATCCAGCGATAGTGCCAATTTTCGAAGCAGTGAAAGTTTGTCTAACTTCTCCTTGACCTAAGACTTCTTCAACCTCAACAGGTTTCATAAGACCCTTCATAGCATTTTCAATTTCTTCAGTTAAGGCGTAAATGATGTTATGAAGATGAATTTCAACTTTCTCTTCATCAGCTTTTTGTCTAACCTGAGCGGATGGTCTAACATTGAAACCATAGATTAAAGCATGAGAGGCTGAAGCTAAGATGATATCTGATTCAGTGATTCCACCTGTTTGAGCGTGAATGATATTAATCTTAACTCCTTCAACAGCGAGTTTTAATAAAGCTGATTTAACTGCTTCAACTGAACCAGTGGTATCACCTTTTAAGATGATATTAATATTTTTAATTTCCCCTTCAGAAGCAAATAATTCTTCTAAGCTAGTTCCTTTAGAAACATTTAAAGCCTTGTCGCGAGATGAGAGTTGTCTAGCATTAGCCACTTCCCTAGCCTCTTTTTCAGAATTAAAGGCTCTAAAATGATCTCCAGCTTGAGGAACATTTTCAATTCCAGTTACCACGACAGGGGTTGAAGGTAAGGCTTGAGATAAGTTTTGCTTATATTCATTAACCATTCTTCTAACCTTACAATAATAATCGCCGATAACTAGATAATCTCCGACTCTCAAAGTTCCGTTTTGAACTAATAAAGTAGCTTTGGCACCTTCCTTTTTATCTAAGGAAGCTTCAATTACCGATCCTAAAGCCTTTCTTGAAGGATTAGCCTTAAGTTCAAGAAGCTCAGAAACTACCAAAATTGTTTCTAAAAGTTCATCGATTCCTTTTTTCATCTTCGCGGATACTTTACAGAAAATCGTGCTTCCTCCCCATTCTTCAGGGATTAAATCATATTCAGATAATTCTTGATACACTCTTTCAATATCTGCGGTTGGTTTATCGATTTTATTAATAACCACGATGATTTCAACATTTGCAGCTTTCGCGTGATTGATTGCTTCAACAGTCTGAGGCATCACTCCGTCATCCGCGGCTACAACAATAAGAGCTATGTCGGTGACAGAAGCACCTCTTGCTCTCATCGCGGTGAACGCTTCGTGTCCAGGAGTGTCTAAGAAAGTAATCTTTTTACCATTTACTTCTTTTTGATAAGCTCCAATATGCTGAGTGATAAGTCCAGCTTCCTTATCTGCGACGTGAGAATCTCTAATCGCATCAATCAATGTTGTTTTACCATGGTCAACATGACCCATGACCACGACAACTGGAGGTCTTTCTTGTAATAAAGCTTCATCATCTTCGATATTAGAAGGAATTAAATCAGCTTCTTTTTCAATTTCTTCCTTTTCAAATTTAATTTGGAAATGGGAGCAGATTTCTTTAATCAAATCTTCACCTAAAGTTTGGTTAATCGTCGTGGTAACCATCTTTTTTAAGAATAGGAAAGAGATGATATCCGTTGCAGGAATAGAGATTTTATTGGCTAAATCTCCTAATGATAAGTCTCCTTGATATTTAAATACCAAGTTATTCTTAACAGGTTTCTTATCCTTTTGGAAAGATGCATTTTGAGATCTTTTATCAAATTTTTTTGTATTGTTCGCCATATAATCTCCTTTCTTAATAATGTTAGTTGTTTTCTAAATCTAGAATTTTTAAGATTTGCTTTCCTAATGAATTATCCATGATTCCAACGCAGGCAACATCATTTTTAGAAAATAAGCTTCCTAAGGTTACTTTATCAAATAAGAATAATGCTTTAACATTATAATAGTTAGCTTTTTCTAAATATTTTTTCTTTTGATTATCTGCGATGTCATTGGCTAATATTAGAAGATTAACTTTTCCCATCATCATCTTGATGATTGAAGTCTCTCCAAAGCACATCTTTCCAGATTTATAACAAAATTGTAAATAAGTTTTAATTTTATTTTGATTCGATATATCCATATAGTTCTTGATATAGAGAAGGATCTATTTCACACTTAAAGGCCTTTTGAAGCAATTTTTTCTTTTCTAAGATAGCTATTGCTTCCTTATCTTTTTTTACATAGGCCCCGCGTCCGTTTGCTTTCATCGTCGGATCGATAAAGATTTTTCCGTCCTTAGTTTTACAAATTCTAATTAGATCATCTTTATCGAGCATCTGATTAGTCGCTAAACACTTTCTCAACACTTCTTTTTTCATTATTTATCATCGTAATACTGATCGTAATCATCGTAGTCGACATCATCATAGAAGGAATCGTCATCATCATCTTCGTATTCATCCATCTCTGCGAGTTCTTCTTCAGTATAAATATCTTTTCTAGGTGTGAACTTCTCTTCTTCTTTAGAAGGCTTAACTTCCTCATGCTCTTCTTGTTTTCTTCTAGATTTAGTGGTTTGATTACCTTTTTGTTTCTTTTCTTCTTCGATTTGCTTTTCTAGCTCCTCAAGAGAAACCTTTTGCATGATAACTGGGTTAAATTCTACTTTTTCTTCTACTGCAGGAGTAACTTCCTCAGCTTTAACTTCCTCAGTTACTTCGTTAGCTTCTTGAACGTTATCTTCAGCTTTGATTTCATTTACTTCTTCAAAGGTATCATCCTCTTCTTCATCGATAAATTCATCTAAGGCTTCTCTTTCTTTAGTTTCCGCCTCTTCAAGAACTTTCTTTCTTCTCTCTTCATCAATCTTTAATTGTTCAAGGAGAGCTTTCTTCTTCTTTTCTGAATTCATCGCTTCTTCTAATTTAGTGAGCTCTTCAACAGTCTTATAGTCTAAATCAGCTCCGCATTCTTTTTCTTCTTTGATATCGATCTTAGAATTAGTTAATTTGCTAGCTAATCTAACATTGACCGCGTGGCTACCAATTGCAATTCCAGAATCACCATTTTTAACAATAGCTAAATACTTATTCTCAGGTTCGTTATAATAAACACCAATTACTTTTGCAGGTTGAAGAGATTCAGCAATGAATAATTCTTTTAAATCATGATATTGAATAATATCAATCTTTTCATTGTTGATTTGCTTACAAATTCTTTGAATCTTGGTTCCACCTTGTCCGATGCAGGCTCCAACTGGATCGACATTAAAATCTTGAGAATAGACAGATACTTTAGATCTTTGACCAGCTTCTCTTGCGATATCTTTGATCACGACTGTTCCATCATATACATCTCTGATCTCTTCTTCGAATAATCTTTTAATAAATCCCGGCGCGGTTCTAGTTATATGAATACCTTGCTCGCCGCTTCCGACTTTATCTAAATAGACTTTAATTGAATCGCCGACATTAAATTTTGTGATTTCATCGGAGATAAGATCATGCTTATTCATCGTGACTTTGGTTTTACCAATATCTACAGTTAAAGAATTATTTAGATTCTTGCTTTCAACAGAACCATTAATAATTTCTCCGATTTTATCTTTATACATCTCAGAGACAATATTCTTTTGAGCCTCTTTTAATCTTTGCATAAAGATATTTCCAATCTTTTTAACTTCGCTGACAGGGAGAGAATTAAAATTGACTTCAAATTTGATCTCTCCTCCGATTTTTGCTTCCGGATCGATCTTTAAGGCGTCTTCTAAAGAAATTTGAAGCTCATCATCTTCAACATCTTCAACGATATCCTTGACATTGTAGATTTGAATAATTCCGGAAACTGGATCCATAGTTACTTCAACTTTTGGATCATCAAGACCTTCAATGTGCTTTTTTCTAACTACAGTTTGAATCGCATCGCAAAGTAAATTTACAACGTCAGCTTTTGACATTGCGTAATCTTTTTCAAAGCTTTCAAAAGCATTGTTTAATTCTTGTAAATTAATTCCTAATGAATTTAATGATTTTTTGCTAGATTTTGCCATAATTTTTACCCCTATTATAGTTTTACCGTTAAGGTAGCTTTATTGATATTACTCTTGTCGATGATCACTACTTTTTCTCTTGTCTTGATGCGATAAGATAAGGAAATCGTGTCATCATTAACTTCATTTAAATAACCTAGATAGATGTTTTCTCCGTCGATAGGATTTTTGAGTCTTATCTCGAAATACTTACCGAGGAGAAGAGGAAGTTTTGAAAAATCCTTTACTTCTTTAATCGCTCCTGAAGTAGATACGTCCAATGAATAATTTTCTTTAATCGGATCCGTTTCATCTAACTTGAGAGAAAGAATTTCAGAAAGATGAACGACATCATCGAGAGTCAATGATGAATAATCATCTTTTTCTAAGTAAATAGTTAGAATGTTCTCTTTTTTACCTTTCTTATAGGAAAGAAAGTCGATATGGCAATTTTCTTGTTCCATAGCTGGATTTAATATCTCAATAAGAGCTTTATCGAATTCGTTCATCCTAACACCTCCTTTTCAAAATAAAAAGTGGGAAGCCCACTTCTAAATCATTTAAAATGAATCGAAGAAAATAACAATCGCTTGTTACGTTTGAATAATAATATATATATTTATATTTATCTACATTTTATTATAAAAAATTGCATTTTTTGCTATTTTAGCAATTATTTTAAAATAAAAAGCCTAGAAAAGGGGGGATCTAGGCTATTCATTTTTAATGGTGCCCCCTCGCAGAGTCGAACCACGCACGGATCCTTACCATGGATCTGTTATACCGATTAACTAAGGGGGCAAATTTATGCGTCCTATCTTGGCCGCCTATTCATACTAGCAAAAGCAAAATAACTAGTCAACAACAATTTTTCAAAATAAGTTTTATTTTGTTACTATTCACCGAGAAAGATATTAATTAAAAAAGTAAAATAAATAGAATTTGAATAGTTAATAAAACTTAACA
>CALVJO010000034.1 GCA_944332225.1 uncultured Bacilli bacterium | reverse complement strand
ATTCCTTTTCAAACTATATTTACTTTTAATTAATTATTTTTAAATTTTCTCTGTCTACTTGACAGACATCAGTTCAATCTATCGACCCTTACTTTTACTATGATTATTGTTTATTCTCTTCAGATATTACAATTTTAGATGATGATGAACCATATTTTTATTTATTAAATGATCGATATGAATTTAAAAATTATCTTGATATAAGAAACATAAAGCTATTAGAAAATCATGGTAATCTTGAAGGAGATTATTTAGGGAAGCTTATTTTCAATTGTTCCAAGAGAATATTTAATTATTATCCTTTTGATTACCAAACGTGTTCTCATGTGTTTTCTCTTAAAATAAGTTTAAAAGATAAGCTTTCGATCAGCTTTGAAGATGAGTTTTATTATTCATATTCAAATAGAGAAATCAATTTAGATAAAAAAGGATATAAATCAAGTTACTTATATTTTCCGTTATCTTTCGATGAGCAAATAATCGAATCTCAAATTGTATTTGACTTTACCACTTTTCAATTCATTTGTAATCTAACATTCCTTTTCGATGATTATAGGAATTTTATTATCGAAGAGATAAACGATAATTATGTTGAAGTTATAGAAAATAATCATAATTTTGAGGAGATTTAAATGCGTTATCTTTTGTTGTTAATTTTAATTTTTAACTCTTTTAATTTATCCTTGCAGGAAAAATGGTTTATCGATGCTTGCAAAGTTAATTTTGAAATTGCTTATAAGGCATCTATTTATTTTAAAGAAGATGATCCTATTTTAGATGTTAATGTATTTAAAGATACTCTTTCAGATTTAAGAGCTAATAATTTAAAAGAATTTAAGTATTTAAATTATTCGCTTGAAGTTAGTTATATAGACTCTATATCGCTGTACTTGAAAGTTAAATATTCATTATTATTTTTAGAAAGGATTAAAATTTATTATTTTACATATGAATAAGAATCGATATATTTATTTTATAGTCATAGCCATTTTTGAAGGGATTATCTATTTGATACTCGACAACAATTTAAAATATATTTTCATGATGTCAGGGATAGTTGTCTTGCTTTCGTTAGCCTTTTTAATCTTTGAACCTTATTTTTTGAGGGTTAATAAGGTTAAATTAGCTAAAAACATCATGCAAAATCTCTATTATTCATTTTTAAAAGATGAAAAGAATCTTAAAATCAATCTTCTTAAAGGAAAAGATTTTCCTAAAAAGATTTATCAAGAGATAGAGTCTTTAACATCTTTAGAATCTAAGTTAAATCGGATTGATGGATATTTATCATATCAACCGTTTACCTTATTTAAAAAGGTACTTCTAAATGAAGGATATAAAAAAGATAAAGATAATTCTTTCAAAGAGATTTTAAAACTAAATAATTTCTATGGGTTAACCTTTGATTTTGAAGGAAAAATGAAGTCATTAAATAATCTAACATTATTTATATCGATAGATTTAATATTAGGATTTTTCTTAGTTTCAATATTTGATTTTGTCTATTCAGAATTAAGTAAAGAAGTCTATTATACCTTAATTTTTGGATCTATATTTTTGCTCTTTACCATTCTTTACTTATTAGGTTGTTTATTTATATTTTATTACGATGAGAGAAACAATATCGAGCTAGCGTTTAATAAATTCATTCTTTTATTTTTAATTCATCTTAATTTTGAAACTCCTTATAATGCTTTCATCATCGCAAGCCATGAGCTAAACAAAAAATATGAAAAAATTATTTCACCTTTACAATCTTCTTATCATGATTCAAATATTAATCCGACTCTTGAGTTAATAAAAAAATATCCTTTTAGAATATTTGAAGACGGAATGTTATTTATCTTCGAGCTAACTATAAAAAATGCTTATCGAAACATTAATAATGTATCTCGTTATCATCTGATCAGCGAATTAGATAACTATTCTTTAAAATCTAATATGTCGTTAACTATATTTAAAGGAATCTCATATCTTCTATTAATAGGCGTTTTAGTGATTCTTTTAGAAAATTACTTAATCTTGTTTGGATACTGATATGAAGATATTTAAATATTTTTTAATGATATTATTAGCCTTAACCATCATAGATTTTTCAAATTTTATGATCAGCTATTCTTCTTTAGAAAATGAGGCGAATTTGCTAACTTACAAAATAAGTAAAGAAGGGATAGTAAGCGATGAGATATTAGAATATATAGAAACTAAAGAGTTTGATTTTATCTACGATAAAAAGAATTATAAAATTGGAGATATGTTTTCTTTCACCATTGAAAAAGAACAGTATTGTCTATTTCAAATAAGAACCATTAAGATTGATAAAACAACTATATTGCTAGGATATTAATAACTAACGATTTAAAAAGAAATCTACAGCCTTGAAGGTATTAGCTTTTAAATCTTCTAGGGTTGAAGAATTAAAAATTACATAATCTATCTTATTGATATTTTTATCGAATTGATGATCTTGATTAAGCTTTAAATCAGTAGCTATTTTACTGTTACGAGCTTTTAGATGTTCAATTTGTTTGAGATAAGAACAATCGACACCTAAGACATAATCAACTTCATTACGGAATCCTTTTTCAAATAATAAAGGTATCTCGATGAAAATTAATAAAGATGATTCATGCTCTTTTATAAATTCGTGAATGGCTTTCCTGAGTAAGGGATAAAGATAGTTTTCTAAAGCTATCTTTTTTTGATTATCTAAATTAATTTGATTTTTTATTTCTCCTTTAGAGATTGTTAGATTGTCATTAATTACTTTTTCTGAGAAGGTTTTAATTAAGAATTGTTTAAACTCAAGATGATCTTCATTTAAAGAAGTTTTATAAAGCGAATTAATATATTCATCTGAAGAAAATGTAGGATAAAACTGGCTGATAAAGTTGCTTAATGTAGATTTCCCTGAAGCAATTTTCCCATAGATTCCAATTACCTTAGCTACCTTTTGACATCTAGGACAAAAATGAGTTCCTCTTCCGTGGAGCTTTCTTTTTAATATTAAGCTATTACATATTGAGCAAGGTTTCTTTTCTTTCCCGTAGACTAGAAGCGAGTTTTGAAACTTTCCATCCACGCCGTTTTCAGGATGATAAGAATCAATAGTCGATCCTCCTTCATCGATAGCTTTCAAAAGAATTTTTCTTGCTGAAAGAATGATGCTTCTACATTCATCTAATGTTATAGAAGAAGATTTTCTAAAAGGAGAAATCTTACAATCAAATAAAGTTTCATCAACATAGATATTTCCTAATCCAGAAATTATATCTTGATTCAATAAAGATGTTTTAATTTCGCTAGATAAGTTTTTTAATTTATCGTGCAAGGTGTTTTCATCGAGATCAAAAGGTTCTTGTCCAAGCTTCTTTAAGCAAGGAATCAAATTATCTCGATATTCTTTTAAACTATGTAGTTCCATTATCCCAAAGCAACGCATATCATCATAGACCATGACATCATCATTATCTAAGTAAAAGACCACCTTGACATAAGGAGAATAAGTATCTTTAGTTTTAAAGTACATGAATTTTCCTTCCATCCGAAGATGAGATACGATAACCATATCATTCGATAAAATAAATATTAAAAATTTTCCTTTTCTTTCAATGTCTTTAAAATATACATCTTTAGTCGATAGCAAAAAAGTATCAATATCAGATTTTATCATCTTAGGATAAAGGATTTCAGTCTTTATTAGATGACGATCTTTTATGTGCTTCAAAAGGGTTCTTCTAACCGTTTCAACTTCAGGTAATTCAGGCATATTATTTAGTTTCGTACCAAGACTTGGCTACGCCTCCTTCAACAGATAATTTTATTTTAGAATCAAGGATATTTTCCATAATATCTTTAACTAAAGAATAAACTTCATCCTTCTCATCTTTATAGATTTTTAAGATTAGTTCATCGTGAATTTGTAAGACTAATTTAGATTTATAATTCTTTTTACTTAAAGCTTCATCAACCTTAATCATCGCGCTTTTGATGATGTCCGCGGCTGTCCCCTGTATCGGCGCGTTCATCGCCATCCGTTTAGCTTGCTCTTTTACCATATGTTTATCAGAAGCTAAATCTTTTAGATATCTTCTTCTACCAAACATCGTTTCAACGTAGAGATCTTCATAAGCTTTTGATAATAAATTCTTGTAATAATTTTCAATCTCCGGATAGGCTTTATAGAATGATTGAATGATATTCTTAGCTTCCCCTTGAGATGAATCAATCTGCTCAGCAAGACCAAAAGATGAGATTCCATAAACTATTCCAAAGTTGACAGCCTTTGCTTTTCTTCGCATGGAAGGATCAACTTCCATTCCTTCAGGGATATGGAAAACCTTTCTCGCGGTTGAAGAATGAATATCTCCGTCATGTGAAAATACCTCGATTAAACTTTGACAGTTAGCCATGATAGCTAATAATCTAAGCTCAATTTGAGAATAATCTAAGGACATCAAAAGATAATCATCGTCATCATAGAAGAAAGCTTTTCGAATCAATTTTCCTTCATCGTCCTTGATAGAAATATTTTGAAGGTTAGGATCAGAAGACGATAATCTACCAGTTGAGGTTAAAGCTTGATGGAATATGGTATGAATCTTATTATCTTCAAAAAGATAATTTTGTAAGTTATCTGTATAAGTGGAGACTAACTTAGAATATTTTCTATGTAAGATAATTAATTTTACAATTGGATGATAAGAAACTAACGAGTTTAATACCTCAATCGAAGTAGAATCTTTTTTATTCTTAGGAAGATTAAGTTTATTGAATAATAAATCGCCTACTTGCTTAGGTGAAGAGATATTAAATTTATATCCAGCGAAGGAATAAATTAAATCCTCAATCTCTAGTAGCTTAGATTTAAAATCATCATTGATTTCCTTTAAAACATCTCTAGAAAGAGGGAATCCTTCAATTTCCATCTTAGCCAAAGTCTTACAGAGAGGAAGCTCAAGATTATTATATAAATCTAAAGCGTTTCTTTCTTTTAATAGCTTATAGCAATCTTGATAATGCTTTTCGATATTTAAGGTTAAAAGATAATCTTCCTCTTCTTTGTTATTTAATCTAACAATGGTTTCTTTATAAAAGGAACAAACGATTTTTTTATCTTCCCCAAATGATGAATCAAGGAGATAAGTTCCAAGCATGAAATCTAGATCAACACCTTTTAATCGTATCGAATACTTATTTAAAAGGCAGATAGCCCGTTTGACATCGAAGGTAGATTTTAAGATAGTCTCCTCTTCAAAATAAGTTTTTAAACTTAATAGATCGTTAATAGAACCTATAGGGAAAATATATAGTTGCTGCTTATAGGAAAAAACAACCTTAGTGATTTTCCCTTTATGATAATTAACATCATCAGATATTAAATAAAAAACAAAGGGAATATGCTTAATATCAGTCAAAGAATCAATGTATGTGACGTCTATAGGCGGCTCTAAAGAAGAATCGTTTTTAACCTCTACTTGAATCTTTTTTAATAAAGAAAAGAATTCATATTTAGAATAAAAAGATGCGAGCTTATCAAAATTAGGAGATTTAAAGATTAAATCATCTAAAGTGAAAGGTAATGGACATGAGGTTATAATAGTCGCCATCTCTTTAGCAAATCTTGCATCATCTTGATGCGAGGTAATTTTCTCAGCAACTTTACTCGTCTCATTTTTCATGCTTTCGATGATATTTTCTAAATCGCCGTATTGATTGATTAATTTAATCGCAGTTTTATCCCCGATTCCCGGGACTCCTTTAATATTGTCAGATGGATCTCCTGCTAGACCTTTAAAGTCTCTAACTTGAGGAGGGGTTAAAGAATAATCTTCAAATAACTTTTTTTCATCGTATCTAACGATTTCTTTTAATCCCTTTTTAATCATGTTCACGTGAATATTATCATCGATTAATTGAAGATAATCTTTATCAGAAGTATATATTTCAACATCAAAGCCTTGAGAAGAAGCCATCTTAGCTACCGTGCCTGCTAAATCGTCTCCTTCATACCCTTCTAGCTCATAATGAAAGATATTTAAGCAATCTAAAAATTCTCTACTAGGAAGGAATTGTTTTTTTAAAGCCTCGTCAATTGGTTTTCTTTGAGCTTTATATTCTTCCATTTTTTGATGACGAAAAGTCTTTTTATCAGTATCAAAAGATACAAAAATATAATCTTCTCCCGGCTTTAAAGATGAAGTTATCGAACGAATCATATTAGAAAATGCGTAGATCGCGTTAGTTGGATAACCATCTTTAGTATGCATGATATTGCCAGTTATGGAAGTTGCATAGTAGGCTCTAAATAGTAAAGAATTACCATCGATAATAATTATTTTTTTCATTGTAGTTCCTCTTTTAAAATTAGCTTTTCAATAACGAAGGATCGAGTATGATTCTTATCATAAGTGAAGTATCCTTCTAAAATATAAGGCTTATTTTCCTTAATTAAAAGATGATATTGTTGATAATAACTTGGAAATAAAATCGCATTAGATGAAACTTCAAAATCTTCAATTATCAATCTTCCCATCTCTTCATTACGCCTTGTTTTAAACGTTTGCATCTCTTTGATGAAGCAAAAGATTTTAACTCGCTTATTATCTTCAATTTCTCTAACATCCGACAAAGTTAATAAATTGTTTTGCTCAACATATTTTAGATATTTACTTTGCTTTAATGAAGTTAAAACAATGGATAGACTATCTTTTTCTAAACTATCTTTTAGCTCTTCATCCTCATCAAATATTTCAATCTTTGGAGCAAACATTCTTTCTTCTTCAATAGAAGTGAAACTTCTCGGATCAAAATTCGTGTAGAAGGCGATGAATTTAGAATAATTTTTCCGTAAGGTGGAACGAGAATAATTATATTCATCTAAGGCTCCCGCGTTAATTAAAGATACGATAGTTTCTTCATTTAATTTATGCTTCACGCAGGATTTTAAGAAGCTTTCAAAAGTAGAAATATCTTCCTTTTGAATCAAGAAAATCTTTTCAAGCTGTAATTTATTGATTCCCCTGATCGAAGAGAAAGGAATGTAGATTTTATTATCTTTAAGAATATATTTATTTTTAGAGATAGAGATAGAAGGTAGATGAAGTTGAAGATTAAAATAACTTAATTCTTTTAATATATTTTTAATTCTTTTATCGCTTAGAGATAGATGATTTAAGATTCCAAGATAGAAACAAGAAGGATAATTAGCCTTAATATAGGTCATAAGATAAGAAATTAAGGAATAAGATATCGCGTGAGATTTATTAAATCCATATGAAGCAAACTTTTCTATAGTTTGATAAATTGAGATTGCTTCATTTTTACTTAGATTATTACTGAGGCAACCATTGATGAATTCATCTTTTAATGAAGTTAATAAATTTACATCTTTTTTAGAGATTGCTCTTCTAAAAATATCAGCTTTTCCTAAAGAAAATGAGGCTAAAATTTCTGATAAAAGCATGATTTGCTCTTGATAAATAATGATTCCATAAGTTGATTCTAAGATTGGTTTTACTTGATTGTTAAGGTATCTAATTTTATCTATATGATGTTTATTATAGGCATAGGTAGAAATATTATTGATAGGTCCAGGACGGTAAAGAGCCTCTAAAGCGGCGACATCTAAAAATGAATCGATAGAAACTAGTTTTAAAGATTTAGTCATCCCTTCTGATTCGAGCTGGAATAGACCAACCGTAAGACCCTGGTTTAGAATATCAAAGGTCTTTTTATCATCTAAAGGAACATTAGAAAAAGAAATATCTATATTGAACATTGATTTTAAATAATCTTGCTGAGATTCGATTATCGAAAGATTAGTCAAACCAAGAATATCCATTTTTAAATAGTTGAGCTTTTCTAATAACCCTGCGTCAAACAAGGAGACTAATGAATTATTTTCTTCTTTAATCGGGATTGATAAAGGTAAAGGAGAGTCATTTAAAATAATTCCAGAGGCGTGAATTGATTCTTGACGAGGCAAGAATTCAAGTTTCTCTCCAAAGGTGATGATTTGATTAAAATATTCATCCTTTCTTAGTTCCTGAAGCGAGAGATTATCTTTATTAACTAAGAAAGTATCTCCTTTTAAAACGGAGACAATATTATTAACATCGCGGCTATCTAAAGAGAAAACTCTAGCTAGATCCTGTAAAATTGAACGAGCTTTAAATGTCTGATAGGTGACAATGTAGGCAAAACGATCCTTAGAATATTTTTCTTGAAGATAAGAAAAGATCGATGGACGTTTATAATCGATAAAATCAACATCGATATCAGGTAAAGACACTCTTTCAGGGTTTAAAAATCTTTCAAATAATAAATCGTATTTAATTGGATCGATCTCGGTGATATTTAATAAAAATGAGACTAAACTGCCGGCAGCCGAGCCTCTTCCAGGCCCAGTTAATATATCATTAGTCTTAGCAAAATGAACATAATCTGAGACGATGAAGAAATAGTCTAGATATCCCATTTTTTCAATAGTGTTAAGCTCGTAATCTAATCTAGATAAGTAATCTTGATTCTCGCTTAGATTCAATTCTTGTAATCTAGCTAAGCAACGGTTCTTTAATTCAAGCTTTTTATCTTGATAAGGAAAATTAATCATCTTTCCACGTTTTTTGATAAATTCGAAATCTTTACACATAGAATATATCTCAAACGTATTTTCGATTTCTTCATCTGTATAAATGGTCTTTAAAGCCTGAGGTTTTAAAAAGAAATATGGACCAGTTTCTTGCTTAGATGATAATTTTAAATTATTTTTAATCGCATCTAAAATCTTTAAAAGAATCGCATCATCCTTTTTTAAATAGAGATGTTTATTGAAGCAAACCATCTTAAAATTATGGTTCTTACAATAATCTCTAAACTTATCCATGATAATTTTGTCATGAGGAGAATAGATTTCATTTCCAAGATAAAAGGCCTTAAATCCATTTTCTAAAGAAAAGATTAGCTTAGAAAATTTAATTTCATCTTTTAAAAATAAATCTATTAAAGGATTATTAAATGATAAGATAGCAACTAAACCATCTTTATGATTATTTAGCTCATCGAATGATATAGATTTAAGATTAATTAAGCGAATTAAATTAAAATATCCATTTTCGTCAGCGATATAGATTGATAGATCGATTCCTTGAACGTTAATTTTTGTCCCATAGATCGGTTTAAAAGAATATTTTTTTGAATATTTAACTAAATCTGAGAAACAAGAAATCGATTTGAAATCATTAACCCCAAAAGAAACATAAGAGTATTTTTTTGAATAAATAAAGATGTCCTCAACTCTTAAAGATGAGGAGAGAAAGCTATATCCAGTTTGAATATTTAAAGGACAGTAATTCATGACTTCATTATATAAAAAAAAGAACAAGTTTTAAACTTGTTCGTCATTCTTAGAAGCGTTATTTTTATGGGTAGCGAGCTCAATCTTGCAGATTTCTAATTCTTGGAGCTGCTCCTTTTGTTCACATTTGATTTCCCAATAGATTATAAATGAAAGAACTGCTCTTAAGAGGATGATAGCTCCTAAGATTAAAAGCTCAGAAACTTCGGTGACCATGACGGTTTTAATAATCTCCGCGCCCATTTTAAATTCTAAGCCTAATTGAAGAGAATGGGCTAATGATATTTTCGCATTATACTTACCCTTTGTGATAACTTGTTTAAAAATTAAATGAATAGCCCTGCAGGCTCCAATTAAAATAACGATGATTCCCACGAGCTCTAACAAGAAGATCACGGTATTAGCAAAATAATGCAAGATTTTAGTTAACCATTCTACATAAGGTGACTCACCACTAGAAGGAGTCTCAACAGAAGTTAATATCATTAATAAATCATTCATAATTATCTCCTAAAGCTTCTACATTATCGAATAGAAACGTGAAAATGTAAAGTTGTATTGCATTTATCTAAAGTTGTTTTAAAAAATACTTTTTATAAGCAAGGCATGATAAATAATAAAAAAGTGAAAATAGATATTTCTTATTGCATTAAAATTCAACCTTAACTATAATTTCACTTGTGAAACCAAGAAGGGGTGAAATTAATTAATGCCAAGAACTGTCGTTCGTAAAGAAGAATCTTTAGACGAAGCACTTCGTAGATTCAAACGTCAAGTTAACAAAGCCGGAATTATCCAAGAAACTAAAAAAAGAGAATTCTATTTAAAACCTGGTCTTAAGAGAAAAAGAAAATCTGAAATGGCCAGAAGAAAGGCTTATTAAAAATCTCAATCACCGTTTAGGTGATTTTTTTTGTTGCCTAGGAAATTGTATTTGAAGATGAAAGTGAAAAAAAAGAAAAAAATGAGATTAAAGAAGATTATTTTTCTATTTTATATACGAAATTACCTTTAATTTGG
>CALVJO010000033.1 GCA_944332225.1 uncultured Bacilli bacterium | reverse complement strand
CATGCAAATTAATAAAGCATGTCCTTTTTCTTTACTTAATTTGCTAATTCCTTCCTTATATAATTTGCCACTCTACAACGGATTTTAAAAAAGTATATAGCAATGTTGAATCTATTAAAATTGAATTAAATATTTTAAATTCTCTTATCGGCTCTACCGATATTGAAAACGAATTTAAATATCTTCTTAAAGAATATCCTAAAACCTTAAAAGTTATTCCTATCTTATTAGCTAAAAGAGAGCATGAAATTAAGATTAATGATTCTAAAGGTGAATTAATATATAACTTTGATAAGCCGAATAATACGATTGATGATTACGTTAAATTCATGAGAGAAACTAAATTATTTGATCTATTAAAAAATCATATCATCAATAACTTAGTAGATTATGTAACCGGAATAGAAGTTGGTATGGACACTAACGCAAGAAAAAATAGAACCGGTGATGCGATGGAAGATTTAATCGAATCTTATTTTATTAAGTATGGTTTAATAAAAGATGTCACTTATTTTAAAGAAATGACTAAAACGGAAATTGAAAAAAGATTTAATTTAAATCTAAGCAACATTAGTAACAATGGTAAGACTGAAAAAAGATTCGATTTTGTATTATATATTAATAATCACGTATATGCCTGCGAATGTAACTTTTATGGTAGAGGCGGCTCTAAATTACATGAGACGGCGAGAAGCTATAAAAACTTAGCTCTTGAATCGAAGCAAATCAATGGTTTTACTTTTGTTTGGTTCACAGATGGAATAGGTTGGAAAGATGTTAAACACAATCTTGAAGAGACTTTTGATGTCTTAGATACCATTTATAATTTAAATGATTTAGAAAATGGGGCTTTAGAAAGTCTTCTATCATCAAAAGAGTAGAAATATATTTATCTTATTTTTTAAAATGCGATTTTTTTCTCCTAATTAATATTAGGAGGACTCTATGATATATAACGATGACTGCATAAAAATAATGAAGGCATTGCCTTCTTCCAAGATAGATATGATATTTGCAGATCCCCCTTATTTTTTATCTAATGGAGGATTATCCATTCATAACGGTAAAGTGGTATCAGTCGATAAAGGAGAATGGGATAAAGCTTCAAACTATGAAAATATAAGCAAGTTTAATTATGAATGGTTAAATGAATGCTATAGGTTATTAAAAGATGGTAGAACAATCTGGGTCAGCGGGACGTTACATAATATTTTTGATATCCAAGAACAAATGAAAAAAATTGGTTTTAAAATCATCAATATAGTCATTTGGCATAAGATAGACCCTCCTCCTTTAATCTTTAAAAACAAATTTAAATTCTCCTATGAATTCATTGTTTTTGCTAGTAAGGGAAAACATAAAATATTTAATTATGACGAAATGTTTAAAGTAAATAATGAAGAGATGCATGACGTATGGAATCTTCCTGCTGTTAAGATGAGTGAAAAGAAGTTTGGCTATCATCCAACTCAAAAACCTGAATGCTTATTAGAAAGAATTATTCTATCCTCAAGCAATGAAAAAGATGTGATCTTAGATCCTTTCATGGGCAGCGGGACTACAGGATATGTTTCTAAAAAGATGAATAGATACTTTATAGGAATCGAAAAAGAAAAGAAGTATTTTGAGATAGCTAAAGCAAGGATAAAGTCTTTAACTAAATAGAAGTACAAAAGACTTAAGGTTATTTTTATGAATGTTAACTTTAGTTTCGAAAAGTAGTCATATTTTTGTTAAACTTAATTTATGAATAAAGAAATAACCGTAACTTGTTTTGATATAAATAACGAAGGTAAAGGCGTGGTCAAATTCGATTCAAAAATTGGATTTGTTGATTATTTATTGCCTGAAGAAGAGGCGATAATAGAAGTAATCTATGAAAAAAAAGATTATTTCCTTGGCAAAATAAAAAAAATAATTAAGCCATCTAAAGATAGAATTGAACCTCCTTGCCATCACTTTTTTGAATGTGGGGGATGCTCACTTATGCATCTATCTTATGATAAACAATTAAAATTTAAACAAAAGAAAGTTAAAGATTGTTTAGAACGGATAGGTGGATTAAAGGATATTAAAGTTGAAGAGACTGTCCCTATGGATCATCCTTTTAATTATCGAAATAAGATTCAAGTTCCAATAAAAAGCAAAAACAAAGAAATTGTTTCAGGTTTTTATAAGGAAAAGTCTCATGACATCGTAAAAATTGATAAATGTTATATCGAAGATAAAAGAGCTTCTAAAATTTTAGAAGATATTAGAACTCTTTTAAAAAAATATAAAATTAACCCATATGATGAAGATCGTCATACTGGCTTAGTTCGTCATGTTTTAATTAGAACTAGTCATATAAATGATGAGATAATGGTGACATTAGTCTTAACTGAATTTTTATTTCCAAAATTAAAAGATTTCATCAAAGATCTTCGCGCGTTGAATAAAGATATTAAAACCGTAACTATAAATATTAACCCACGTAAAACTAATGTAATTTTAGGTCAACAAGATAGAATCATAACTGGAAAAGGCTACATTGAAGACGATATATTAGGTGTTAAATTTAGAATATCTCCTAAATCATTTTATCAAGTTAACCCTATCCAAGTGGAAAAACTATATTCAATAGCTTTGAATAATGCTTTTTTATCTAAAGATGATACATTCTTAGATGCTTATTCCGGCATTGGAACAATCGGTTTAATCGCATCTAAAAATGTGAAGTTCGTAACTGGAATAGAAATCGAACCATCTGCAGTTAAAGATGCAATTAACAATCAAAGAGAAAATAAAATAGATAATGCTGAATTTTATCAAGGCGACGCGGGAGAATTTATCTTAGAGCAAGCTAAGCATGGGATTAACTATTCAGTCGTTTGCATGGATCCTCCTAGAAAAGGCTCGGATGAAAAATTTTTAAAAACTATCCTAAAAACTAAGCCAAATAAAGTTATCTATATATCTTGTGATCCTGCAACTTTAGCTAGAGATTTAAAATATCTTTCTCAAGATTATTCAATAAACAAAGTAACTCCTGTTGATATGTTTCCACATACTTTCCACGTGGAAACAGTGGTTGGATTGTATCTCAAGAAGTAAAAACCATTCATTTTTAATAAAAAAGGGCATAATTTGAAGAAAGTTATGTCTCACGAACACTACTTTTACTTAACACTTGAAGTGTTAAGTAATTAGACAAAAGATAGCCTATGTCCTACCTTATAAGTGGTAACATGTGTTTTTGCTTGCCTAAGGCAATAGTCTATCGTAAAATTTTAGTATATGAAGCAAGCCATTTTAGAATTAAAAAACAGAATTTTTGAAATTTACAAAAGTACACAAGAACCACTAAATAATAATATTTATCGAGGCCATTTGCGTTCTATCAGCACGGACATTGAAGATTCTATTGCAGTTTTCGTTTCTAATTTACTACCAGAAACGTATTGTTTAATCTTGGATCCATCCATCTACGTTGACGGGAAGAACAATAGGCCCGATCTTTTAATAGTTAACGATAAGCAAGAAGTAATCGCGATGATTAAAATTAAAGCAAATATGGGATGGTGCAGAAATGCTCAATGGGTGCTAAAAGATATGGTTGAGAATAACAACAAGTTTATTTCAGCAAAAACGCTTTTATGCGAAATCTCTAACGGAGAAAACAAGGAAGTTTCCTACGGTTCTAATGTTCCTATGTTTTTAATTTCATTAACCGATGGCAATTGCAGCGAAAGCAAGCACCAAGCTAATAAAAACACCGCTGATGAGTTGGGTATCAAACATTATCTTTTATTCTCAGGATGGTATGGTGGATTGAAAGACAAAGATATAGAGTTTTTTGCTAATGATATCTTGAGCTTAAGGAAAGTAAAATGAGTGAAGTTAAACAATATGACATTAATGCCCTTTATAGAGTCTTGAAGAAACATGATGTCGACATCCTAAAACACTATAACGACGAAACGGTTTCGGACAACGATTACTTTTTCTATGGCATTAATAGCGACATAATTTCTAGCTGCTTGAGCATACTTACAAATTATCTATCTGGAAACATTGAATCTGCAGGTGTCGATTCTTGCTGCAGAACAATTATTGAAGCTCTAGTCATTTTGAGGATGGGTGCCGAAGGCAAAATTAACGAAGACCAAAAATGTATCTATAGATATCTTTATGCATATGTTGATTTAGATAATTTCCACTCACTTATGAAAGATGCACCAGAAGCGTTTGACGATGAGGGAGTTAAAAAGGTTGTAGCTGATAAAGGCAAAGCCACTGAAGCTATGCTTAGACACTTTGGATGTACATTAAATGATTTGAAAGATAAAAAGATTTCTGTTGATGATCCTTGCTTCTACCTTAAGCAGAGCTTACATGATGATATAAGATTTTCTCAGCTTCTAAAAGAATATCCGATTTGCGGTGAAGATGGTGCAGCAATGTATGAATTTTTCTCTTTGTTTATTCATCCGAGATGTGAAATGCATCCAGAAGCTCAAGAAGCCATTATGGAAATAAGAAAGATCTACATAGATCAAATTCTGAATCTCGTGTTCGAATATTTAAAGAGCTGCAATTTGTTATCTTATGATGAATCTAGTCCAGATTTTGACCATGACTTCTTCTATAATCCGTTGCTTGCAGTAAATGTTCATAATGTAAAAGAGTTTGAAAAGACTATCCACTATATTAAAAACCAGGTTTGTGATCTACCTGACGGATACGACGCTTTTACTTGGCAATTCCTAGAAAGAGTTAGATACCTAGTTATAGACATGATGGTGTCCATTTCACTCGGATATAACGAACACGTGATAGCAATATTCAAATCTCTTGTTGAAGAATACTCAGTTTTCTTTGCTGTAGGTTCAGTTGAAACAAAAGAAGAGTTCGATAAGATTAAACGCGCTTATTGGGTTTCTTCTAGAATGCAAATAGATGCTCACTTTGAACAAATGGGTTTAAAGAAAAGTTTGGTTGAAGAAAAAGATATTAAGGATCTATACGATAATTTCTTCAAAGAAAGATATGGCTTAGATAACTATAAAAAGTTCTATTGGGAGCTCAGAAAAAATAGCCTTTACTTCTTAGAAAAAGACAAGAAGAGCTACAACAAATATGTTAGAGCCTTATTAGACGACGTCTTTAATGAGAATCAAAGTAAAGAAATCATGACGTTATATAGAATGTCAAAAGATATGAACCATGCTAGCGGGTACAACTTTAATGCTACAAATGACATGGTGGTGGTTACCGCTCAAAAGGTTTTATATTACTCATACAAATTGATAATTCATTTTGTTTTGAATGCAGCTTTAACTCTTGAAGATCACGGAATAAAAAGAGATGTAAAACCAATTATTGATTTCCTTAATGGCTTAATTAGTGTCCATGAAGAAATGATAATGCAGATGTATCAAAAGCACGATAAAGTCAATCCAAACAAAATCAATTAATAAAGCAAAAAGACCAGCAATTCTGCAGTATTTTGCGGTAAAACTGGTCTTTTCTTATGTCTGCATTAATACAACTTTATAATGGAGATGTTCTGGTCTAAATCTTCTTGGATAAGTGATATTGCCTTCAAGAACAGGAGTGTGTTCAACTAGCTTTGCTCTTCTTTCTTTGATTAGTTCATAGTTAGCTTTTTCGTTATTAGGAAGAACAAATACAATATTGTGTTTATCAACGACTATTATGGATTCAATGCAAGTTTGAACAATTGGTTTTGTTAGTGTTTCGGGAGTAAGCTTTTCGCCTTTTATAGACTTACCCATGTTGAGCAACATGTGTTTGGCTAGTTCAGCATCTCTGTTTTTGCTTAAGAGGTCGTTTATCTAATTCTCTAATTCGTGGTATGCTACAATGCGTTCTCTATATTGTTTTTCAAGAAGGATTCTTTCAACTTCATCAGCGGATTGTTTCTGCGATTTGCCTATAAATGTTAAAACAGAATTGTTTGAAAAACATTTAAGTACTGAATCCCTCAGTGATAAGGCTAAAGTTGGTGGGTATGTTGATCTGCTTGATCACTGCTTTGCTGACTATGTAGATTCAAGAACAGGAAAGAGAAACCTAACATTCCCATTAGGCCAATTGGTTCTTCTTTATGGCTTCTTACAATACGTTTTACATTTTGATGCAATAACAGACGAATAATTTAATGAAAGAATTAGGATAGTTAATAACTTAGTTTTAAATTCTCAAGACGAAATGCATGATAGTGAAGACCGTGTTGGTGGTAACAGATTACCGGCTATTTTAGAACAAACAAAGTCAATAATTACTGAAGGAAAAATCATCTTCAAAGAGAATTTTAACAACTTCAACGTTAATCAACTTAATGAAGAAAAAGAGAAACAGCAGTGGAGATTGGATAATCCGGACAAAGTTGCTGACTTAAATATGTTAGAGAACAACGATCTACTCCAAGGACAAGTTTCAATTGTTGGTTTAGAAAATAGTGACGTTTTCTCCAGGTTTACCAATACTTTCAATTGCGATAGAGACTTAGTATCGTGTGCTTTGTTGACGTTTGGAGACTACTCTAGGGTTGAAAAAGGATGGAGATATACCTTTGGAACAAAGAGTAATGATGCGCCTTGGAAATTCATTTTCCACAAGAGTGCTGGTGCAGAAGGTTTTGAAAAAGCAAAGAACGTTTTAGTGGCCCTTCTTAGAAGCAACGACCACATTGATAATGACTACCTTAAATCACTAAAAGAAAACTACATTGCTAATTGTGAAGCAAATAGTTTATTTGATTGGCGTTATTACTTCATTAAGTATGATGTCTTTAGGCCAGATAGATATGGTAAATACTGGATCAAAGATAATAACTATTACGAGATTTATGCAATGGTTACTCAAAGCAAGCTTTCAGAATATGCATATCAGCCATTTTTGAAAGTTGTCGATTCTGATCATCTTGATAAAGCAAATACAGGCCAGAGATTAAAATATGACAACAGATATGTTTATTGTGAAGAAAATGCCTTTGTCATCAAAGATGAAAATGATGAAGTGGTGGAAACCATTTCTATTGAGCAAAACGAAGATGGCATTGATACTGAAAATAGAATAGAAAAGTATCTATCCACTCCAAAATCTCTGTAAAACACATGGTTTTTTGATAACCTCTAGGTTAGGCTAGGTTATAGTCCACGTGGATTACTTCGCATGTAGAAACGATAACTTTATTGCAGAGAAAAGATATCGACGATAGAGAAAGTTAGATTTGATTTGGATGATGTAATATTTAGTCAAGATGAAGACGAAGGCTCAATACCAGAATTATTCATAGTTAGGCTATTAGAATAATAGAGTACAACCTTTTATCCATTAGATTAACTATGGCACCCGAAAACAAATTTATAAAATATAGTCCCAAAGCTTAATATACCTACAGAACTGGTAGATATTTTTACACATATAGAAATTTATAGATTCAGCTTTTTGACTCTCGTTTCGCAAAAATAAGATTTGTTTAAATTTGCGAAATATGATACAATGTAGCCGAAGGTGATAAAAATGAAATTAATTGAAAGAAAAAAATACCTAAATACTTTAATAGATGTAATTAATACTCCAGACATAAAAGTAATTATAGGCGTAAGAAGATCTGGAAAATCTAAACTATTAGATGCTTTTTACGACTATCTTACTACTTTAAATAATGTCAATATTATTAGAATAAAGTTGAATTTAAAAAAATATGAAAAGCTATTAAATCCTGAGGAACTATATAAATACATAGATAAGAATTATAAAGAAGGCGTAACTAATTTTTTATTAATCGATGAAATTCAATTATGTATTGGATTTGAAAACATAATTAATAGTTTACACGAAGAAGAAAGATTTGATATTTATTTAACTGGTTCTAATGCCTTTTTATTATCGAGTGATCTAGCAACTTTGTTTGGTGGTAGAGTGTTTGAAATAAGTATGTATCCATTTTCTTTTAAAGAATTTTTAACTTACTATGAATATAAAGATGTAAATGTAGCTTTTGATGATTACGTTGTTAAAGGTGGTATGGCTGGATCATATTTATATAAAAATCAAAAAGATGCTTATAAATATATTGAAGGTATTTATAAAACTACAATTGTTAAAGATATCGTGGCTAAATATAAAATTGAAAATGAAAACTTACTTAAAATGATAGCGGAGTTTCTTATGGATAATTTAGGAAATAAAACTTCTATTAGAAATTTGTCTAATTGTTTAACTTCTAATACATATAAAACTAATGATAAAACAGTAGGATCATATTTAGATTATTTATGTAAATCATTTATGTTTTATCCTTTGAGTAGATATGATATTAAAGGTAAAAAGTATTTAGAATCAGAAAAAAAATATTGCTTAGTTGATACATCTTTTAGATATGCCACAATAGGAACAAAAGATACTGATTATGGTCACTTATATGAAAACATCGTTGCATTAGAATTATTAAGAAGAGGTTATGAAGTCTATGTTGGTGTTTTATATGAAAAAGAAATAGACTATGTAGCAATAAAAGACGGAATGAAAACTTATATACAAGTCAGTGATGATATTTCAAATAAAGATACTTTTGAAAGAGAAGTTAAACCATTATTATCTATAAAAGATGCTTATCCAAAAGTATTAATTGCTAGAACAAAGCATCCTGAAAGTCATCACGAAGGAATAAAAATAATTGATATAGCAGAGTGGTTATTAGAAAAATAATTTTCCCTGCAATTTCGTTATCGACGAAACTGTAGTTTTGCTTTCTAAACTTAATAACCAATAAAAATATCAATATTATAATTAACTAAAGCTTATAAACTTTCTTTGTTTATAAAATAATCAAAAATGCGGTTATATAATTATAGGAACTCAAAATGGTAGACTTGTCTCAAACTTTTAGAACGAATAATTGTAGAACATATACAACATATTTATTTAGAAAACGAACTTGATGAAGCTTCAACCTGTCAGCAATTCCGACAGGTTTGTATAGAAAGAGATTGTAAAGTTTCAAGATAGTTCTTGATGTAATTATTTCTCTTGGATATAGAGTGAAATCATAATTTATCAAACACTGAATTATTTAAGCAAAAATTGACATATTTTTCTCCTTTTTACGCTTCTAATTTTAAAATTCTAAACAAATTGATTTTATCGTTTTTGCATCTTTTAAGACGATAATAATCTTCCCAAACAATCTTATATTCTTTACGAATCTTAATAGGTGAGTTTCTACCTTTGCCAATTGAATTAGTAATATCTTTTGGTTCTTCTGTTTTTGGATCAATAGGACGTTCCCAATCAAGTTCGTCTCTTGTTTTTAATTCTCTACCATCCCATAAATGGAAATTAGGTCCATATTTATAAGTTTTGCCGCTTTTTAAGGTGTCCCAATAATTGTGATCGTTGGTAATAAATACCACAAATCCGTTTTGTACATTAATAGAGCTATCATTAATTACATTTCTTGTACGTACTAAATCATGTAGTACATCGTATCTCCCTAAACCTTGCGCCATATGACTTTTTGGTTCGAAATTTTGCCCTAATACGGTAGGAATACTTAAACTAGCTTTAGATGAAGCTTCGGTATTTAAAGTTTTATATTTAAATTCGATAATTGTGTGTTCGTTTGTTTCTAAGTCTTGAATTAATAAATCAACCTCACACTTATCGCTTCCTAGATGAATAGGATATTCTGGCATACATTTAAACCTAGGTTTACCATTCTCCTTAATTTTTAATACTTCCATTGCGAATAGCAACTGTAAGTAAGCTTCGCTGAAGAAAACACTATCTTCTTTAATTAACTCGTTTTTTAAAATTTCTAATACATTGTTAAGATTATCTTTTGTAAACATATTTTTCCTCCTTGTTTTTTTAGATATTTTTATATAATTAATAAATTTTATTTACAGCTATTTCATATTTTATTTCTTCAACCAGTCTTGAAGATTCGCTTGGTATTGATTTAACATTTCTTAATTAATTCATTAATTAATTTATCATCATGATTTACATGATATGATTCGAAGATACCTTCGATTTCTGAGCCTAAAAGAACCTTCTTATCTTTAAATTTTTTTGCCACTTCATTAATCGCCTCTTTATTTTTTCTAATAAAGTTAGCTGTATCTTTTTCAATTTTCTTAAGTAATTGAGTAATTAATCTTTCATTACGACGTAACCAGAAAGATGAAGGTTGTCTAGCAGTTTCATCTCTAGAGGAAGCTATTGTTTTACTTAATCCTTTAAAACCGATGCGATTAATTAAAAGAAAACTTTCATATCGAGCTGAATCTAAATCATGACGGCACCCAACAGAAGCACTTCCAAAAAATGCTTTTTCACCTAAAGCTCCTCCATAAGAAGTAGCAATTTGAGAAAGTGTTGATTCATAAGTGTTCTCATAAGTATCAACTTCATTACTATAAACTGTTCCTTCATTTCCTCCTACGTATGCATATTGTAAATTTAAATATTTTTTCGAAGTATTTACAAAATAGTTGGTGAGAAAACAAATAGTTTTGAGTATAATAACTTTGCGAATTGAAGGTCT
>CALVJO010000032.1 GCA_944332225.1 uncultured Bacilli bacterium | reverse complement strand
TGTTAAGTTTTATTAACTATTCAAATTCTATTTATTTTACTTTTTTAATTAATATCTTTCTCGGTGAATAGTAACAAGAAACTCCCTTAAAATTATTCTTTTACTTGAATAAAAGGAATTTTACTGATATTTTAATAAAGCGTTCGCGCGATGGTCCTCTACCTAGTCACAAGGCATGAACATCAAAAATGTTATCTGTAGAAAGGAGAAATAAAGGGATGAATACTCAATTAGTTGAACAAATCACTAAATCACAAATTAGAAGTGACCTTCCTTCTTTCAACACAGGAGACACCATTAAAGTAGCTTTAAAAATCGTTGAAGGTGGAAAAGCTAGAATTCAAGTCTTCCAAGGTGTTGTTATTTCTCGTCGCGGTCATGGAGTAGGAGAAACCTTCATTGTTAGAAAAGAATCCTACGGAGTTGGAGTAGAGAGAACTCTCCCAATCAACTCACCTTCCATCGACTCAATTACCGTAGTTAAGAAAGGTAAAGTTAGAAGAAAGAAAGTTTACTACTTACGTTCTAGAAAAGGTAAAGCGGCAAGACTTAAAGAAGTCCTCTAAACTTTATTCATTATTTGTGTATGTGACGAAAGAGAGATTAAGTTCTCTCTTTTTTATTGTCTATTTATCAAAAAATTTACAATTAATTTGAAAATGGTATAAAAATATATTCATTTTTGATTTCTTTGTTACAATATCCTAGCGAGGTAATTATGAAGAAAGTTTTGTGTTTTGGCGTATTAGCTATCTTATTAATCGGATGTCAGAGAAATATTTATTCAAGTTCACAACCCTCATCTGATTCTAGTTTTTCTACTTCTGAATCTAGCTCAAGCTCATCACAAACTTCGTCAAGCTCATCACAGAGTTCGTCAAGTTCATCAACGAGTTCTTCTAACGGATCATCATCTTCTAGCACATCATCGCCTAATGGCTCAAACGATGTGACGATTAATGATGACGCGGGAGATTATTATGATAGTATTGATTTTACTTCTTCTCCAACTGAATTAAAGACGTCTCTTTCTAAATTAATTTCTAAACATACAACTCTTTCATATGATGATCTTTGGAATTGTTATGAATATACTGATCGTAGAGAAGATGGCACGATATGGGATATGTATTCTAATGTAAAGTTTACTTTTAGAAGCGATCAATGTGGTAATTATAAAAAAGAAGGTGATTGCTATAATAGAGAGCATTCAATACCTAAATCTTGGTTTAATGATAGTAGACCAATGTATACTGATTTAGTTCATCTAGTTCCAACAGACGGATATGTAAATAATCGAAGAAGCAATTATCCTTTTGGAGAAGTATCTTCTCCTACATATACTTCAGGTAATGGATCAAAGCTAGGGGAATCAGCCTTATCATCGTATAATGGAAAGGTATTTGAACCTATCGATGAATATAAGGGTGATTTTGCTAGAATATACATGTATTTTGTAACTTGTTATCAAGATAAGAATTTATCTGCGACAAAAGAAGCGCAATCTACTTTTAGAAAAGTTGGATCATATACGACTTTCACTGATTACGCGAAAGAGTTATTCTTATCATGGAACGAATTAGATCCTATTTCTGAAAAAGAAATAAATAGAAATAACGGAATTGAAAGATGCCAAGGAAATAGAAACCCATTCGTGGATATTCCTGAGCTCGCGGAGATGATTTTTAGCTGATGGCAAACACGATTAAAAACACTCAAAACTGGTTTCCTGGCCACATGGTCAAGGCGTTAAGAGAGATTAAGGAAAGATTAAAAATCGTAGATATCGTAGTTGAGTTAATTGATTCACGGTTACCGATTTCATCTAAGAATCCTTTTCTTTCTCAACTGATTGAAAACAAGATAAAAATACTTGTTTTTACCAAGAAAGATTTAACTGATTTAAATAAGATTTCATATTTTGAAACATATTATAAGAATCAAGGTTATAAAACTTTAATTTGCGATTTAAATAATCCTCAGGATATTAAAAAGATTTCTTCATTAATCGTGGAATCAGGTCAGCCAATCCGCGATAAACTTAAAGCTAAAGGAATGAAGATTAGACCTTTAAGAGTGATGATTGTTGGAATTCCTAATGTGGGGAAATCAACGTTAATTAACCGTTTAGTTAATAAAAAAGTTTCTAAAGTTCAAAATCGTCCAGGGCAGACTGTCTCTCAACAATTCGTGAGAATCAATGATAAATTTGATTTGATAGACACACCAGGTATATTGATGCCTCATTATGAAGATAGAGAGACTATGCTTCATATTTCTTTGATTAATTCTTTAAAGCAAGACATCATTTCTAAAGATGATCTTTTCTTAGAAGCTATTAAAGTGTTAACAGAGAAGTATCCTGATGAATTTAGAAATTTTTATTCAATCGTCGGCGATTTATCATATGAAAATATTGTTTCATCTATCGGTAATAGACGAAAACTATTTGAAAAAGAGAATAACGTGTCTTTAGAAAAAGTTCAGGATGTCTTATTAAAAGAATTTAGAGACGGAACGATCTGCAAGATGGTAATTGATGATGCTAGATTATGAAGAAAAATTATATAAATTAGGTTATAAGGTAATCTTAGGTACCGATGAAGCGGGAAGAGGTCCTTTATGCGGCCCTTTAGTAGTCGCCGCGGTGATCTTAAAACAAGGTTATCAAAATGATCTTATTAATGATTCTAAGCAATTAAGTGAAAAGATCCGTGAAGAATTATTTCCTGAGATTATTAATAATTCTCTAGCCTATCATATTGAGATTATCGAACCAGAAATCATCGATAAATTAAATATCTATCAAGCGTCTCGTTATGGCATGGAAAAATGCGTTGAAGCGATATTAAATCAAGGGATAAATATTGATTGTATTCTAACTGATGCGATGAAGCTTCAAATGGATAATTTTATTCCAGTTGAAGCCTTGATAAAAGGAGACTGCAAATCGCTTAATATAGCCTCCGCGAGCATCTTAGCTAAGGTTACTAGAGATAGAATCATGGCTAAGCTTGATGCTTTAGCCCCTGAATATCAATTTGCTAAGCATAAAGGATATCCAACTAAACTACATTTAGATATCATTTCTAATCTTGGAATTATCCCATCTATTTACCGATTTAGTTATAAACCAGTTCAAAAAGCAAAAATTAATCAAAAATATTCTTCTTTTCCTCCTATTAAATATTAGGAGGATTTTTTAATGGACTATGATATGAGGAGCATCTTAGTTTACTTCAGTTATAAATATGAAGGAGATGTAAATTTAATTTTTAAAGCCTTGAAAAATAGGGAGCCTATCGATGATGATCTATATTGTAAAGTCGTTGATATGGATCTAAAGGCTATCACCATTCTTGATTGTGATTATCCAGAATGTTTTAAGACTATTTTTCAACCACCTGTGGTGATCTTTTATAAAGGTGATGTTTCATTATTAAATGAGAATAACCTTCTTTCTATTGTCGGTTCTAGAGAGAATACTGATTATGGAGATAAAGCTTTAAAAAAGATTTTAAATGAATTATTTGAACATACTTCGGTAACTATAGTATCTGGGTTAGCTAAAGGAATTGATACTTTAGCTCATAAGATAGCCTTAGAGCATGAGATGAAGACAATTGCAGTTTTAGGAACTGGATTAGATGAAGTTTATCCTATTGAAAACGAAGAATTATTTTTAGAGATAGAAGAAAAAGGCTTGCTGATAAGTGAATATCCTCCTTATAGCAAAGGAAAGCCTTCTAATTTTCCTTTTAGGAATCGTTTGATTGCAGGATTAGGAAAGGCAACTGTCGTCATTGAAGCTAAAAAACATTCTGGAACGAGAACTACAGTTCGTTACGCATTAGAAAACGGAAAAGATGTCTACGCGGTTCCTAAATCAATTTTAGAAGAATCGTTATGCAATGAACTAATCAAAGATGGCGCGATACCTCTTTTATCCGGATATCAATTAAAAGATGATTTATTTTAATTAGTTGACAATAAGTGATAGCCTAATAATAATTAAAAGTTGTTAGGAGGTAATGAATGAAATTAATTATTGTTGAATCACCAACCAAGTGTGAAACAATCAAAAAATATTTAGGTGATGAGTATGAAGTAGTTGCCTCTTATGGTCATATTAGAGATTTAGCTACCTCAGGTAAAGGTGGATTAGGCGTTGATGTTGACCATGATTTTAAGCCAACATATATAGTTAATCCTGATAAATATAAAGTGGTCGCGAATTTGCAAAAAAAGGCTAAAAACGCGGAGAAAGTATTTCTAGCTACCGACCCTGATCGAGAAGGTGAAGCGATCTCGTGGCATCTTGCTGAAGTTTTAAAATTAGATGTTGATACTTCTCCTAGATTAGAGTTTCACGAGATTACTAAAAAAGCTATCACCAGGGCAATAGAGAATCCTAGAACTATCGATATGAATTTAGTTTCATCTCAAGAGACTAGAAGAATCATCGATCGTATCATGGGATTTAAACTTTCAGGATTGATGAAACGAAAGATCGGCTCTTTATCCGCGGGTAGAGTTCAATCGGTCACTTTAAAATTGATCTCGGAAAGAGAAAAAGAGATTAAAGCTTTCGTCCCTGAAGAATATTGGACGATTCATGGTCATTTTAAAAATGTATTATTTAATTTAGATAGTTATTTAGGAAGAAAAGTTTCTCTTAAAAATGAAGAGGAAACTCTAGAGATGATGTCTAAGCTTCCGATGGTCTATCTAGTTCAAGAGGTGAAGAGAACTCCTCGTTATCAAGAGGCTGCTCTTCCTTTTAGAACTTCTGTTTTACAGCAAGCTGCTTTTAGCAAGAATCATTTTTCACCTCAAAGAACTCAAATGTACGCGCAGAGGCTATTTGAGATGGGATTAATTACCTATATGAGAACTGATGGAGTCAGCTTATCTTCTGATTTTATAAATCAAGGAAGAGAATTCATCATTAAGAATTATGGAAGTAATTATCTCGCTGATGAAAACAAATTAAAGTCTTTAGAAAATAAAGAGAGTTCAACTTCCGCGCATGAGGCGATTAGACCAACCTCATTAGATTTAACTCCGACTAAAGCTAAAGATGTATTAAATGGAGATAAGAATTTACTAGCCTTATATAGATTGATTTATAATCGTTCTTTAGCAGCCTTGATGGCTCCTAAAAAAGAAGAAGTGTTAAATGTATCCGCGTCAAAAGAAGGCTTCTTGTTTACCTATACTGGAAGTAAATTAGTCTTTGATGGTTATTCTAAAGTTTATCAAATTGATGAAGACAAAGAGGATAATCAAGAAATAGATGTAAATGAAGGTGATGAGATCACTTTTGATTCGATTGAAAAGAAGCAACATTTCACTAAAGGACCTGCTCATTTTAATGAGGCTAAGGTAGTTAAGACAATGGAGGAACTTGGAATTGGAAGACCTTCTACTTATGCTTCTACGATTGAAACTTTGTTTGCAAGAAATTATATCGTTAAGGATAAAGATAACTTAATTCCAACTGAGCAAGGCGATAGCACAGTTGAGGCTTTAAATAAATTTTTTGCTCCGTTTATGGATGTTCATTATACGGCAAACATGGAATCTGAACTAGATGAGCTTGCTGAAGGAAAGGAATCTAGAAATAAGATACTCCATTCTTTCTATGATTCTTTTGAGCCTCTTTTAGAAAATGCAACTAAAAACATGGAAAAAGAGGAACCTAAACCAACAGGTGAACTTTGCCCAATCTGCGGGAAACCTTTAGTCTATCGTCGTTCTAAATATGGAACTTTTGAAGCTTGCTCAGGTTATCCTGTTTGTAATTATGTAAAGAAAGAAGTTAAAGAAGAGATAGTCTCTGATAAGCTTTGTCCAAAATGTGGAAGACCTCTTGTTAAACGTAAATCAAAAAGAGGAGAATTCTGGGCATGTTCAGGCTATCCTACTTGCTCTTATATCGATGGTCAAGACGAGGAAAAAGAAGCTTCCTATACCTTAACTTCAATTCCTTGTCCAAAATGCGGAAAGATGTTAATTAGAAGAAAAGGTAAGTATGGTAAAGCTGATTATTATACATGTTCAGGTTTCCCTAAATGTCGTTATATTGAATCGATAAAAGAAGATAAATAAGATTTTTAAAACTGTTAAGGTAAAACTTAATGGTTTTTTATTTTGAAAAGTAATTTATAATTTAGATATGGATCAAGAAGCTTTATTAAACCAATATCAAAGATTTTTAACTTATCAAAAAGGTTATTCTGAAAAGACGATATCATCTTATATTTCGGATATTGTCTTATTTTATAATTTCTTAAAAGCCGAGGAATTAGATTTAGATGATGTTACTTATGATACGGTTAAGATGTTTTTAACTAAGGAAACATTAAATAATATTTCTAAAAGATCTAACGCGAGAAGAATAGTCGCTTTAAAGGGTTTTTATAATTATTTAGTTAAATATCATAATTTTGAAGTTAATCCATTCATCGGAGTTTCAATTCCAAAAATTGATAAGAATTTACCTCAGTTTTACTCTAAAGAAGAAATTGATTTAATTTTTGAAAAGAATCGAATGAGAAACGATCTTTTAGGAAGAAGAGATCAAGCTATTTTAGAATTATTTTATTATTCAGGGCTTAGAGTTTCTGAATTAATTAATTTAACCTTAGATGATTGCGATATCGACTCTCGCTTATTAAGGATCTTTGGTAAGGGGAGAAAAGAAAGAATCGTTCCCTTTTCTATAAGCTGTCAAGAAATCTTAATAGATTATATCAATAATACAAGAATGGAAATCTTACACGAGAATGATAACGAGCAAGTTAATTATCTTTTTGTTAATAATCGAGGGAGAAAATTAACCTCTAGAGGAGTTCAATATATTTTAAAAAACATCGAAAAAGTTCTTAATTTAAATATATCTTTGCATCCTCATGCTTTAAGACATTCTTTTGCTACATATTTGCTTAATCAAGGAATGGACCTTCGGTCGATACAGATACTTATGGGTCATTCGTCACTTTCTTCAACTCAAGTATATACTCATGTTTCCGAGAAAACCTTAGTTGAAGAATATAAAAAATACTTTAAGCGGTGAAAATTTAGATATTTTCAATAAAATAATTATTTGTTGTTTTAACCTATAAACTTTGCTAAAATACTAAAGCTTGCTTAAGCAAGTTTTTAATACGCACCTTATGGATTCATTCCTTCGGTCTACTTATGGTAGCTGGAATGTTCGAAGTAAGGGAGGAAACAACCAAAAGGAGGCTCATAAATGAGTGAAGAATTATTAACTAAGGAAGTTGCTGAAGAAACAGTCGAAACTTCCCAAGACACAGTCATGCAATCTTTAGTTCATGAAGATTCAGATCCTGTCGTCTCAACTAAAACCTTACTAGCTGCTGGAGTGCACTTCGGTCATCAAACCAGAAAGTGGAATCCTAAAATGCAGAGCTACATTTTCATGAAGAAAAATGGCATCCACATCCTCGATTTAACTATCACTGCTGAAAAATTAAGAGAAGCTTACTTAGCTTTAAAGAAAATCGTCAGCGATGGAGGAAAAGTTTTATTTGTTGGAACTAAACCTCAAGTTAAAGACATCATCAAAGAAGAAGCTTTAAGATCTGGTTCTTTCTATGTTGTCAATCGTTGGTTAGGTGGAACATTAACTAATTTCAAGACCATTCAAAAGAGAATTAGATATCTAAACGATTTAATCGCGATGGAAGAAGATGGAACTATCGAACAATATTCTAAGAAAGATATCGTCCTCTTAAAGAAAGAAAAAGAAAAATTATTAAAGAACTTAGAAGGTATCGCTGAGATGAGAAAAGTTCCTAACGCAGTCATCGTCATCGATCCAAAGTTAGAAAAGAATGCTGTCAGCGAAGCTCGTAAATTAAGAATTCCAGTTTTCGCTTTATTAGACACAAATGCTGATCCAGAAGAAGTTGATTACGGTATTCCTGCAAATGATGATGGAGCAAGATCAGTTCAATTAATTTCTGGAATCTTAGCTGATGCAATCTGCGAGGCTAAGGGTGGTTCACTTCTCTATGCTTACAATGTAAATACTGAAGATGAATTATCAATGCAAGATGCTTTACAAACAGTTGATAAGCAAGAAGAATTAAAATTAATTAGAGCTAAATCTAGAGAAGATTCTCAACAAGCTAAAAAGAAAAATGGCAAGAAGAGAACTTATCGTCCTCAAGCAAAGCCTGAAGCTAAAGTAGAAGAAGCTAAGGCTGAGGAAAAAGCTGAAGAGCCTAAAGTAGAGGCTACTGCTGCTTCTAGCGAAGAATAAGATAAATTAAAGGAGATTTTATGAGCGTTAACGTAGCGTTAATTAAACAATTAAGAGAACGTACCGGCGCAGGTATGGTCGATTGCAAAAAAGCTCTTGAAGAGAACAATAATGATGTCGATTTAGCTTGCGATTGGCTTAGAGAAAAAGGCATTGCTAAAGCTGCGAAGAAAGCTTCAAGAATTGCCGCGGAAGGATTATCAACAGTTGTTATTGATAATAATGATGCGATTGTTATCGAAGTTAACTGCGAGACTGACTTCGTTGCTAAATCAGATGCTTTCAAAGCATTAGTAGATGAGATTGCTCACCTCTTATTATCTAAACACATTGATAATATTGATGATGCAAAGGCTGCAACTGAAAGCTTATTCACTGATGCAACTGTTAAAATCGGTGAGAAGTTAGACTTAAGAAGAGTTACTTTAGTTCACAAAGCTGATGATGAAAAATTTGGTTCATATATCCACTTTGGAGGAAAGATTGCTTGCTTAGTTTTAGCAACTAACGGAGAAAGCCAAGATTTAGATGGTCTTGCAATGCATATCACTGCTGAAAAGCCTCTCTATATCGATGAAAGCGAAATTCCTCAAGAAGAAATCGCAAGAGAAACTGAGATTCAAATGGAAAATGCTAAGAATGATGAAAAGCTTAAATCTAAACCTGAAAAAGTCTTAGCTTCCATCATCCAAGGTAAAGTCAACAAACACTTTGAAGAAATGATCTTAGTTAAGCAAAACTATGCTTTAGATAGCGAAGTTAAAGTTGGTCAATTCTTAAAATCTAAGAATATCGTTGTAAAACAATTCGTTAGATATGAAACCGGCGAAGGAATCGCAAAAAGAGTTGAAAATTTCGCTGAAGAAGTTGAAAAACAAGCAGCTAAGTAAAAATTCAAAAGAGCCTCTTTGAGTGCTCTTTTTTAAAAGAAAGGTTAACTGATGAAAAATAAATATAAGCGAGTTCTACTTAAATTATCTGGAGAAGCCCTATCAAGCAAGGAAGATCATCAAATCTTAGGCGCGGAGAATCTTAACGATGTCTCTTTAGCTATCAAAAAGATGGTTGAGCGCGGGGTGCAAGTATCAGTTGTCGTCGGCGCGGGCAATATCTGGAGGGGCAGAATGGCTGAGACCATTGGAATAGAGAGAACCCAAGCTGATTTTATGGGTATGCTTGGCACTATAATAAATGCTTTAGCCCTTCAATCTGCTTTAGAGAATATTGGAGTCGACACAAGAGTCATGACCGCGATTGAGATGAAGCAAGTCGCTGAGCCATATATCAGAAGAAAGGCTGATTCTCATCTTAGAAAGGGTAGAGTCGTAATTTTTGGAGGAGGAACTGGAAATCCATATTTTACGACTGATACCACCGCGTCTCTCAGGGCTAATGAGCTAAACTGCGATGCTATATTAATGGCAAAACATGGAGTTGAAGGAGTTTATTCTTCTGATCCTAAAAAGAATAAAGATGCAAAATTTTTCTCTAAATTAACTTATAAAGAGATGATTCAAAAGGATCTTTCGGTGATGGATACCACCGCGGCGAGCCTTTGCATGAACACAAAAATTGAAATTCGCGTGTTTAATATGGAAAATCTTGATAATTTTGAGAAAATAATAAATGGAGAGATGGTTGGAACCATCATTACAAATGAAGGAGAATAGCATGGAAGACGATATTATTTTGTTAGAAGCCGAAGATAAGATGGAGAAAACCATCGAATCTTTAAAACAAACTTATTCAACTTTAAGAACAGGACGCGCGGCAACATCGATGCTCGATAGAATTTCTATTGATTATTATGGAGAGATGACTCCAATCAATCAACTTTCGTCGATCACTATTCCTGAACCAAGACAACTTTATATTAAACCTTATGATCGTAATGATTTGAAAGCGATAATCGCCGCGATTAACGCATCAGATTTAGGAATCAATCCAATTAACGATGGAAATGGAATTCGTTTAATTGTTCCTCCATTGACTGAGGATCGTCGTAAAGAAATGGCTAAATTAGCTAAAAAATACGGAGAGGAATCAAAAGTCGCGATTAGAAACATTCGTCGTGAAGCGATGGATAATGTTAAAAAGGATGATTCTTTCACTGAAGATTCTAAAAAGATTGAAGAAGAAGAAATTCAAAAGTTAACCGATAAATACATCAAGAAAATCGATGAAGTTTATCTTTCAAAAGAAAAAGAAATAATGACAATATAATAATTAGCAAATGGACGACCATTTGCTTTTTTTAATAGTTTAAATTTACTTAAAATACATAATTTAAGTTATTAACGTTTAAAAATTTTTCGAAGTATTTACAAAATAGTTGGTGAGAAAACAAATAGTTTTGAGTATAATAACTTTGCGAATTGAAGGTCT
>CALVJO010000031.1 GCA_944332225.1 uncultured Bacilli bacterium | reverse complement strand
GGTGTTAAGTTTTATTAACTATTCAAATTCTATTTATTTTACTTTTTTAATTAATATCTTTCTCGGTGAATAGTAACCAAATCATGTCATTTTCTTAAAAAAATTGTTGAACCCTAATTTTATATTTGCTATTATTCCTAAGCAAGCCACATCGCAGGGTAGAGCAGTCTGGCAGCTCATCGGGCCCATAACCCGAAGGTCATAGGTTCAAATCCTATCCCTGCAACCACGGATCAGTGGTGTAGCGGTTAACATGTCTCCCTGTCACGGAGAAGATCGCGGGTTCGATTCCCGTCTGATCCGCCACGGCCCGATAGCTCAGTTGGTAGAGCAAGGGACTGAAAATCCCTGTGTCGCTGGTTCAATTCCTGCTTGGGCCACCACTTGTATGTTTGTCCGATATTCCTAGAATATTGGACTTTTTTATTTCTTGTTTAATTTGATATAAAAACTAAAAATCACTATAATGAAATCGAGGCAAGCTTATGAAAAAAATAGATGATAATTATTTTATTAAAAATAATAAGGTGAATTATAGTAATAATTTAGAAGATGTATTGAGAGAAGATGAAAAGATTCTCTATAAAGGAAAACCTAAGAAATCTTCATATATTCTTTCTAACACTTTTAAAAACTTAATATTTGTTATTATTTGGTTAATATTTGATATCACCTTTATTACCATACTTTTCACCATGGGTCCTGGCTTAGGATTCATGTTAATTCCTATCATCATCTTCTTTATCTTCCATCTTATTCCAGTTTGGATGTATATAGCTAACTTAGCGACGATGATGAAACGTTATAAAAGAGAAGAATATGGTTTCACCAACTTTAGGATCTTAATTAAATCTGGTCTATTTGGAGATAATATCGTCTCTTTAGATTATTCATCTATCGCTTCAGTCAATATTAGAATTGGAATAATAGAAAGATTATGTAAGGTTGGAGATATATATTTAACCACGAACGACGGAAAGAAATATATTCTTCAAGATGTCATCGATCCATATTTTATCTATTCTCGATTAGAAAAACTCGCGATGGATATTAAAACTGATATCATCTTCCCTAACGCATTAAGAAAAGGAGAGAATCCTGGATATAAAACTTCTTATAAAGGAAATATTGATTTCTCTAAATACGATAATCAAAACATCTCTTCTAATAATGATTTAAAATAAGGCAATTAGAATAATAAGTAAGACGTCAAGTCCTAAGAATATCCATTCCATGAAAGGAAGAATCGATAGATGCTTTCTGTGATATGTAATCTGTCCGTTTTCTTCCTTTTTTTCTAGATACATCCATCTCTTTAACGGTGAAAAAATTAAAGTTAATAAGATGCATCCAGCGATTATAAATAAGATATAACCTAAAACTTCATTATAGGTAGAACGAGGATCGATAAAGGTGAATAAACCAACATAAACATATAAAATGAAGGTTAAAGTAAATAATAAGCTTGTCGATAATAGATGGAATTTATATTTAGTCAAATCGAGATGGAAGATACCAATTATAGTGATTCCAAGAAGAGACAAAAGCGAACCAATTAAATAATCGTGAATTGTTTTAAATCCATCAATATTCAAGAAAAAGAATTCTAAAAAGGCAAAGACGATGATTGAGATACTAAATAAAACTACGACAAAACGGAAAAAGAGAGAATATTTCATCTTCACCTTATCTTGAAGCTCATAAGGAAACATATTTAAAAAACTATAAGATTCTCTTTCTACATTATTCTCAAACTGAGAATTGTAATTAAATAGCCCTAAGACGATCAACCCGATGGCTAGGACTAGATTTATAATCATTAATAATATGCTAGTCATTTTCATCATCCTTTGATTGAACCACCAAAACGCCTCCTTTATGGACTTCAAGCGAGACGACGCGTTCTAATAGCTCATTAGAAATTGCTTTAGTCGTGGTGAAATCTAATTTCATCTTCTTCATCGGATACTTAGAATTATCTAAGCTAACCACAGCTTTAGGGAAGCCAAAGAAACCGATGTATTTATAATCTTGTCTTTGTATCAGATGGCTTCCTTTAGCTAAATAAGTGACAAAATTATTATCATCCTCAATATAAATTTTACATTTAGAGAACTTATTCGTTAATAAAAGTAAGGCATGAGAATGGTCATATCGTTTAGCTAAGGAAGCTAAAATAACAATCTCATCAAAACCGAGCTTTTGCATGTGAATAACCGCGGCTTCGGTATCCGATAAATCTTTTTCTTTTTTAAGTCGAACAATCTGATTAGGCTTTAAGTATTTAGAAACCAATTCATAGTCTAAAGTATCAAAATCTCCGATGCCTAAAGCGATTGGCAAATTGCATTTTGCGATTAATTCGATTCCTCGTTCAATTCCAATCAAAGGCAGCTTTTGATATTTCATAATCGATTTTTTTGAGGCTAATGATGTGACTAAAACTACTTTTTTCATTTTAAAGATTTCACCTTCTCACTTGGATCTCCTTTAAATAGATAAGATCCAGATACAACGATATCTACCCCCGCGTCAAAGCATTCCTTAGCAGTATTTTGATTTATTCCTCCATCAACTTCAATTAAATACGAATATTTATCTTGTTTTTTAGCAAAATAACGTATTTTTTCAAGACTTGCAGGGATAAATTTTTGTCCTCCAAAACCTGGTTCAACAGACATGATTAAAATATAATCAAGAAGCTCTAGATATGGATCTAGTTTAGAACAATCAGTATTAGGTTTAATAGAAATTCCAACTTTATGATGCTTTTTGATTCTCTTTAAACAAACTAAAAGATCTTCTTCAGAGACAAATGATTCAAGATGAACAATTATAATGTCAGAAGCAGAATATTCATAATTATCGATGTAGGCAAAAGGATTTTCTACCATTAAATGAATCTCAAAAGGAACCTTAGAATCCTTTCTAATTTTAATAAATGTATCATCATTAAAAGAAACATTATTAACAAAGTTTCCATCCATCACATCAAAATGAATGAAGTCGACTCCGTTATCAATCACTTTAATCATATCTTCTTTTATGAAGATTTTATCCGCGGACAATAAAGACGCGGAGACAAGTTTTTGTTTCATGCTTCCTCCTATTTATAACGTTCATGCGAGTAGATTAGCTCACTTAATAATTTTAAATAATTTTGATAATGTTCTAAAGGGATAATATTATTTTTAACTGCTTCTTTGATCTTACAGTTTGTTTCTTTGTCATGAAGACAGTTTAAAAAGTAACAATTCTCTTTAATTAATGAGAAAAACGGAAAATAATCTTTTAATTCATCTTTATATAATTTTAATTCTAAAGAAGAAAATCCAGGGGTATCTGCTATATAGATGCCATCTTGATATAAAAGTCTCACTTCTTTAGTTTGATGTTTTCCTCGATTTAAGGCTTTAGAATACTCTCCTTCTTTTAAATTAAAAGATGGAAATAATGTATTGATTAAAGTAGATTTTCCGACTCCAGTTTGACCGATTACGAAGCTAACTTTATCCTTTAATAAGCTTTTTATATATTCTATCTTTGAATCATCATTTTTATTTTTTACGATGATTTCGATTCCTATTTGTTTATAGTCTAAGATGATTTTATCAATATCAATTTCATTCATCAAATCATCTTTAGTTAAGACAATTAAAGGCATAATATTACAATAATTTAATAATGATAAAAACTTATCTAATAGATAGGAAGAAAAATTAGGTTGAGAAAGACTCATCACGATGATTCCTAGATCGATATTAGCTATTTTTGGTCGATAAAGAACATTCTTTCGAGGATAGACTTTTTCGATTCGATTATCGAGAATCTCCACATTATCTCCAACTAATAAAGTTTGATTATTAAATTGAATTTTACCCCTTGGAGATACTGAAATAATTCTTTTATCCTCTAAAAGAATTCTAAACTCTTTAGCGATATATGAAAGAATCTTCCCTCTCATTAACGATGAAACAACCTTTCAAAAAATGATTTTTTCTTGATCAAAGAAGGATCTCTTAAAATCCTATCGATGTCTTTACGCATCTCTAAAGCGTCTTTATATCTATCTGCAGGAGATTTCGCGCAGGCCTTGAGGATTATTTTTTCTATAGCCGCGGGAGTTTTAGAATTATATTTTCGAGGAGAAGGAAACTTCTCTTTAATATGTTTTAAAGCAACAGTAACTGGTGATTCATCATCAAAAGGAACTCTTCCAGTTATCAGCTCAAAAAAGGTGACACCTAAAGCGTAGATATCTGATTGAATCGAAGGATTAGCCCCTGTCGATAGCTCTGGAGCTAGATAATGGACTGACCCGACCACGACTTCTGATTTTGTGACTCGAGAATTTAAATCTTGGAAAGTTGCAATTCCAAAATCACCTAATTTAATCGTCCCGTCTTTAGTGATAAACACGTTTTCAGGTTTAATATCACGATGAATTACCCCATGTTGATGAGCGTGCAAAACCGCGGAGCAAAGTTGATACATGATATCCGATGCCTCTAAAAAGGTGAATTTACCTCTTTTAGAGAGCAAATCTTTTAAAGTTTGACCCTTAATAAATTCATTTACCATAAATGGTCTACCTTCAAAGGTTCCTAGATTAATCACCCTGACGACATTTTGATGATTTAAAGAAGCCGCCGCGCGGGCCTCTCTTTCAAATCTAGTTAAATTAATCGGATTCTTCATAGTCTCAGGCTTAATGATTTTAATTGCTACATCTTTTTTAGAAATTAAATCATAAGCAAGATAGACAATAGCCATGCCTCCTTCTCCTAAGACTTGCTTGATTCTATAACGATCTTGAATGACATCATTAATATTAATCATGATTGTCACCTACTTTCAATAAACAGACGGAGACATTATCTTTTCCTCCCCGCATGTTAGCTCTCGTTATTAGACGTTTAACCGCTTTAGAGATATCTAAAGAATATTTATCAATAACATCTAAGATTATTTTTTCTTCGATCATGTTATATAAACCATCCGTGCAAAGAAGGAGATAATCATATGGATTATTTATTTCTTTAATGTTGATTCTAATCTTAGAATAGCTTCCCATTGAATTGATTAAAACATTCTTTTGAGGATGATTTTCCATATCTTCTTTTTTAATTTGTCCTTGCTCATAAAGGAATTGAACATAGGTTTCATCGACTGATTCTTGGTTGATTTTATTATCCTTTATGGTATACGCGCGAGAATCTCCAATATAGACTAGATATGTTTTACCTTTAACGATCAAATAAAGAGATAATGTTGTTCCCATCCCTTTAAATTTAGGATTCTCTTCGGTGAATTTATATAGTAGTAAATTTGCGTTTTTAACTACTTTTTTTAACCATTTTTTTATGAAGATAAAATGTTTCTTTTTTAAAAATTCATCCTTGATAAAATCTCTAACCTTAGATGAGGCTAAATCACCTTTATTATGGCCTCCCATCCCATCTAAGACCATCATCAAAACTGCCTGTTTACCATTTTCTAAAATAAGACAGGCATCTTCATTTCTATCGCGTAATTTTCCTGGATTAGAATCGTAAGAATAAATCATATTATAATACCTTTTCGCTTTTAGCCCTAAGCTGCCCGCATGCGGCATCGATGTCGGAACCAAATTCTTTTCTAATAGTCGCATTAACTCCAAGTTTCATTAATTGATCCATGAATTCTTTAGCTCTTTTAGATCTATGAAATCCATTTTCATCTACTTCATTATAAGGGATTAAATTGACATAAGCAAAGACAGGCTTGATTAGTTTAGCTAAGGCAATCGCGTCTTCTTTACGATCATTAACATCTTTTAAAAGAATATATTCAAAAGTAACCCTTCTAGAGGAAGCAACATTATAATCTTTAATCGCTTCAATTAATTTATGTAAAGGATAAGCTTTATTAATCGGCATCAATTTATTTCTTAATTCATCGTTTGAGGCATGAAGGCTAATCGCTAAATTGACTTGTAAATTTAACTTTCCATATTCTCTAATTTTTGGAACGATCCCGCATGTAGAAACTGTTATGTGTCTAGCTCCTATAGCTAAACCATATTGACTATTGATAATTTTAATAAAATCAACAACATTATCAAAATTATCAAAAGGTTCTCCAGTTCCCATGACAACGACGTGAGTAACTCTCTTTCCTTCATCTTTAAGTAGATCATTTAAAAGTAAGACTTGACCTACCATCTCGCATGTTTCAAGATTTCTTTTCTTCTTTAAAAGTCCTGACGCGCAGAAGGCGCAAGACATATTGCAGCCAACTTGAGATGATATGCAAGCAGCTAATCCATAATTATAACGCATCAAAACAGTTTCCACAGTTGATCCATCTTTCAATCTAGCTAAAACCTTGATCGTTCCATCTTTAGACACTTGTTTTGAAGCAATCTCTAATTTATCTAAACAATACTTCTCATTTAAAACTTCGATATATTTTTTAGAAATATCGCTCATCAAAGAAAAGGAAGTAACTTCCTTTTCATAAATCCATTTATATAGTTGCTTAGCCCTGAATTTATTTTGGTTATCTAAGACTACTAATTCTTCTAATTTTTCTAAAGTGAGGCCAAAAAGATTAATCATCAGACGTTTTATTCAATATCGCGTAATATACTCCATCAGAAGGAATATCCGAAGCGAATATCATCCTTTCCTCTTCAAGAGTAACATTTTTATGTTCATTTAGGTATTTATTTATAATCTGATAAGTTTCTTTTTTGTTATATGTATAGGCAACGTATATTAATTTACCGTTTGTTCTTACAAATTTTAAAGCTTCGGTTAAATCTTCATACTCTTTTTCGATTATACCATCGATATCACTTTGCTTGAGGCGAAGAAGTCCTTGAGGATTATGTCTTACTAAACCAAGTTCAGTTGAATCTACAAAAAGACAGACTTTATTAAATCTAGAATAAGGAACATGAGTTAATAAAACATCCATGTCAGAAGTGAAAATTTCTAAAGGTGCTTTTTTATTTCCAATAGATTCTCTTAAATTCTTTTCTTGAATTGGATTTTGGCAAACTACAGTTAAATTACCTAAATCATTTAATTGTCTTAATACATCTTTAGAGAAACTATCTCTTTTAGGATGAATTAAAAGAATATCATCTAAAGCTTCAATCTGTAATTTATCCCCCAGATGCGCGGATACTTGATCTAGAACATAGATATCTCTTTTGACGAATAAAGGATGTTTTACAATATTCTTTCCAACATATGAAATCGTTCTAGATGATAAAGTTCCGATTTGAAAATCTTCTTTATAGCTCTCTAAAACCTTAGAAACTGTGGTCTTTTTAGTTTCAACGGCAAGAGAAAGAGGAATGTTCTTTCTTGACGAAGAAAGTAATTTATAAGTTTGAGAGTAACCATGCTGATTGACCATCATCTTAACTATATAGAAAGGATAAGCGAATCTTAATCCAGTTGAAGTGATAAAGTTCTTTTCTTCTTTCTCAGTTAATGGATAGAAACCATGATTTAAAGAAGTGATTTTAGAATAGATTTTATCTGGATCATAGGAAAAATATTCCTTGCCTTCGTTGATGTAAGCTTTTAAAGTTTCATCATTAAAACCTTTCTTATAATGGTATAAAGCGAGCAAAACTACATAGAAATCATTATCATCTAATTCTAATCTCTCGCATTCCCATTTTAAGAAATAGTAACGATTGACCGTTGATTTTACCACATCACGGTATAAAACTTTGTCTTCTTCATTTAAACTTTTAAGTCCCTTATTGATAAATGTTAAAAAATCGATATCCCCACTTTTGATTTGTTCAAAATACTTATAAGCTTGGTAAACTTGAAACATTTAAGTCCTCCTTTTAATCTTTGTTCTCGTAAGATTTGAAGATATCGACAAAATCATCATCCTCGCTTTCATCATCTCCCTTAACTGAGACGAAAGCTTGATTGGACTCTTTAACAAAATCAGGATACTCTTTATCAAATCGAGAATAGACTTTGCTGTCGATATAATTAAATTCAAGATAAGTATGAATGGAAAAATCACTTAACGCTTCTAAAAGATATTCGCTGACTTCTCTTTCTAAATGCTTATATTTTGAATCAAGTTCTAGCTTGATGAAGCAATGAAAAGAAGTTTGATCGATTCCATCTAACAATATCTTTGAATTAAATCCAAATATAAATAGTTCTTTATCGTCGACTTTTAAAAGTCTTTTTAAAGGCTGACGAATCCTTTTTTCAACATCTTCTGACAGAAATTCATCAATCCCTAATAAGTACACTTTTACCATAGTCGACCTCCTTTTTTTCTATTCTATATATTAAATATCAATTATAAATAAACAAGAATTTTTTATGAAAATTTTCATAAAATACACGCGATTTATCGATTTTATTAATCATCTTGCATAAATTTATTTTTCATTCATTTTAGTAATCGCTTGTCGGATCGACATCTACTATTAATTTAATATCTCTAATCAAGGAAAATGACCTAACTAATGATTCGATATATGGTTCAATATCTTTTCGATCCTTATATTGAATTAATAATCTTCTTCGATAGTTATTTAAAAATTTATTAATGAATAATTTTGATGGACCTAAGATAGTTACCCTATCAAGAGGAACCTTAGTTAAAAGATCATTTTTTACTCTGTTTGCCGTTTCCTCAGCTTTCTCTTCGCTTGAAGAAGAAAACAATAAAGAAATCAAATTAGAATAAGGAGGATTATTAAGGAGATGACGTTGTTTCATCTCATAAATAAAAAACGATTCATAATCTTGATCCTTAGCAAAATGAATGATCTTATTATCTTTTAAATAAGTTTGAATGATAGCTTTCCCTTCTTTATCCCTTCCCGCGCGACCAATAGTCTGAGTCAATAAAGAAAAAGTCATCTCATTAGCTTTAAAGGAAGGAAGCGATAAAGAAATATCCGCGAGGACTACTCCTACGAGGCTAACTAAAGGAAAATCATGCCCTTTAGACACTAGCTGCGTGCCAATTAATATATCTGCCTCATGGTTTTTAAATTTATTTAAAGTAGATTCAATGCCTCCTTTGCTTTTGCTGACATCAGAATCTAATCTTAAGATCTTAGACGATGGGAATAGCTTCTTTATCTCATTTTGGACTCTTTCAGTTCCAAATCCTCTTTTATATAGTTTTCCTCTATGGCAAACAGGGCAGACACTTATCATCTCTTGAACATATCCGCAGTGATGACACATTAAAGAGTTAGTTTCTTGATGGTAAGTTAAAGCAATCTGACAATCAGGACATTTTATTATCTCCCCGCATTTAGAACAGGAAACTGAAGAAGCAAATCCTCTTCGATTAACTAATAAAATTACTTGCTCATTATTATTTAAAGTAGCTTCTATTTCTTTTCTTAAAGGCAAAGAGATAATTATCGATTCTTTATTGATATTATGATAATCGAGTAAATCAACGATCTCTACTTTCGGTAAAATAATATCCTTAACTCTCTTTTTTAAAATTAGATGATGATAGATATTTTTAAGGGCTCTAGCTCTTGAATCTAAAGACGGAGTCGCTGAAGATAACAATATCTTACCTTCTTTATTTTCTAATATCATCTGAGCTACCTTACGAGAGTCATAGTAAGGAAGAGAATCTTCTTGCTTATAGGTTTGAGAATGCTCTTCATCGATTATTATTAATCCTAAATTATCTAAAGGTGCAAAAATTGCTGAACGCGTGCCGATTACTATATCGTATTTACCTTTTTTAATGTCACGATATACATCGTATCTCTCCCCATCGGAAAGAGAAGAATGCAAGACTCCAACTTTATTAAATACGCTATGGAATCGAGCTACCATCTGATAGGAAAGAGCAATCTCCGGGACTAAGACTAAAACTTGTTTTCCTTTAGAAAGATAATATTGACTTAAATAAAGATAAATCTCAGTTTTACCAGATCCAGTTACTCCTTGAAGGAGATAAACCTTATCAGAAGTTGAGATAAATTCATCATAGGCTTTTTGCTGCTCTTCATTTAATTTATGTAAAACATATTCTTCTTTTTCTAGATGAAACCGATTCTTTTCTTTATTAACTAGTCTAACTTTATTCAAAGCTAATAACTTTGTAACTATTGAACGGGTTAGATCCTTTTTTAAAACTGGTCCCTGGCTCAGTTTATAAAAGACTTCCGCCTGACGAGTTGTTAAATCATCATAAGTTGCTCCAGGAAGAGCTTCAACATATGTTTCATATGATATTTTTGCCTTGCTTAAGGCAGTTTTTGAAGGCTTTAAAGATGGAGGAAGCATGCTAAAAATAACCGCGATTAAAGGAACAAAATAATAACTTGCGATTCTTTTAGCTAAGCAAAACTTCTCTTCGCTGATTAACGGTTCTTGATCGATTAAAGAATTAATATAGGATATTTTAATTCCTTTTTGATTTTGAAACGATTCTATATCGTCTACTTCTTCTTTATCTATAATGAAACCGACGATATCTTGATTATTAAAAGTGATATTGACTCGAGAATATAAAGGGAAGTCATCTTCATGAAAATAAAAAAACGGTCGATTAAGGCTCGACACAATATGTTCAATAATAACCGAATAAGCTTTCATTCTTAACGCTGATTCATCCTTAATTTAATTATATCAGAAATTCTTTTAGTTGCTTCATTTAATCGATCGTTTTTAACTACATACTGATAGTTAACGGAAAGATCAATTTCGCTTTTAGCTTTTCTTAAACGTTCTAAAATAATATCCTCAGTCTCGGATTTTCTACCTCTTATTCTTCTTTCAAGCTCGGCTAATGAAGGTGGAATTAAAAATATGGTGACTAATCCATCATCTTTGACTCTTGACATCACCTGATGCGCGCCATTGACTTCGATTTCTAAAAAGACATTGACCCCTTTTTCTCTAAGCTCGTCAACGTATCCTCTAGGTGTTCCATAATAATTTCCAACAAAGTAGGTATATTCTAAAAACTCATCGTTTTTAATCATGTCTTCAAATTTTTCTTTGGAAACAAAAAAGTAATCGACCCCATCGACT
>CALVJO010000030.1 GCA_944332225.1 uncultured Bacilli bacterium | reverse complement strand
TTTTTTTGAAGGCCCTAAAAACCTCATAATTATGAGGTTTTTTTAATTATTAATATTTCTCAACCTCCAAAGATAAGGTAACATGTAATCGCTTACATTACAAGATATATATATTTGCATCATGCATCAAATTTGATAAATTTAAAAAGGGGATGTTCGACAAATTTATTAAAATACTAAATACTTTTTAATTAAAATCTTAACACCTCATTTTTAGGTTCAACCAAGCTTTTGAGGTGTTAAGGTAATTATTAATATTAACTAATAAAATAAGAGAAGAGATATTCATTACGTTTTTTAAAACGATATAAAAAGTAAAGTTGCCTCTTTATCAATAAAAGGAAGAGGAATTCTATCATTAAGTAAAATCATTCTTTTCCCATCAAGAGCATTCAATCATCGAATGGTTTACTAGCTTAAAATAATTTCTATTCTATTAATAATTTATTTTAACTTAGAAAATATTTCTCCAATCTTTCCTTTAATATAGGTGATTTTAATTTCTTGGTCATATTGAATATAATCTAGTTCTTCATTATTAATGACGATTATCTCTTTACCATGAAAATAGTCAATTAAAGAAGCCGCGGGATAAACTTTTAAAGAAGTTCCTCCAACGACTAATAGATCACTTTGTTCTAAAGCTAAAATAGATTTTTTTAAAGTATCATAATCTAGCTGTTCACCATATAAAACAACATCAGGTTTAATTATCCCATGACAATTTTTATTGTCGCATAAAGGGATATTTCCTGGATAAGACATTATATAATCTATAGAAAAGAATTTATTACATTTTGTACAATGGTTACGCATGATTGATCCATGGAGTTCAAGAACCTTTTTATTCCCAGCTTTAAAAAATAAATCATCGATATTTTGAGTGATGATAGTGACATCTTTATCTTTTCTAGAAGCAAAATAATAATGAGCAGGATTTGGTTTTGCCTGTCTATTAACCATTGATTCTTTATAAAATTCATAGAAAATATCTGTATGATCAAAGAAGAAATCATGAGAAAGAATCTCTTCATAAGATACTCCGTATTTACGATATAAATTATAGATTCCATCTTTAGATCTAAAGTCTTTTATTCCAGATTCAGTTGAAACTCCCGCGCCGGTGAAATAGACGATTTTTCTTGCTTGATCAATTGCTTTTTGTAAGTATTCTATATCGTTCATATACTTCCTTTCTCTATTTGTTAATTATTATTTATATATTATAAAGCTTAAACGAATATTGAAGAATTTATAATAATCTTTTTTATATTGAGTAATTGTAATATAATCAAATAAACAGGAGGAAAGATTAATGGATAAGGCTTTTACGAAATTACCTAGACTCGTCCAAATAATTTTACTTTTAATCCCTGGTGTTAACTGGATTACTGAAATTATTGTTAGATGGTCTGCATTTCTTTCTAAAGGTGGCATCATTAGATTAGTTGTCTCAATCATAGTCACAGTCTTCGGTCTAGTATTTGGTTGGGTTGACTTAGTTTGGTGCTTACTCTTCAAGAGACTCTTATTAATGTAATCAAAAAGGGCATTGCCCTTTTTCTTTTGCTATAGATAATATTTATCTACCAATTATCTTTTAAAATAATATAATGGCAAGGTGAAAAGAATTTTTAAATACTTAAGTCTAACTAAAAAAGAAGCTATCTTAGCACCTCTTTTTAAGATGCTTGAAGTTATTTTTGAATTAATTGTTCCTTTAATCGTCTCATCAATTATTGATGATGGATTAAAGAATCCTAACGGCACGGATTTTACCTATGTGATATTGATGTGTCTATTATTATTAGTTCTAGGAATATTAGGATTAATATCCGCGGTGGTAGCTCAGTATTTTGCTGCCGTCAGCTCAAGTAAACTTCAGACTAGAATGAGGATGGATCTATTAAAAAAGATTAATTCCTTAGAGTATCAAGAATTAGATGAAGTAGGAACTGCTTCTTTAATTAATAAGATGGGTAATGATGTTAACCAAGTTACTAATGGAGTTAACATGACTTTAAGATTATTGCTTCGTTCTCCTATAGTCGTCATCGGCGCGGTCTTTGTTGCCTTTTTCTTCTCTTTTAACATTGGAATCACTTTTTTAATCGTCGTCCCTATTCTCTTTATTTTAATTTTCTTAATCATGGTCTTTACCATTCCTCTATTTAAGAAGACTCAGGAGAAGAACGATATATTAGTTAGATTAACTAGAGAGAATTTATTAGGTGTTAGGGTGTTAAGAGCCTTTAATAAACAAGAAAAAGAAATATCTAACTATCATAAGAACAATGATAATTTAACTAAATATCAATTATTCGTGGGAAAAATATCAAATCTAATTAATCCTTTAACCTTAGCCTTCATCAATATTTTTATCATCATCTTAATCTATTTAGGTGCCTTTGATGTTAATGTAGGCGAATTAGAATCAGGTGATGTTCTTGGAATCTATAATCTAGCCGGTCAAATCTTAATTGAGATGGTTAAATTTGCTACCTTATTAGTGACTTTATCTAAATCTTTAGCCTCCGACAAACGAATTGAATCAATTTTTGCTTTAAAATCTCATTTACAATATTCAAGTGAGATAGATAGTCATGAAAGTCCTTATCTATTTGAATTTAATGATGTTTGCATGTCATATAACGGAAAAGAAAATGCTTTAGAAGATATTTCCTTTAAAGTTAAAGAAGGAGAGATGGTAGGAATAATCGGAGGAACTGGATCTGGTAAGACTACCTTAGTTAATCTATTAGGTCATTACTATGATATTTCTAAAGGAAAGATTTATTATAAAGGGAAAAATTTAATTAATTATAAGCCATCTGAAATTAGAAAAGATATATCTTATGTACCTCAGAAAGCTTCCTTATTTAAAGGAACGATCAGAGATAATCTAAAGATGAGTAATCTATCTATTGATGATGAAACGATCCTTAAGGCTTTAAGAATCGCTCAAGGAGAAGACTTCGTGAAAGCAAAGGAAGGCTCTCTAGATTATAAAGTTGAGCAGGAAGGAAGAAACTTTTCTGGTGGTCAAAAACAAAGATTGACCATAGCTAGAGCCTTATTAAAAGATTCTCCAATTTTAGTTTTAGATGATTCGTCTTCAGCTTTAGATTACAAGACCGAATCTAATTTAAGAAAAGCTCTTCAAGAACTTAAAAATAAAACTATCTTTATTGTCTCTCAAAGAGCTTCCTCGCTTTTAACTTGCTCTACCATTCTCGTTTTAGATAAAGGAAAGATTGTAGGATATGGAAATCACGAACAATTATTAAAGTCATGTCCTGTCTATCAAGAAATATATTCTTCTCAGTTCCATGAGGAGGCTAAACATGAATAAATCAATCTTAATTAGACTTTTAAAAGATTTAGGGAAAGATAAATTCTTTCTTATTTCAACTTTAATTCTTTCCTTAATCTATGTTGTTTCCACCTTAGCCTTACCGATTTTTGCAGGCTTAGCTATCGATTTAATAATCGGTATTAACAATGTAGATTTTCAAACTATCTTTTATTATTTTGCCTATATGGGAATATTCATAGCTTTAGGGGCAATCAGCCAATATCTATTGAATCTAACTAATAATCATCTTGTTTATTCCTACTCTAGAAGATTAAGAAAAAGATCTTTTGAAAAGATTCATTCTCTGCCTTTAAAATATCTTGATAGTCATCCTTTAGGTGATTTACTGTCTCGTTTCTCTACTGATATCGAAGTAATTTCTGATGGTCTATTAATCTTTTTAAATCAGATATTCATCGGGGTGTTTTCAATTATTTTAACTATCGTAGTCATGTTTATTTTAAATTGGATCATGGCTTTAACTGTGGTTATCTTAACTCCTTTATCATTATTTATCGCTAGGTTTATCTCTAAGAATTTAAATAAATATTTTTACTCTCAAGCGGTAATCAAGGGTGAACAAACTTCCTATATTGAAGAGTTGATGAACAATCAAAAAGTAGTTCGTTATTTTGAATATGAAAATAAGGCTGAAAATGATTTTGAAGAGATTTCCTCTCGTTTAGAAGAAGTATCCATCAAGGCTACTTTCTTTGCCGCCTTACCTAATCCTTTAACTAGATTTATTAATTCAATAATCTATGCCTTAATCATCTTTATTGGGGTATTATTAATCACATTTAATCTTGGATTCTCAATTGGTTTATTAAATACATTTTTATCCTATACCAAAGAATATTCTAAGCCATTTAATGATATCTCGTCTGTCATTCCTGAGATTCAAAATGCCTTAACATGTTTAAAGAGAATCTATGAGCTACTAGATGAAAAAAATGAAATAAGCGATCAAAATAATCTTTCTTTAAAGCAAGTCAAAGGAAATATCTTTATCGATGATATCAGCTTTTCCTATACTAAATCTCAAAAATTAATCGAGCATTTAACTTTAAATGTTAAAAAAGGAAGCAAGGTAGCTTTAGTTGGACCAACCGGCTGCGGGAAGACTACTTTCATCAATCTATTGATGAGATTCTATGATGTGAATCAAGGTCATATCTTAGTCGATAATAACGACATTAAACAAGTAACTAGAAATTCCTTAAGAAGCAATTATGGAATGGTCCTTCAAGATACTTATCTTCGTTATGGAACGATATTAGAAAATATCACTTTAGGTGATGATTATTCTAAAGAGGAAGTGATCGAAGCTTGTAAAAAATCTAACTGTCATCATTTTATCTCTCTTTTAAAAGATGGATATGATACGTTAATTGATGAAAACGGAGGAGACTTCTCTCAAGGACAAAAGCAGCTTATAAGCATCGCGCGAATCATGCTAAGAGAGCCTCCGATGCTGATACTTGATGAAGCAACCTCATCAATAGACACCAGAACGGAAATCAAGATTCAGCAATCATTCGATCTTTTGATGAAAGATAAAACATCATTTATAGTCGCGCATAGATTATCGACTATCATGAACGCGGATATCATTTTAGTGATGAAAGATGGGCATGTTATCGAGCAAGGAACTCATGAAGAACTTTTATCTAAGAAAGGATTCTACTATGAGTTATATAATTCTCAGTTTGTGATCAATCAATAATTATATATCGAATGAATAAATAATAATTAAAATGATTCTAAATTTTAATTTTAATGTATAATGTAATTAGGAGGACAAAACAAATGAGTGTTTTACATATAGATAGTTCAAATTTTAATGAAACGATAAAAGAAGGAATCACCTTAGTTGATTTCTATGCCGATTGGTGCGGACCTTGCAAGATGCTTGCTCCAAATCTTGAAACCTTAGCTAATGAAGTTACTAACATTAAGGTTTGTAAAGTTAATGTTGATTCAAACCCAGATCTAGCTAGACAATTTAATGTATTTTCAATTCCTACTTTAATTCTTTTTAAAGATGGGGAGAAGATTAAGCAAGCATCTGGATTCCAATCTGTTGATTCTTTATATAAATTTGTCGGTATTAAATAATTATATTTATTAGTCTTAACTATCGAAATTACCTCTTTATTGGATTAAAATATCCTTACTTAAAGAGGTTTTTTTATGGCTGATATTAATTCAAAAATTGATAAATTAAGAAATATAATGAAAGAAAAGCAGATTGATGGAGTCTTGGTGATGACTGATGATTACCATCTTTCTGAATATGTTGGATCTTATTTTAAGGGACGTGAATATATTTCAGGATTCACGGGATCTCAAGGTAAAGCTTTAATCACCTTAGATGAATGTAAATTATTTACTGATGGAAGATATTTTTTACAAGCTGAAGAAGAATTAAAAGATTCTTACTTTACTTTACAAAAAGAAGGAAATAAAAATTATAAAAGTCTTTTAGAGCAAATAAAAGATTATCTTTTAAGAGATAATTTTAATCTTGCTGTCGATTTTAAAACTTTACCGTATTCTTTTGCTAAAAGTCTTGAAGATTTTATTGAATCTAACAATCTATCTTCTTCTTTAATAAATGAAGATTTAGTTTCTTTAATATGGGACGATAGACCAAGTTTAGTTTCTAAACCTATCTTCTTGCTTCCTTTAAAATATTCAGGAGAATCTTATAAAGATAAACTAGCTAAATTATTATCTAAGATGGAAAGAGATAAGACCGATACTTATCTATTAACTTCTTTAGAATCAATTTGCTATTTATTTAATATAAGAGGCGATGATATTGAATATACCCCGGTGTGCTATGCTTATAGCTTGATTAGTAAGGATAGACAAACTATCTATCTATTAAATAAAGACTCTCTTGATAAGAAAGTTAAAAAATATTTCTTAGATAATGATATTGAAGTTAAAGATTATTTTGCTTTCTATGATGATGTTGCCTCTTTAATATCTAAAACTATCGCTTTAGATAAAAATAATTCTAATTATCAAACTGTAAAAGTGATTGATAATCAGGTAAATAAGATTAATTTCATCAATGATTATGTTATCGAGATGAAGGCTATTAAAAATGAAATAGAAATTAAGAACTTTAAAAAAGCTCATCTTTATGATGCTGTCGCAGTTATTAAATTATTAATTTATTTAAAAACTAATAAAGAATATAAAGATGAATTATCGATAGCTAAGAAGTTAGAAGATTTTAGAAAAGAACAACCAACGTTTATAGAAAGTAGCTTTGCCACCATCTGCGGATTTGGTCCTCATGGGGCGATTGTTCATTATGAGGCTACTGAAGAGACAAATGTTGAAGTAACTGACAATAATCTTCTTTTGATCGATTCAGGAGGCCATTATCTTTACGGAACTACAGATATAACTAGAACCGTTGTTTTAGGGAAGATAAGTAATGTTATGAAAAAACATTTTACCTTAGTTTTAAAATCGCATATCGCTTTAGCCTCAACAGTATTTAAAGAAGGATTATCAGGGTCGATTATTGATTATGCTTCTAGAGAAATATTATATAAAAATTATTTAGATTATAACCATGGAACTGGTCACGGGGTTGGTTATCTCCTCTCCGTCCATGAAGGCCCTCAGAATATTTCTTGCTCTAGATTTAATTCTCATCCTATTTATCAAGGCATGATCACTTCTGATGAACCTGGATTATATTTAAAAGATAATTATGGTATTAGACATGAAAACTTACTTCTATGCGTCAACGATCACGAAAATGAATTTGGTAAATTCTTAAAATTTGTTCCGTTAACTTTAGTCCCTTTTGATCTAGATGGAATAGATAAAAAATTATTAACTCAAGAAGAGAAAGATTTCTTAAATAAATATCATTCAACTATTTATTCTAAAGTTAGTAAGTATCTGTCTATTGATGAAGCGAAGATTCTAAAAACTATGACGAGGAAAATTTAATGAACTATATCGGAAGCAAATTATCATTACTTTCATTTATTGAAGAGAATATTAAAAAACATGTAAATACGAATGTTTATTCATTTTTAGATTTATTTGGAGGAACCAATGTTGTCAGCTCTCATTTTAAAAAATTAGGTTTAGATGTGATGGCTAATGATATTCAATACTTTTCTTATGTAAATGCGAAGGCAATCATTGAAAATAATCTTGATTATACTTTTTCTAGGCTCAAAGAGATTAATATCGATGATCCTTTCATCTACTTAAATAATTTAAAAGGACGTAAGGGATTCATCTATAAAAACTATTCCTTTGAAGGAACTAAGGATAAAGAATATCAAAGAATGTATTTTTCTGATGAAAATAGTAAGAAAATAGACGCGATAAGATTAAAAATAAAGCTTTGGAAAAATAAAGGATATATTCAAGAAAGAGAGTATTTTTATCTTTTAGCTTGCTTAATTGAAGCCGCGGATAAGGTAGCTAACACCGCGTCAGTCTATGAAGCTTTCTTAAAGCAGCTAAAGCCCTCAGCGAGCAAAGAATTAAATTTAATTCCTTTAAATTATGATGTAATTGAAGGTAATCATATGTATCTTGCTTTTAACGAGGACGCTGAAGAATTACTATCTCACGTCAAAGGGGATATTCTTTATTTAGACCCTCCTTATAATTCTCGAAAATATGATACAAACTATCATATCTTAGAGACGATCGCCCTTTACGATAATCCTAAGATTAAAGGAAAGACCGGAATGAGAGATGAAAATAGTAAACGTTCTCTCTTTTGCATTAAAAATAAAGCTGCCGGATATTTAGAATCGCTGATTAAAAGGGCTAATTTTAAATATATTTTCTTATCTTATAACGATGAAGGAATCATCCCTTTAGAAGAGATTGAACGAATCTTCTCTAAGTATGGAACCTATTCTAAAGAAGAGATTGACTATAGAAGATTTAAAGCTGATTCAAATCGAGAATATAAAAAAGCTAAGACAATTGAATACCTCCATTGCTTAGTTAAGGATCAAATTTAAACCAAATAAAATTAATAAATATTATTGACGCATTGTGAATTAATTTTAAAATTTAATTATAAAATTAAAGGAGTCAACTATGGAATCAGCTAAAATTTACTTTACTAAAGAAGTTTCTAAAGAGGCAATAGGAAGAATTTATAAAGCTTTAAAACATCCTCTTAAGGGAAATGTTGGAATCAAGATTTCAACTGGTGAACCTGGAGGAAACAACTATCTTCACCCTGAATTAATTGAAGATATCGTAAGTGAATTAAATGGCACGATCGTTGAATGCTGCACGGCTTACGGAGGTCAAAGAGAAGATCCTAAGCTTCACTGGAAGGCAATAGAAAATCACGGATTCACTAGATTCAAAGTAGATTTGATGGATGAAGACGGAGAAATTGATCTTCCTGTTAAAAACGGATTTCATCTTGATAGAGATATAGTTGGTAAAAATATAGATAACTATGATTCTTTCTTGATCCTTTCTCATTTTAAAGGTCACGCGATGGCAGGTCTTGGAGGAGCTTTAAAGAATGTAGCTATCGGTATCGCTTCTACTCACGGGAAAGCCTATATTCATTCTGCTGGAAAAACTACTTCTTCTAAGGAATGCTGGGAAGTTACCACCCTTCAAGATGATTTCTTAGAATCTATGGCGGATGCTTGCTACGCTGTTATTAATCATGTAAAAAAAGAAAATTTATTATATATCAATGTTCTTTATCGTCTTTCTGTTGACTGTGACTGCGATTCTCATCCCGCGGAGCCTAAGATGAAGGATATAGGGATCATGGGTTCTACTGATCCAGTTGCTTTAGATAAAGCCTGCTACGACATGATCATGAATTCTACTGATGAAGGTAAGCATGATCTCGTGGAAAGAATGACTTCACGTCACGGAATTAGAACTATCGAAGCTGCTCATGAATTAAATCTTGGCTCCCTTGATTACGTTATTGAATCTATCGATTAAAATTATCTTTTAATATTATCAATATGAAAAATATTCCTAAAGTTACCAAGATGGTTGTTGCCTCTTTACTGTTAGCTATCGGTATTATTTTACCATTTTTAACAATGCAGATTCCTGAGATAGGCAACATGCTTCTACCGATGCATCTACCTGTTTTTATCTCAGGATTTTTGCTTGGTCCTGGATACGGGATGCTTGTTGGATTTATTTTACCTTTGATTCGTTCTCTTCTCTTTGGAGTCCCTGCTTTTTTCCCTAACGCTCTAGCTATGGGATTTGAGCTATTAACCTATGGGTTAATCTCAGGGTTAATCTTTAAATTATTTAAAAAGAAAAATCTTCTTGCAATATATGTATCATTAATAGTATCAATGATAATCGGAAGAGGTGTCTGGGGAATTATCATGCTTTTATTTATGACTATAAACGCGGAGGCATTTACTTTCTATGCCTTCCTATCAGGAGCCTTTATAACTGCCTTCCCTGGAATAATTCTTCAGTTAATATTAATTCCATTAACCTTATTAATCATGAAAAAGAGTAAATTAATTATCTATGAATAAGACGTATCTTCAATCATTTATAATCGCTCAAAGGATAATGTTATCTTTAGAGTTAATTAAGCCAAAAGTTATAGCTATAGATGGACCATGCCTATCTGGCAAAACTACAATTTCTAACTATTTAAAAGATTGTAGCCACTTAAAAATCGTGCATATGGATGATTTCTTTCTTCCTAAAGATCTCCAAAAAGATTTAACGATCAAGGATTTTCATATCGATTTTACTTCGATAATTCTTCAAGTATTAATTCCTTTTCGTCAAGGGATGAATCACGCGAGCTATTTTAAATTTAATTGTCAAAAACAAGTTTATACCTTAGCTGAAATCGATTTTGATAAAGATGATATTTTGTTGCTTGAAGGTTCTTATTCTTCATCTCCTATAATGAGAGAATATATCGATTATCATATTTTTATCGATATTGATTCATCCATCCAAATATCAAGATTAAAGCAAAGAGAAGACTCTAAATATGATGATTATATAAATAAATGGATTCCAAAAGAAAATTACTATTTTAAAGAATATCAAATAAAAGAGAAGGCTGATATCACTTTCTCAGTTAAAGAATAAGAACTATTTAACGTAACGAAGATATAGAGTGTTACCCTCCATTATCTTCGCTTCTTTTATATTAAAATATTTTGGAAATGAGGAGACATCGTCTCCGCTGACGAAGGTTAGCTCTCTTCTCCCTCCCTGGATACCGTTTATAATAACGAGAGATATTTCATCGACCTTATCAGCTTTCAAGAAAGCATGATTTATCTCTCCTCCCCCGCAGAGGAAGAATTTATCAATTCCATATTTTTCTAATTTAGCTAAAAATAAATCAATATCTAAATCATCTTTGCCAGCAAAAATATAGGCTATTCCTTTAGAATCTAAATATGAAATATAACGAGGATCTACTTGTTCTGTTAAGACTTGAACAAATCGTGATTTTTGATTGTTATAATCATTATATGGGCTATCAAAGAACAATTTTCCCTTACGATCAAAGCTAAAGCAATAGATATCATCTTTAATAAAATTATCAACGTAAGGATTATTTTTTGCTTCAAATGAACTTAAATCAATGTTTTTATTAGATAGATATTCAAATGTGGTTCTCCCGCAGCCCCAGGCTTTTGATTCTTCAAAAGTGATATTATCGTAGATTTCTCCTCCTTTAACTGAATCAGGATAACCTTCTAAATCTGTTTCTATTTTTCCATCTAATGATAGATACATATGAATAATTACTTTTGGTTTCATTGTATCTCCTTTCTTTAAATGAATAATTTATATCTTATCTTTGGAGGTTGAGAAATATTAATAATTAAAAAAACCTCATAATTATGAGGTTTTTAGGGCCTTCAAAA
>CALVJO010000029.1 GCA_944332225.1 uncultured Bacilli bacterium | reverse complement strand
ACATTATCATTTTATCATTTTTTGCACTTCAAATTTAAATGCTTACTGTTTTGCATTTCAAAATATAATTAAGGTTTCTATCAAAATATGAGGCAAATTTAAAAAAGTTAATTTTTATGTTGACTATATAATAAGTTAGTCATATCATTAAAAAACTTTCGGAATTAAAAGTTCCCTAAGTTGAATCTCCTTTATTAATTTGTGTATAAGTTGATAATTGGTTCAACGTCTCTACGCTTAACCGTAAATTAAGCTCTACAAAACATAAAAGAGGGTGGGCTACCCTCTTTTTTTGTTATCTAGTTTATTCTTATCATTACCATGTTCTATCTTGACCCAAGAGACATCTCTCTTGAATAGAAGCCTAATAACTATAAATAAGAAATCAGTTAAAAATATTGGATAATAGAATATAGATTTAATTTTTGTTTTTAAGGTGTAATTAACTTTCTTTCCTTCTACAAAGAAAAGTCCAACTGCAAGAAGAGCCATCACTAGATAGATACCAACTATAACTCCGATGATTCGGCTGCAGGCATCCCATGTTGTTTGATAATCTCTTTGCATTGAAGCGATGATGCTTATAGAAATTAAAAATATTAAATAAGCGACCATCAATCCAACCATGATGATATAAGGAACAACACCTAAAGCATGGGTTTTAGAAATATTTTTAGATTTATCTTTTGAAGCTTCTTTGATCTTTTTAGAATATTGCTTTCTTGATTCAAAATATCCTTTAACCCATCTTAATCTCTGATTATATGATTGCTTTCTTGAAGATGGCTGCTCATCATAATAAATCGCGTTTTCATTATAATAAGTTGGAAGATTCTTCCAAGTTGCATAAAGCGATAATTCATAATCTTCAGTTAAGCTATGAAATGGATATCCATTCCATTCTTCAACAAGATGGCTACGGATGAAGAAGCCGGTTCCTGTTATATTAACGTTATAATTCTTTTTAGCCCTCTCATAGTTTCCAAACACATTGATCATTGAAAATATTAATGAAGAGCAAGTTGCAATCACGTTTTGATTAGGGTTAGAAGGATGACGATAGCCGCAGGCGAGATCATAACCATCATTAAATGTATTATTCATCTCAAATAGATAGTTTTTATCTAAAACGTTATCCGCGTCAAAAATAAAATATCCATCATATTTAATTCCTTTTGATAGTATGTCTTTAATACATTCATCTAAGGCGTAACCTTTTCTCCTTCTATTTTCTAAATTCGTTCTTACAAATACAGTCGCATTATGTTTTTTTGAGATTTCTACGGTTGGATCTTCATTACTTTCCACGATGACATAGACATCTTTCATATCTTGTTTCAAGGTTTGATTTTCAATGCTGATCAAGATAGATTCGATAACTTTAGATTCATCTCTAGCCGGGATTAAAATTGCAAATTTATTCTCTTTTGAATCAACTTTTGTAACTTTATGCTCACCTAAGGTGCAGAATAAAACATAGTAAAAAATAATCGCGATAAGGATTAATATGATACAAATAACTATGAAGTCTCCCCAGGATAAAATTCTTTCAACCATATGTTAGTACCTGAAAAATTATTACATAAGTAACGCATTTATTCAAATTGATTATCAATAATGCTTCTAACTATCCTTATTTTCCTATCTATTTATCAAATAAAGCTTGTTTATATTCATTTACTAGGTCAATAAGAGAATATGATGCATTACGAGAAGAAGTTGAAGGGAGAAAATAAACTTTCACCTTTAAATCTTTAAAATGTTTAAGAAAGATTTCTTGACTCTTCCTCCCATTTAAGATAATTTTTTTGATTTTTGAGTTTTTAATTATCGAAGGTATATCGCTTACTTTATATGAATATATTTTACTATCGTCAGAATTTTCAATCTCGCATGATTCAATTGAATCATATAGAGAAATATGATTTTTTCTTAAGGAAGATTTAATCGCTTCAAGAGAGGAAAAATCATCATGATAAATCTCCGTTAAAACCTTATAGAATCGATTGGATGAATTCATATAATAGAATGACTTTTTTCTAGAGATAATAGATGGAAATGATCCTAAGATTAATACTTCTGAATCTTGATCTATAAATAAGGGGAACTCATGCTCCTGTCTTTTAATTATTCCTAGCTCTCTTTTAATATCAATTATTGCTTGTTTTAAGTATCGCTTAGGATATTTAATCGCTTTAAATAGGTTGTTTTCGTATGTTGGATATAGAGAATAATGCTTAAAATCAATATCTTGTTTTATTGATCCAGCGATTAAAATTATTTTATTGATATCTTTAGTTTTAGAGATTAGCAAATAAGGGAGTTTATTGTATCTAGAAGATAAATCAAAACATCCTTCTCCGGTGAAGATATAATCATATTTATCTTGTAGTTCCTCATAATTAATTAACTTTAAAGCAAATTCAGATCCTAGAATATGAGTCGATTTAATGATGTGATTAAATATATAGCCGATTCCTCCCGCGGCTCCGTCTCCTAGAAGAGGAACATAATCATTATTTTCTAATAATTCTTGGAATCTAGAAAAGCATTTTTCTAAATAGATGATATCGTCTTTTGTTACTCCCTTTTGTTTAGCGAAAAGAGGATTCGCTCCATGTTTACCTAAAAGATAAGCATCGACATCGTATACGACCATCAATTCTGTTTTAAATTTATATAGTTTTTTTAAATCTAGACGATTAATCTTAAATAAATTATCAAGAGAGGATAAATCTATCTCGTTTTCATCTTGATATCCTCTTAATCCAAGGCTTCTTAAAAGATGAAATCCCATATCTTGAGTTAAGGAGCCACCTAAGGAAATATATATCTTAGAAAAAGATAATTTATCTAATTCTTGTAATAATTTGCCTAAAAAATATGTGGTCCTAGATAATAAAGGAACATCGGTATTTTTATTAAAGCCAATTAATTGAGAAGTCTCTAAATAAGCTTCATTATTGTAAGTAACATAAACTTCAACAGTTATATCTTCATAGGACTGACTTTTAATATTAAAAGATAGACTTTTACCATCTTTTAAAGATTTAATCATATCTAAGAATCCTTCTCCTCCATCGGAAAGAGGTAATCCTTTAGAATATGAGAACTCTTTAGAAAATAATTTAGCTAATTCTAAAGAAGATATCGATCCTTTAAAAGAATCAAAAAGAAATAAACATTTAACCATATTAATGATAATAATCCTCAAATAATCCAAAGATGTTTAATTGATATTCTATATATAAAAGCAACGCGACTGTTAAGAATATAATTAGCAAGACTAGAAAATATGAATCTTTTTTATTCTTTTTATTTTCATCTTTTTTCCCGTAGTAAAGATAAAATAAATCTTGAGATAATATATTTTCTAAATTAATAAAATTCTCAATGGGTAAACTATTAACATTAAAGTAATCAATCTTAGAAGATGAAAGTTTATCTTTATTTTTTTCAAGATATTTAATATAGAACTCCATATTGAAAACGTGCTCAGTATCAAATAGATTATCTAAAGAAGATCTTTTATCGATAAAGTTTTTAAAATCAACGTTAAAGACTCTACAAAAATCATTTATCATCTTAAAAGGAATATCTTTTTTATTGTTTTCTAAAAGTAGATACTCTCTAGAATCTAGATTTAATTTATTAGATACTTCTTCAACAGATAATCTTCTTTGCTCTCTGAGTAACTTAAGATATTCAAAATATTCCATGTCTTTATTCTACAAAGATAGAAAAAAGAATAAAGCAATTGCTTTATAAATATTTGATAAAAGCATTAATTAAACCTTGTTAATGAAAAAAATATATCGTTAAGGTAAAATTAGATAAAAGGAGCAACCATGTTAAATTTATTTAAAGAATACTTTCTTCCTATTAAACAAGATGAAATAAAAAATATTATTGATAATTATCAAGATGATAAGGAACAAACAATCCCTAACGAGGTCTTACAAGAAGGATTAGACGCCTTGACTAGCGGATCATTAGATTCATTTTTAAATCGCTATTTAAACATCTATTCTCCCTATAGTCTTGGTAAAAATATACCATTCCATCAAATCAAGAAATTTAGAAAAGATAAAATTGAGCACTTAAGCGATGAAATAATCAACATTTTAATCAGTAGCCAAACCATAGATAGAATAATCTTTTGCTTCGTCACTTTAAAAAATCTTTATGTTACCAAAGAATATAATAAATCTCAAGTAACGCATAGTTTAGCTAGAGAGACTATGGATCCATCTTATGAAACAAGCATCTCTATCTTTCCAAGCCGTTTTATTAGCTCTAAACTGTCTGCTTATCTATCAATTTTCCTCTATGATGAAGACTTCTTTAACTTTATAAAAGAAGATGGGTTGATTCCTGTCACCATCTATTATTTATATGATGTTAATAAAGCAAATTACGATGATTATTATCATTTCTTGATAAATGGACAATCTCAATTTGTTTATGATGATATAAGTTTCACCATAAATAGCCTCGATAAGAAACTTATCTTACAAAAATCCATAGAAGAATATGAAGAAGAAATTTTATCAATATTTTTAAATCCTCAAGATAAGCATCTTTCCGTGAGAGATAGAGTAAAACTAATCCATGATTTAGAAGGAATGCATTCTATCTGTCTTTATTATCCTAGTATGTGCGAGCCAATTTATAGAGTCGTTGATATCATTAAAGAGCATTATGATGAAAATAACGATATTTTTGACTTAAAATATGTATTATTATTTTTAATTTTTAGCTCAAATATCGATCCTTTATCGATTCTTGGCTATAGAATGCTTCAAGTTCTCGGGACAAACGAATTAATTGATCTATTTTTATCCGACATATTAACTTATAAGTTCAGCACCGCGCCATCATCCGCGGAGATAATTAAACTTATAAGAAAAGATCCTGAGCTTACTAACAGCATCACTCATATATTTAATAAATATGAAAATCCTTCAACGATACTAAATGTTCTTTTCAGCATCGAAGAATTTAATGAGACAACTTTAGATCAAATCGGATATTACTTTAAAAATTGTCCGTGGATAATTGACCATTACCTTCATATCTATCTTGAAAATCCTCGTTATCAGCTATTTATTCCTGAGGATTATTTATTGAATGATTCATTCTATCAATACACCTTAAAATATAAATATTCAAAGAACGCTGTTGAGGCTTTGAAAGTATATTTTTCTGTTCCTTCAATTCTATTCACTGAATATAAATATCAGCAGCAAGGAATCGAAAATTTACTATCATTTATCAAAATTTATTTAGATACCAATATCGAAAATGTCTTCTACGCCTCTGAGATTTTCTATGATCTCGATGATGAAGATTTCTCATCTTACTTTGAGCAAGAGATCTTAAAAAAATTCTCTCCTGAAGATGTAAAATCGCTTTTAGTAAAATTAATAATAAGCGATAAACCGTTCTTTAAACCGTTACAATCGATTTCTTTCTTATATGATTTTTACTGTTTAGATCCGATTCTAGAGCATTACAAAAAACTTTCAAGCATGCATGTAGCCGATTTTTACTGTTTAGTCACCCTTTTAGATCCTTATTATCAAGAATCTATATCTAAAGAAGATATGGTTAATTATATCTTAGAATATGAAAAGAACTTACATTTTAACCGTCATCAAATGCTTCCAAATAATGAAAGAATTCCTGAACCATTATATATTTGTAGAAGCTATAATTCCTTGATTGATTTCATGGTTTCCGTGCCTCTTTACTGTCCAAAAATCACCATTTACTATCTACAAAATAAAAGTTCTTACGTCAGGAATTGCTTCTTAAATTATCTAATAAACTTACCTCCTGAGCTATATATAGACGATTCTGCTTTATTTAATGTCTTAAGGCAATTAACTAATATAGAAACTGATCAAGATTCTTTAAAATGCTTAGACACTCTTTTATCTTTAGGGTCTGAGAGAACAAAAAATTCTAAAAATTAGTCTATTTTCCCTTATCTTCATCATTTAATGATATAATTTTCACGAGGTAACTATGTCTTATAAAGCTTTATATCGAACTTATCGTCCTCAGTCTTTTAATGAGGTAATCGGTCAAAAAACAATCGTTCAAACCTTGATGAACGCTTTAAATGAAAACAAGATTTCCCATGCCTATCTTTTCGCTGGACCTAGAGGAACTGGGAAAACTACGATGGCTAGATTATTAGCCAAATCTTTAAATTGTTCTGAAGGATTTGGTCATCAATGTAATAAATGTGAAAACTGTCTTTCAATTTCCCAAGGTAATCATCCTGATGTAATAGAAATCGACGCGGCATCCAACCGAGGAATCGATGATATTAGAGATCTAATTGAAAATGTCAAATATTCACCGATCATGGGACGTTATAAAGTCTATATTATCGATGAAGTTCATATGTTAACTAACGAAGCTTTTAACGCTTTATTAAAGACTTTAGAAGAACCACCTTCAAACGTTATATTTATTCTTGCAACCACGGAGCCTCATAAGCTTATGCCGACTATCATGTCTAGATTGCAACGTTACGATTTTGAAAAAGTAAGCGATAAAGAGATTATTTCTAGGGTGAAGGAAATCTTAAAAAAAGAAAATGTGACCTATGAAGATCAGGCAATTGAAGAATTAGTCTCTCTTGCCGATGGGGGAGTTAGAGACACTCTTTCTATGCTAGATCAGGCAATTGTCTATTCTCAAAATAACATCACCTTGCTCTCGATACAGGATTTATTTAGTTTAACTTCTAAATCGGAGAAAATTAAAATATTGCTTTCTCTTCAAAATAAGGATATAGCTTCCTTAAATTCCTTATTAGATAATTTTGCTTCAAGAGGAGTAAATATCAAAAAATTAAATGAAGATTTATTGACTATATTTAAGGATATTTTGATATCTAAGGTTTCGTCTGATACTTCTTTATTGAAAGTTCTAGATCAAGAAGATTTAAACAAGCTTAATTTTTCAGTCAAGGAAGTTCAAAAGGATATCGATATATTATTAACTTTATCTTCTCAGCTAAGATTATTAGATAATCCTCGTTCTTTATTAGAAATTGCTTTATTAAAGATGCTACCAAGCGAAGAAAAAGTAGTAAAAGAAGAAATAAAGGTGGAAGAAAAGCAAAAAGTTGAAGAAAAAAAGGTAGTAGAAGAAACAAAACCTGCTGAGACACCTAAATCAATGAATATTAAACCTTTAGTCACAAAAGGAAATATAATTGAATTTAATGAGGATGATATAATAAATATCATGGTTCAAGCCTCTAAATCCTTCAAAGATGAAATAAAAGTTAAAACTAGCAATCTTCAAGATTTATTACCTATTGAAAATTTAGGATTGTACATATCAACCTTAAAGATGGCGATTCCTTCCATTTGCTCACCTAAGTTTATAGTTTATGTCAGCAAATTAGATTCGATAGTTTCTAAGATAAATTTAAAAGAGAATCAAGAAGGATTTAAATATATTTTAAAAGCTAAAATAGGTAAATCCCCGTCTCTTATCTGCTTAAAAGAATCAGATTATATCGATTATGTAAATCATTATAAATCTCTATATTCCATAAGAAAATTACCTGAACCAAAAGAGATTAACATTGATTGTGATTTAAATATAGTAACCCCGACCGAGGCGTTATTTAATGAATTAGAAAAAGGAGAGTAATAACATGAATATCCAAGCTATGATGCAACAAGCTAACAAGATGAAAAAAGAGCTTGAAAAAAAACAAAAAGAAATTGAACAACACGTATTTACCTTATCTTCCTCTGGAGGAGCGATCACCGTCGAAATGTATGGGACTAGACAAATCAAGTCTTTAAATATCGATAAAGATGCATTAGATCCAGATGAGAAGGAAATGTTAGAAGAAATGATTATAATCGCATTGAATGAAGTTAATAAACAAATCGATCAAGCTTACGCGTCTATTAATCAATCATTAGGAATGTTAGGATTCTAAAATGTCTTTGCAAGCCATTGATAATTTAATTCTTCAACTAAAAAAACTTCCTGGGGTAGGATATAAATCCGCGGAGAGAATGGCTTATCAGATTATTAAGTTCTCTAAGTCGGATATAACTTCCTTCATCGATGCTTTAAAGGATTGCCGAGATAATATAACTTCCTGCCAAAAATGTCTTTGTTATAAAGAGGGAGATAAATGCTTATTCTGCGAGGATAAGACTAGAGATAAAGATACTTTAATTGTCTTATCTTCTTTTCAAGACGTCTTATCTTTTGAAAGGGTATCATCTCACTTTTCATATCAGCTATTGAATGGGGTCATCTCTCCTTCTAAAGGAATCTCGATAAAAGATTTAGCCATCGATAAATTGATGGATAGAATCAAAGAAGATAATTTTAAAGAGGTGATTTTAGGATTAAATCCTGACTTAGATGGAGAAACGACATCACTTTATTTAGAAAAAGTCCTTCATGAAGAATTTCCAAACCTTAAAATATCTCGCCTAGCCTATGGTTTACCGATGGGAGGCAATTTATCTTATGTCGATGATTTGACATTACAAAAGGCCATTGAAGGAAGAAAGATCGTAAACGAGTAGGAGGAATATGGGATTATTTATTACATTAGAAGGAACTGAGGGCTCTGGAAAATCCTCGGTTATGGAAAAAGTCTATTCTAGATTGATTGATGAAGGGTACTCATTAATTAAAACTAGAGAGCCAGGAGGCACGAAAATCGGTGAAGAAATTAGAAATATCATTTTAGATAACTCTAATACGATGATGGATATTAAAACTGAAGCTTTATTATACGCGGCATCTAGAAGACAGCATCTAATTGAAAAGATCATTCCATCCTTAAAAGAAGGTAAACTTGTATTTTCTGACCGTTACCTTGATTCATCTCTTGCCTATCAAGGATACGCGCGAGGAATCGGAATCGATGAGGTTTTAAAAATCAATCTATTTGCTTTAGAAAATCAGTATCCTGATTTAACTTTGCTCTTTGATTTAGATCCATCTATTGGATTATCTAGAATCAATAAAGATCCAAATCACGAGAAGAATAGATTAGATTTAGAAAAATTAAATTTTCATCAAAAAGTTAGAGAGGGGTATCTTATTTTAGCAAAACAATTCCCTGATAGAATAAAAATTGTCGATGCGACTAAACCTTTTGATGAGGTGGTAGAGAATGTTTATTCAATCATTAAATCGAGGTTAAAATGATTTCTCAAGAGCAAGTAGAGTCTTCTCAAAAGGTTATTTATCAATTATTTTCTCAAGCTTTAAAGGTTAATAAAATATCGCCTTTATATCTTTTACATGGCGATGTTGGAACACCTTTAAAAGACCTTAGTTTTTTCTTAGCTAAGTCGCTTGTTTGCAAAGATAGAAACCCGTTAGCCTGCAACGAATGTAATACTTGTAAAAGAATCGAAGAAGGTAATTATCTTGATTTTATTTTTATCGATGGCTCTAAAAATCAGATAAAATTAGATGATATTAAAGGATTGATCGCTAAAGCAAGCGAGACACCTGTTGAAAAAGATAACGTGATTATATTTATAATTAATAACCTAGAAAATTCATCATCTTTAGTTCAAAACGCTTTATTAAAATTCTTAGAAGAACCTCAAGATAATGTTTATGGATTCATCACGACTAATAATGTTTCTTTAATCTTACCGACTATCGTCTCCCGTAGCGAACTTCTTTCCTTACTTCCTTCATCTAAAGAAGATTTAATTAAAAAAGGTAATGAAAAGGGTTTATCAAAAGATGATGTTGAGATTCTATCCTATCTATCATCTTCATTTGAAGAAATGCTCCTTTCTAGCCTAGATGATGCTTATCATAATGGTAAAGATTCCGTTTTTTCTTATCTAGAGGCTATTAACGATGATCCAAAATATGGACTATTTATTATCGATAATGAAATTATCCCTCTTTTAAAAGATAAAGTTTCTCTAAGATATTTTTTTGATATATTAGCTTTAGCTATCTTAGATATGATAAGATTAGAGCATGGTTTAAAGATAAACTTAGTTTCATCTTTTGATCTAATCGCTTCTTTAAAAGATAAAATCACCTTTAAAGAAGATTTTTACGCGGAGATATTAAAATCTAAAAGCTTATTATCTATGAACATCAACGCAGGATTAATCCTCGATAAGCTAGCTATTTATTATTATAGGAGGTCTATATGAGTTATATCTTTGGAGTTAGTCTCCCTAATCAAAACCAAAATTTATTTTATAAATCAGATATCGCTTTTTCTCTTTATTCTCTTGTCGTCGTCACATCACCTCGAGGATTAGAGATTGGTAAGATTCTCACTCTACCTAAGGAAATCGATGATGATTCATCTTTTGAATCTATTGAACGTCTAGCCGATGATGATGATTTAATGATATTTAAAAGAAATAAAGAAGACTGCGCGTTGATTTTTAAAGAAGTTCAAGCGATCACCGATGAAAATGATTTAGGCATGAGAATCGCTTCATGCGAATATACTTTAGATAGAAGTAAATTAATCATCTCTTATTTTGCCGAGAATCGAGTTGACTTTAGAGATCTTTTAAAAATCCTTGCCTCTAAATATCGTTGCAGAATCGATCTCCGTCAAATCGGGGCGAGAGACAAAGCTAAGATGGTCGGTGGCCTCGGCTCATGCGGGCTAGCCCTTTGCTGCAGCACATTTTTAAATACATTTGATGGAATCACCATTCACATGGCTAAAAATCAAATGCTAACTTTAAACATTCCTAAATTATCTGGTCAATGCGGAAAACTCATGTGCTGCCTTAATTTTGAAAATGATATCTATACCGAAGAGAGAAAGAACTTCCCTAAAGTAGGCTCAAAAATTAAACATAATGACAATATCTATAAAATTGTCTCATTTAACATATTAACTAAGATTATTAGACTTGAATCTAAAGATAATGTAATTTTCTTACCTTTAGATCAGGTTAAAAACGAATTAATAACTAGCGATAACGAGCATGAAACGATCTAGAGATTTTCCTTCAAGAGTCCTTTATCTTGTAGCTACCCCAATTGGCAATTTAAATGATATTAGTCCTAGGACAATCGATGTTTTAAATAATGTATCTTTTGTTTGCGCGGAGGATACTCGAGTTACTAAGAACCTCCTATCATATTTAAAGATTGATAAGGAACTTGTCTCCTATCATTCATATAATGAAAAAGAAATTGTTGATTACTTAATCAAGCGAATCATCAAAGAAGGATCCGCGGCTCTTTGTTCTGACGCAGGATATCCTTTGATATCTGATCCAGGTTCTATCTTAGTAAAAGAAGCAATTAAAAACGATATTATAGTAAGTGTGATTCCTGGACCATCCGCGTCATTAAATGGCTTAATCGGTTCATCTTTACCTTGTGATAGATTTTATTTTCACGGTTTTTTACCATCCAAAAGCGGAGAAAGAAAACAAGTTTTAACTAAATTAAAATCATGTCCAGTCACCATGATATTCTATGAATCACCTCATAGAATCAAAGATACTTTATTTGACTTAAAAGAAGTTCTTGGAAATAGAAATATCACTATAGCTAGAGAACTAACTAAGATGTATGAAGAATATATCTATCTTACTTTAGATGAGATTGATTCCCTTGATTTTGACACGATCCGCGGGGAATTAGTCTTAATTATTGAAGGAAACAATAATAAAGATGAATCTATCGATGAAAAGTCTTTACTCTTAGAAATTGAAGATTTAAAAAAAGACTTCTCAAATAAAGAAGTCTTAAAGATTTTACTTAATAAATATCATTTAAAGAAAAATTATCTTTACGATTTAATAAACAAAAATTAAAACATCCTAATTTCTAAGAAAGTGTCTTTCAATAAAGAAGGGTCAATCTCAACAAAGAGAAAATCTTTATTACTATCTCTAGTTACTTTTCTTTTAGGAGTTATCTCATAAATATCTTCTAAATAATAGGCATAATATGGCTTATCTTTGTTATAGAGGGAAAAATATTTTTCCTCTATTTTTTTAATCTCCATATATTGGCTGAAAGGAATTTGTTCGACTTTAACTAACTTTCCTTTCGCGTATATTAAATTATCCTCGTTAGAGACTAAATAAATATCTCCTTGATATTCAAAATTATGAATCTGCGCGAGAACAAAAGAGCCTTGCTCAATCATTTCTAAAATTAATTTTCTTTTAATAACTAGCCCTTGCATATATTTATTATACATTATTTTCTTAAGATATGTATTAGCTAATTACTTCCAAAATAAATGCCGCGTCACGCGGCAAGTTTTGAGATAATTATTACTTATTATATTTTATGATACAGAGGGAGAAAGGGATATATTATGAAGGATCAAAGCTTATCTCGAACTTTGATAGCATTATAATGCGCGTGAATTTTTAACTTAGTTTGAATCTCTTTTTAACTGAATGTTAACTTTAACTTTTAAAAGCGATATTAAATTGATCAAAATCGTAATAAACAATTTAAATAAATTACCAAAATTTAAATGTAACACGTGAAATAAAGTGTGTATTTTTATACACATAATTTACATATTATGATACAATCTCTTTGTTATTATTAAGGAGCTAACTATTAAATAGTCAACAAATACAGTTCAAAATCTTACAATTACTCTAATTTTGAAAAATTAGTATG
>CALVJO010000028.1 GCA_944332225.1 uncultured Bacilli bacterium | reverse complement strand
TCCTCTTATTTATGTGCTTTTTGCAGTTAATATTTAAATTTAATAAAAATTTGCATTATCAATTTTAATCAAGCGTTGAGTCATAAAAAAGATGAATATTATAAATTATTGACCTTAACACCTCATTTTTAGGCTCAACCCTACTTTTGAGGTGTTAAGGTTGATGGCTATCTGATCACGAAAATTAAATGTTAAGTAATTTTACTTGACAGACAAATAATATTTATATATTCTAACCGAGCAAGGAGAAAAATTATGGTAAAAATTAGATTAACTAGAACTGGTCGTCACTTCGACCCAACATATAGAATCGTCGTCGCTGATTCACGTTCTTCAAGAGACGGAAAGATCATCGAACAAGTTGGTTTCTTTGATCCAAACACTTCTGAAGTTAGACTTGATGAAGAAAAAGTCTTAACCTGGTTAGGAAAAGGTGCAAAGCCATCCGACACAGTTAGAAGCCTTCTTTCAAAAGCTGGAATCATCGCAAAATTCACTTCTAGCAAAAAGTAGGTGAAAATATGGATTACATCAGTTTAATCCATCAATTTATCGATCCGATTGTCACTGATTTAGACAAGTTAACCATCACCGAAGAAAAAGGTGAAAAAGAAAATGAAATCACCTATGTGATCTCTTGTTCTAAAAATGATACAGGTAGATTAATTGGTAAGCACGGTCAAACCGCGGATGCCTTACGTGAAGTAATTTCTATTGCTGGTAAAGATAACAAGCAAAGAATTCATCTTAGATTAGTAAGCATTGAAGAATAGATGTGGAAAATCCACATCTTTTTATATATATTGTTAATGAGGAATTTATGAATTTAGAAAATTATTTATTAGTCGGAACAATCGTTGGAACTAGGGGGTTAGATGGAACTTTTAAAGTAGTTTCTAGCTCTTATTTTGCTCCTATCCGTTATCAAAAAGGAAATAAACTATTTTTATATTCTAAAGAAAAGAATGAGCTTATCGAGGTAACTGTAAGTCGCTTTTATCAAGAAAAGAATTTAGATTTTGTTACATTTGAAGAGATTAATAATTTAGATTTATCATCTCAATATAAATCATATTCAATTTTAGTAAGTAAAGACTCTCTCCCTCCTTTAGAAGATAATGTTTATTATTTCAGCGATTTAGTTAATCTAAATGTATATTCAGAAGAAGGAACGTTTTTAGGAATTGTAAAAGAAGTAAGCGATAGCACAGGACAAGTTAATCTTACAATTATTAACGATAAGAAAAGTTTTAAAGTTCCTTTCGTAGAATTCTTTATTAAAAAGGTTCTTTTAAATGAGAAAAAAATCATAATTCATGTAATTGAAGGGCTTGTATAAGTATGAAAATTACTATTTTAACTATCTTTCCTGAATTTTATGATTCATTTCTTAACACCTCAATTATCAAAAGAGCGATAAGCAAAGGAATCGTATCTTTTGAGATAGTTAATATCCGTGATTTTACTTTAGATAAATATCGAAGAATCGATAATCCTCCAATTGGAGGAGGAGCCGGATTGATCATGATGTGCCAGCCGATAGTTGATTGCTTAAATCATTATAAAAAAGAAAATTCTCATGTGATTTTAACTTCCCCAAGAGGAACAACTTACTCGCAAAGTAAAGCTTTAGAACTATCAAAAAAAGAGCATCTAATCATCATATGCGGCCATTATGAAGGAATCGATGAAAGAATCACCGATTATGTAGATGAAATGATATCTATCGGCGATTTTATCTTAACTGGAGGAGAGATCCCTTCTTTGGCCATTGCTGATTCGATAACTAGATTATTAAAAGATTCTATAAGCGAAGAATCTCTATTACAAGAATCGTTTGATTCTAACCTTTTAGAATATCCTCAATATACCTCACCTTATGATTTTGAAGGAAAGAAAGTTCCTGATATTCTATATTCAGGAAATCATAAGGCCATTGAAAAATGGAGACGTAAACAATCTTTGCTATTGACTAAAAAATATCGTAAAGATCTGTTTGATAAATTAACTTTATCTAAAGAAGATAAAACTCTTCTAGAAGAAGAAAACGACCCCTCGTGGGAACAAGAGGCCGTCAATAAAGGCAAAAAATTTATTAAAGATTAATTATCTTTTATAGTTGTTCATCATATTTCTCATCTTAGGATTATTCATCATTGAAGGCAGATCTTTCATCTGCTTTTTCATTGCTTCAAATTGCTTTAATAGCTGATTGATTTCCATCGATGAGGTGCCGCTGCCGGAAGCGATTCTTAGCTTTCTTGAATTCTTCAATACTTCAGGATGCTCTCTTTCGTAAGGTGTCATTGAATTAATGATTGCCTTAATCGATTTAATTCTTTTATCTAATTGATTAAAATCAATAGAATTTAATTGTTGCTTAACCCCAGGAATTAAAGATAAGAACTTAGAATTTGCAAATTTTTTAACTTGCTCTAAATTAGCTAACATATCATTTAAGGTATAGTTTCCTGACATCATTTTGTTGACTGTCTTCTTAGCTTCTTTTTCATCAACTTCCTCAGCTACTTTTTCAACTAAAGAAACGACATCTCCCATGCCTAAGATTCGATCAGCCATTCTATCAGGATAGAATACTTCTAAATCTTCAATTTTCTCTCCAACACCTATGTACTTAATTGGAATTCCAGTTAAATGTTTAATAGAAAGAGCCGCGCCGCCACGAGAATCACCATCTAATTTAGACATGATCATGCCCGTTAAAGAAAGTTTTTCATGGAAAGCTTTAGCCACATTAACCGCTTCTTGACCAGCCATCGCATCGACTAACAATAAAACTTCTTGAGGTTTAACTGTCTTTTGAATATCGACTAATTCATCCATGAGCTTTTCATCGATTTGTAAACGTCCTGCTGTATCAATTATCACCACATCATAATGCTCTTGTTTAGCTTTTTCTTGAGCTTTTAAGGCAATTTGAACTGGAGATACTTTATCTCCCATAGTAAAGAAATCAACTTGAACTTGCTTAGCTATAGTCTCTAATTGGTCAATTGCCGCGGGACGATAAACGTCTCCAGCCACCAACAAGACCTTCTTAGCCATTTTTCGCTTTAAAAGTCTAGCTAATTTACCCGCGGTTGTTGTTTTACCTGTACCTTGAAGACCCACTAGCATAATAGTTGTAGGTCCATTAGGTGAAAATATTAATCCACATTGATCCGCGCCTAAAAGTTCGACGATCTCATCGTGAACAATCTTTGTTATCATCTGCCCAGGAGAAACTTTGGTGAGAACCTTTTCTCCAATAGCTTTTTCTTTTACTGAATTAATAAATTCTTTAACTACTTTAAAATTAACATCAGCCTCTAAAAGAGCCATTCTAATCTCTTTTAGCATCTCTTCCATGTTGGCTTCAGTTAAATATGCTTGTCCTCTTATTTTTTTAAATATTGAGCTGAGACGATCGCTTAAAGATTCAAATGCCATCTATTCCTCCTTTAATATTTTTTCAATTTCTAGATAATCTTCTTGATTTAATTTTTCTTTTAATTTCATCAAGACCTTATCTATCTTAATCATGCTCTTTTCTATATGCAATTTACTTTCATATTTTAATAGGTTTTCTTTACCTTTATTTAATGCGTCATAGACTCCGTTACGAGAGATATTTTCTTCCTCGGCTATCTCCTTCAAGGAAAGATTAAAATTATAATAATAATCTAAGACCTTCTGCTGAGATAAAGGTAGTAAATCTTTATATATTTCTAAAAGCTTAGAAAAATAAACAAATTCCTGAATATTGTCTTCCATAATTATATAAACATAAACAGCAAGGATATAAGCATTAAAATGATGAAATACATTGCAAACATCTTATGAAAATTTGGATTTTTAAGCTTTTCTTGACCCCTAAATAAAATTAAGGTAAACACTAAAGCTAAAACTAGATTAAAGATGATTTCTCCAACGATGCCGCTTAAACCAAATAAAGCTAAGATATATCGTAAAAGCAATTGTAATCCGATAATTAAAATAAAGGAAAGTAATACACCCATTATTCTTCGCCTCCAAGGCATAACCCATAAAGATATTGATCGAGATCAAATTCCTCTAAATCATCCATCTTTTCCCCAAGTCCAATGAATCTAACTGGGATTCCTAGCTCATCTCTAATTGCTAAGATGATACCACCTTTAGACGTTCCATCCATTTTTGTGATAACCACTCCAGTTAATGAGGTGCACTCTTTAAATGCCTTAGCCTGGATTACTCCATTTTGCCCAGTATTTGCATCAATAATTAAGAATATCTCCTGAGGAGCTCCTTCTATTTCTTTTGCTACCACGCGTTTCATCTTAGCTAATTCATTCATTAAATTAGTCTTATTTTGTAATCTACCCGCGGTATCTAAAATCACTAAATCAACATTTTCTTTCTTAGCTAAAGAGACTCCATCATAGGCTACCGAAGCTGGATCTTGATTTTCTTTACCTGAGACAAATAAACAATTTAATCGTTCTGACCAAATTCTAAGCTGCTCAGTAGCCCCAGCTCTAAAGGTATCACCTGCAATAAGTAAAACTTTCTTACCCATCTTTTGATAACGATAGGCTAGTTTAGCTATCGTTGTCGTTTTACCTACTCCATTAACTCCTACCACCATCAAAACGGTAGGTCCGTTTTTAGAAAATTGAATTTCATTGACGATGTTGTCTCCAGAATTTGCATAAGAAACAAACATCTTATCGACTATCAATTCATTAATCTCTTCAGGTGAGGTAATTCCTTTATTAGTCGCATCGATTCTAGTCGCTTCGATGATTTCCATAGTCAAGGCGACTCCAACATCAGCTTCGATTAAAATTTCCTCTAATTCCTCGAAGTATTGGTCATTAATTTTTTGATATTTTTTAGATAGAGTTTTAAGTTTAGAAGAAAAATTCTTTCTAGATTTATCTAATCCAGTAACATACTTTTCTTGAACTTTTTTATCTTTCTTTAATATCTTTTCTTTAAGAAAAGAAAATAATCCCATTTATATAATCAACTCGCTTTCTTTTTCAAGGCTTCCTTAGCCGCGTTTTCTTCAGCTTCTTTTTTTGATTTACCCTGCCCAACACCTAGTCGGATCTCATCGTTATCTTCTTTTAAAAGTACTTCTACAGTGAATATTCTATCGTTAGGTAAACCCTCTTCTGCAATTACTTTATAGATGATATTCCCTCGTTTTTGGGCTTGTAAATATTCTTGCAATCTCGACTTAAAATCCGTAAGCATGTCGAAATCAAAATTAATTATATCATTTATGAAGATCTTTTTCACTAGCTGGTAACAAAACTCAAATCCTTGATCGAGATAAACCGCGCCGATGAAAGCTTCAAACACATCTTCTAAAATCTTTCTATTAGGTCCTCCTGATTGTCTTTCTCCTTGACCTAATCTAATCGCTAAATTGAATTTATAATTTGTCGCATACTTAGCTAACGATTGAGAACAAACTAAGCAGGATCTCATCTTTGTGAGCTCGCCTTGTTTCAATTTAGGGTAATGATGATAGACTAAATCAGCCACGATTAAATCTAAGACACCATCGCCGATAAATTCGATTTTTTCATAATCATTACATCTTTTTTCATTAGAATAAGATGAATGAGTGAAAGCATCGATAAAAAGAGATGGATCATGAACTTCAATATTAAAATATTCAACAATATCTCTATAATTCATCCTTAAATCCTTTTTTAATTTGCTCAACAATCTTAGTTTGAGACATTTTATACGCGACTTCTAAAGCTTGAGAGAATGAATAACTATCAGAGTTACCATGAGCCTTAACAACTGCGCCATTAACTCCTAAAAGCATCGCTCCGCCATAAGACTTATAATCCATAGTCTTTTTCATGTCTTTAAAACCACCTTTGGAAAATAAGTATCCAATCATGGTAAACACATTCTTTTTAAAAGCCTTTTTTGTGAGGCTAGACATCATCTTAGCCACTCCTTCACTAGTCTTTAAAAAGATGTTTCCTGGATATCCTTCAGAAACTAAAACATCAGCTTCACCGTTTAAAGCCTCTCTTCCTTCAACGTTACCCATGAATGAAGGAAAGTTATTTTGCTTTAATAATTTATAAGCTTCCTTTGAAACTGGAGAGCCTTTCCCTTCTTCAGTTCCGTTAGATAAAAGATATGTTTTAGGTTCATTAACATTAAAGACAGATTGAGAATAGATTCTACCCATCTTTGCAAATTGATATAGCTGAGAAGGCGTATTTTCATTTGAAGCTCCGATATCTAAAACGACAACAGGTTTACCCTTTAATGTTGGAAACGGAGAGCAAAGAGCCGCGCGTTCAACTCCATCAATCAATTTTAATTTTAAAGTTGCTAATGAAAGGAAACCACCTGTTGATCCAGCAGAGACGAAAGCATCAATTTTCTCTTTAGAGGCTAAATCAAAAATTTTCATCATCGATGAATCTTTCATTCTCATCACTTGCATGGCCCCAGCTTCCATAGGAACCACTTGAGTTGAATAACAAACATCGATATTAGCAATATCTTTAACATTTGATAATACTTGCTCTTCACCTGAAAGAATTAAAGTAACATCATCATGTCTTTTTAAAAATATTTTGCAGGCCTCAATAATAGCTTGAGGTCCATTATCGCTTCCCATACAATCAACTGCAATTTTAATCATGTTTTATTTCCTCCAACAAGTTATTTTAAGTATATAAAATAAACACAATTTAAACAAATTATTTAACTTATTTTTAAGACTGTTTTCTCTTGCTTACAAAATCAAGATAAGAGTTATATAGACGATTTAACACGCTGGCATTATAATTCTTCCTCAGTTGCTGATATTCATTGCTAACAACCATTTTTGAAACTTCTAACGAATCTTTAGAATATAACGCTAGCAAGATGAAGTTTGTTTAGCTTTAACTAAATTTTATTTCCTTTATCACCTTCATATTTAGTTATCTTTAATCTTGTACCAGCGTTAAAAGATAAAACATATTTCTTAGTTTCTTCAAAATGTTTTTTGATTCTTTAATTATTTGTTTGCTATCAGTCAGAGTAATATATTGTTGATTTTTACCTTAATTATAATTATTGATTAAACTTGCTGGAATATCAGCACCAGGATTTAAAGTTTTATATGTTGCTAAAAAGAAAAATGACGGCCTTCATCCCAAGGCCGCCAAGATAGATGGATGTAATAAATTGCTCAGAACAATTTATGCCATGCTATCAAACGGAACGTTATATTCCGAAAACCAACAATAATATTTTATAGTTTTTATATTAAAAACTAAAGTTTTAATGGTCATTTGACCTTTTTTCAAAATGGAAAAAATTAATCCTTAATTATTTTAATTTTATATTTGACTAATGTTATCAAATTTTAATATAGTCTTACGCGTCTCATCTTTTAACGCCTTTCAAACGCAGCTAAAAGAAATTCATAAAATAATCTAGTTTTTATCACTTGATAAATTTTAAACTTTAGATTAATTCTAGCTAAATATTTATATTGTTGATTATAAAAATTGAAAAGGTTTCTAAAAAAAGAGCTTGAAGCTCTAATTAAACTTATAACCCTATTAATTACTTTGCTTAAGCTCATTATCATTGTAATTGATTAGCTGAGCTAAAGCAAGAAAAAACCAACGACGAAGCATGGAGAAAAAACTATCAAAAATTAACTTTTAGAGTTAGAAAAGATAGCAATCAAACCCTATGATTTTTTCTATAACCTGATTCTCTAAAAACTGCATAAGAAAAGCAAATTAGGAAATTTACTTACATGAAAACCACCTAATTAAACAAATTAATCTTGGTGATTAATTTTATTAAGAATCATTTGATAATATCTTTGATTATCTTTATCGGATAAATTATTCATTATTTCTTTCGCGTCATCGCGCGCGCATTCAAACATTCTAAAATCATCGACAATATTTAAAGAATTAAATAGAGGAAATCCAGCTTGACGAACTCCTATCATATCTCCTGGACCTCTATTTTTCATATCTTGCTCAGCTATTTTAAATCCATCGTTCGATTCAACTAAGACTAACAATCTTTCATCATCTTCATCAGTAACTAATAAACAATATCCCTTGTTTCCATCTCTAGATATTCTACCTCTAAGCTGATGCAAGGAAGCTAAGCCAAAATTAGATGGATTATAGATGATCATCAATCCAGCTGAAACCACATTTATCCCTAATTCAATGACTGAGGTAGCTACAAGAATCAATTTTTCTTTATTTAAAAATTGTTTTAAGACAGCTTCTTTTTTATCATTATCCATCTTTCCATGAAGAAGTAAGACTTGATTTGGGTATAATAAAGAATATTTTTCATATAATTTTTCGACAGATTTAGTCTCATCTTCCCCTTCAATCTTGCTTGATACTATAAACACCTGTCTTGACTCTTCAATCATCTCATCAATTAAGTACTTTATCTCTAGAGAATCTTCTTTAACAATTTTAGTTTCTACATCTCTTTTTTGATTTGGAAAGACATTTAAAGTAGATATATCCATATCACCATAGATTGTTAAAGCTAAGGTTCTAGGAATCGGAGTTGCAGACATCAATAATAAATCGCAGTTTTCTCCCTTAGAGACTAAAAGATTTCTTTGATTTACCCCAAAGCGATGTTGTTCATCAATGATAGCTAAACCTAGACACATATACGAAATATCTTTAGAAAATAAGGCATGAGTTCCAACGATGACGTTAATTTCCCCATTTTCAATTTTTTGCTTTAAATCGTTCCTTTCTTTTGTTGAAAGCGAACCAACTAATAAAGCAACCTTAATATTAAATTTAGCAAAGACTTTTTGAGCTTCTTCGTATTGTTGTCTAGCTAAAGTATCAGTAGGCACCATAAATGCTCCTTGATAACCTCTTAAAAAATTACTATATAAACAAGTTAAAGCGACTATAGTCTTGCCTGAGCCAACATCACCTTGTAAAAGGCGATACATTAAAGAGTCTCTATTCATATCTAAGATGATTTCTCTAACTGCGACAAGCTGATCTTTAGTTAATTTAAAGTCTAAGGATAAAATAAAATCATTAACCTTTTTTAATTCAATTTTTTGTTTAGGTATACTTGGTAATCTTTTACTTTCTCCCCTGATTATTTGATTCTTCAAAGAATATTCAAGGCATTCATGGTATTTTAAGGTTCGTAAACCTATTTTAATATCATCAAAAGATGAAGGAAAATGAACCATATTTAAGGCTTTAAGATAATCTAAAAGGCGATATTTTTCTTTAAAATGAGGAATCATAGAGTCGACAATAAAGTTATCCGCGGATTCTAAAGTTCGTTTCACTAAATTTCGATATACTTTTTGATTGATTTCACTTGGAAGATGATAAACAGGTTTTAAAGCATCTTTTGATTCGATGATTCCTTTCTTTAAAGAAGAAACCGTCAAAGTTTTATTTTTTAAAGAATAAGTTCCAGTTATAGAATATTCTTCATTTAACAATAATGACTTCATTAAGTACGGCTGATTAAAGATATTAATTTTATAAAATTCATGATGAGATGAGATAGCAAAAAAAGTTATTAAAGGAACTCTACCAGTATTTATAAGCTTTGGATTAGAGACAATTTTAATTAAGATAGTAATTTTTTCTTTATCTAAAATATCTAATTCATCTGAATAAGATTGATCTTCATATCGATAAGGAAGATAGGAAAGCAAAGTCTCCGAATCAGTTATATTTAATTTAGCTAAGCCATCAATTATGTTTTTTGAATTAGTAAGTATTTTCATAGGTAAATTATAGTCATTACATTATAAAATACCTTAAATTATTGATTGTTTTTAAAGATTTAATACATTTTTTCATTCAATTAATAACTTAATTAACCGTTTAAGGTTTCTTATAAAAAAGCTAAAATATAAATATATGAAAAAGATGTCTGAATCAACAATCATAATCGCTCTTCTGACTATATCAGGTGGATTAATGGATGCTTATTCTTACTTTGCTAGGAATCACGTTTTTGCAAACGCTCAAACGGGAAATATAGTTTTATCAACCTACTATCTTTTAAATCTTGATTTTGACATGTTTTATAATTATTTATCCCCAATTATCTGCTTCGTTTTTGGAGTTACTATCGCTGAAGTGATTCATTACTATTTAAAAGAAAATCATATGATTCACTGGAGGCAAATCGTCTTAGCAATTGAACTAATAATCATCTTAATAGTCGGATTCATTCCAAATTCTTTAAACATTTTAGCTAATTCTCTTCTTTCTTTAATCTGCGGGATGCAGCTATCATCATTTAAAAAAGCTCATGATAACTCCTTAGCCACGACGATGTGCATAGGTAATCTAAGGCAAGGAGTTGAATATCTAGTCGATGGAATTGCTTCAAAAAATTCAACCATCATCAAAAAAGGATTATTCTACTTTAGTCTAATTTTATATTTTATTATAGGTGCCTTAATTGGAGGATTTTTAAACTCATATCTTCATAATTATACAATCTTCATAAATCTAATATTTAGTTCCTTAGCCTTTATATTATTATTTATTAAACCTTCCTTAGAACAAAAAAATAGTGACTAATCATAAGTCACTATTTTATTAGTTTAATAAATATTATTCGACACCGATAATATATGGATAAACAGGTTGATCACCTTGTTTAACATCTATTTCCACTTCATCAAAGGATGAAGAAAGCTCATTAGCTAAAGCTTCAGCTTCTTCCATCTTTACCCCTTCTCCAACAATTAAAGTGATAATTGAGGTAAAATCATCAACCATCTGATCAATTAAATGATGGACGGATGAAGTCAATAAATCATCGGAACAAACAATATCTTTATTTAATATACCGATGAATTGACCTTCTTTAATTTCAATTCCATTGACTGTGGTGTCCTTAATGGCATGGGTTACTTGTCCAGATTTAACATTGCCTAAAGCATCATTCATATCAATTTCATTTTGTTCGAATGTTTCTTCAGGATTAAACATCATGCAAGCTAATAATCCTTGAGGGATGGTCTTAGAAGGAATAACCTTAACCTCAACGCCTTCAGGAGCAACTTCGCTGGCTTGAGAAGCCGCCATAATGATATTAGAATTGTTTGGTAAGATGAAAACTTTCTTCGCATGGATCTTTTTGATCGCTTCAACAAAATCTTCTGTTGAAGGATTCATGCTTTGTCCTCCAGAGACCACATAATCCGCGCGATATTCTTTAAAGAGTTTTGTTAAGCCTTCACCAGAGCAAACCGCGATGATTCCATATTCTTTCATCTCAACTTTTTCTTCACGTTTTTGATCTGGATTCTTACCTTGTTCTACTAAATTAGTATGTTGCTCGGACATATTTTCAATTTTGATTTTAACGAATTCACCGAATTGTTGAGCGTAGTTTAATAAATATCCAGGAATTAAAGTATGAACGTGAACTTTAACGATATCTTCATCTCTAACTATAACAATTGAATTACCGTGAGCTTCTAAAACTGAAGAGAATCTTTTTTCAACAAAGACCTTCTTACCTTGCTCTGAAGGATCTTCAGGGATTCTAAGTAAGAATTCCGTGCAGTAGCCAAATTCTTCGCCCTCAATTTCGCTCGCCGCGGTTTGTTGAGTGTTTTCAGTGACCGTAGCCATTGATTTTTCAACTACTTCACCTTTAATCGCTTTATAGAAACCTTCTAAAATCTTAATTAATCCAGTTCCACCTGAATCAACAACTCCAACTTCTTTTAAAACTGGAAGTAAATCAGGAGTATGGGCTAAAGTCTCTCTAGCTTGCTTTAAAAGAATCTCAAAGCAAGTTTCAATAGACATATTCTCTTCTACTTTATCATTTAATTCATCAGCAGCTTCTCTAATAACTGTTAATATAGTTCCTTCAACAGGTCTCATAACTGCTTTATAAGCAACGTTTTTACCTGAAACGAAAGCTTCGGCTAAAGCGACGCTATCGATTGTATCCTTACCTTCGATTCCGCTAGCAAATCCTCTAAAAATTTGAGATAAAATAACACCTGAGTTCCCTCTAGCTCCCATCAAAAGTCCTTTTGAGAAAGCTTTAGCAATCTGGTAGACGCTTGAATCATTACGGTTAGCAACTTCCTTAGCTCCAGATGACATGGTTAAATTCATATTAGTTCCGGTGTCACCATCAGGAACCGGGAATACGTTTAATGCATCTACTTCAGGATAACAATTAAACAAATTATTCGCACCAGAGATAATCATCTCTTTTAAAGTCAATCCATTTATGGTTTTCATCTATATAAATCCTCCAATCCTAGATATTCTTGATACCTTGGACAAAGACATTAATTGCCTTAAATTTAACATGGAATTTCATTTCCAAATCGTATTTAACTTTCTTTTGAACTTCAGAAACAACCTCAGTTATTCTCACCCCATAAGCGACAATAATATAGAGATCAATTTCATAAGTATCTTGTCTATTTTTTCTGACGACTACGTCCTTAATTAAACTTTTTTCATCGTCAGTTACCGCGTCGACATTAAAATTTTTTTTATTGGTTACTCCAACAACGCCATAGCACTGTAAACATGCATTTCCCGCGAGAGATGCAATTGCTTCGTTTGTGATATTAATCGAGCCATATTGAGTTTTGTTATCTATATTCATTTCTCTCTCCTTAGGTTCTTGTTTATTCTATCATAAAGTGAAGAAAATGAGTAGAAAAAGCATATTTGCCTATGAAAAAAAGAAATAGTTTTATTCGCTTTTTATATTTAATTCTTGCAAATAGCCGATGTAAGTCCCAATTTCTATCGTTCCTTTAATCTCAAATCCTAAATCATGATAATAGTTTAAAAGCTTTTGATTATGAATATCTGAATCTAATCTAAGAACATCAAAGTGATATTGTTTAGCCATTAAAACACATTGGTCGATTATAAATTTACCAACCCCTTTGCAAGATAGTTTAGAAACTAAATTATGAATGTAAATACCTTCTTTATTATCGTTCCATCTCTCATCTTTAGTTAAGATGATCGCTCCTCCAATGATCAAATCGTTTGTATCTTTAACAAGATATAAACGCTCTAGTTTTTGCTGCTCAATAAAATATTGTAAAGGAAAGACACTTAAATAATCTGTCTTATTCCATTGATTGATCTTAGAATCATCCATCCAGTTGATTCTCTCTTTAATTATCTCAATTAAAGGAGATAAATCTTCATTTGTAGATAAAATAAATTTCATAATGCCATCCATAGATCTAAAAAAAAAGAGCCCGGCAACTTGCCGCTCTCTCTGACGATACCATAGCCACCATGGTGCTTAACTTCTGTGTTCGGAATGGGAACAGGTGTGCCCACCACGTCATCGTCACC
>CALVJO010000027.1 GCA_944332225.1 uncultured Bacilli bacterium | reverse complement strand
GAAGCAATATCATTCAATCCTATTTATTAGATTGGAGGTAATAGTACCTATAGGATTGAGTAAATTTATGGTACTAGTTTTCTTATGCGCGAGGTTAAAATTTATAATTCTTTAAGTAATAAAATAGAGGTTTTTAAACCTTTACATGAAAATAAAGTAACAATATATGTATGTGGACCAACTGTCTATAATTATGTTCACGTCGGTAATTTAAGACCGGTTGTCGTTTTTGATGTTTTAAGAAGATTCTTGCTTCATATCGGATATGATGTAACCTTTATCTCTAATTTTACTGATATAGATGATAAGATTATTTCACAAGCTAAAAAAGAAAATCTAACGGAGAAAGATATCGCAGAGAAATATATAGCTTCTTTTGAAGATGTTAGAGAAAAAGTCCATGCCTTAAAACCTACTTATCAACCAAGAGTGACTTTAACCATGGATAAAATAATTGATTTTATAAAAGATTTAGTTGAGAAAGATTATGCATATGTGATCGATGGAGACGTTTATTTTAGAGTTTCTAAGATTAAAGATTATGGTTGCTTATCTAAAATTAGAATCGATGATTTAGATATCGGCGCGAGAATTGAAGAATCAGATAAAAAAGAATCCCCATTAGACTTTGCTTTATGGAAAAAGACAGATGAAGGAATTAAGTTTAATTCTCCATGGGGAAAGGGTAGACCTGGATGGCATTCTGAATGCGTGGTGATGATTAATTCATTAACCGGAGATGGTAGAATAGATATTCATGGAGGAGGAATGGATTTAAAATTCCCTCATCATGAAAACGAAATTGCTCAAGAAGAAGCCTTAAAAGGACATAAAATCGCGACTTATTGGATGCATAATGGCTTCATTAACGTCGATAATGTCAAGATGAGTAAATCTTTAGGAAATGTGATTTTAGCTAAAGATTATATTGATGAATTTGGAGGCAACACTGCGAGATTTTTGCTTGTTAATACTCATTATCGTCTACCAGTTAATTTTTCTAATGATTTAGCTATTCAAGCCCAAAAGGAATTAAATAAATTTTCTACTTGCTTTAGAAATCTTGCTGTCAAGCTTCAATTAAATGATGTTTCATTAGATGAAGTTGTTTTAGATGATAAATTAGATATCGATGGATTCTTAGCTGCCTTAAGCGATGATTTAAACACCGCGAATGCTTTAAGCGAGGTTTATAGAGTAATTAAAGATTCTAATATTAATCTCCGTAATAAAAATCTTGATTTAGAGATTATTAAGAGAGATTTTTATACCTTAAAGACCATGTTTAGCATTTTAGGCTTTGTTTTTGATTATCCTTTATTAACTGATGATGACAAAAAAATATTTTTTGAGTATAATGAAGCCAAAGAAAGAAAAGATTTTAATAAATCAGACGAATTAAGAAAGATTTTAATCTCTAAAAAGGTACTTTAAGGCATGGAATTAGACCAAATCATCATTGACGCTTTAGAAAGAATACCCTACGTTGGCGACATTATTTTAATAGCCATTGAGCTTTTTCTTGCCGCGGTTCTATCAGGAATCATCGGGTATGAAAGAGAGAAGCATGGTCATTCAGCGGGACTTAGAACTCATATTTTAGTTTCTCTTGGAGCTTGTTTAGTGATGATTGTTTCTATTAGCGCGCCGGGGCTTAATATTTCAGCAACTAGAGATCCGGCTAGGTTAGCCGCGCAGGTGGTATCTGGAATCGGCTTTTTAGGCGCAGGTACCATCATTCAAAATGGAACAGATGTTAAAGGACTCACCACCGCGGCGACATTATGGTTATGCGGATGTATCGGTTTAGCCTGCGGATCTGGGTATTTCACTGGTGCCTTAATTGCTGTATTAATTTCTATGATTGCTTTAACAGTTTTAACTAAGTTAGAATTAAGAGTTAATAGAAAATCTCCAAAGCTTCTTTTAAAAGTTAGAACTGAACAGCATATCATGAAAGATATTATTGAATTAGCTAATATCACCGGCGTGGAAATCAAAGAGATTCATTCCGGAACTGAAAAAGATGAGGAAGGGGGAATTTATATTTTCTATATCACTTTATCCTCGTCATCTTCTCCTCTCGTTGAAGATTTTGCTGATGAATTAAAAAAGGCTTTCGAGCCTGTTTCCATCAAAGTTTTTAAAAAATAACTTTACAAATTGTTATGTCGCTTATAGTATATTGCTGAATTTGAAGGGATAGAAAATTTAGAGAAAATGTCAAGATTTACTTATGGTAAAAATTCCGCGTATAACGCTTTAGAGAATAAAGATGGAATCAAATCTATCTATGTTTTAAATAATTTTTCTGATGAGAGACTTTTAAACGTTATTAAATCTAAAAGAGTTAAATTAAATTTTGTTAATGAAAATGAATTAATTAAAAAGGTGGGAAGAGTTAATCATCAAGGAATCGTGATTGAAAAAGAAGATTTTCCATATCTTACTTTAGATGAATTATTAGATTACTGCGAGAGCAAGACCTATCCGACTATCGTCATGCTTGATCAAATTGAAGATCCTCATAATTTTGGGGCTATTCTTAGATCAGGAGATGCTTTTGAAATCGATGGATACATCATTCTTTCAAGAAGACAAGTTAAGGTGACTGAAACGGTTTCTCACTGTTCCACCGGCGCGGATGAATATTCTAAAATCGCTATGGTGAATAATCTATCTAGAGCTATAGATATTTTAAAAGAACGGGGCTATTGGGTGGTAGCAAGCGATGGATACGCGAAGATGTCTTTTAAGGATGTTGATTATAAAATGAAAACCGTCTTAATTGTTGGATCAGAAGGGTATGGTATTTCTAAACTTTTATTAGATAAAAGTGACTTCATAACCAAGATTCCTATGGGAGGACACGTCACTTCGTTAAATGCATCAGTTGCCTCGAGCTTATATTTTCAAGCTATCTATGAATCTAAGAGAAAATGATTAATTTGGATGAAATAATTTTACAGATTAGAAAAGGTAATCAAGAAGCTCTCGAGCTTCTTTTTTTAATGTTAGGGAAAAGTATTAAAAAATTAGAGAATAAGGCAATATACGCATATAAAATCAAGGGAATAGAAAGAGATGATATCCATAATCTATTGCTAAATGAAACTTTTAAAGTTGCTCTTAAATATGAGATGGATACGGGTAGTTTCTTTTCCTATTGGTACACGATTCAAGAACACTATTTGATTAAAATGTACCATAGTTATAAAAGTAAAGCGTCGTTAAATTATTCAGAAACCCCGTTTGAAGAAAATTTTTTGGATAATTATCCTGATTATGTCTCTCAGGAGTTAGAGTATTCGCTTCATGAAGATTATTCTAATCAATTATCCTTGGTAAGATCTAATTTTGGAGATGACGCGCATTTGCTTTTAAAGTTATGGACGGAAGGTTATTCGATAATTGAATTAGAAAAGATGTTTAATTTATCTTATGGGCAAATAAACTATTTGCTAAAGAAATCGATTAATTTTCTAAGGAAGATATATAATTAAATAAACAAATGGGGATTATTATGAATATAAAAGAGGCAAAAGAAGCTATTAAGAAATTAAAAGATCAAGGATTGACTGATGAACAGCTTTTAATAGCTTGGCATTCGATGTTTGTTGATGATAAGCTAACTATTGATGAGCTTGAAATGTTATGCTTACTTCTCGGATATAAATTTACTGATAAATTTAAAAAGATGTCTCCTAAAGATCAAAAAACTAAAGATATTGAATTTGTAGAAGAGTAATTGTGATAAATCTCATTAATATTAGTAAAAAAATTAAAAATAGATGGATATTAAAAGATATATCTTTAACCTTGCCTTCTAAAGGAACATTAATCTTTGATAATTGCAATATTAATAAATTACATGGATTTGATTAAAGAATTAAGTAAGAGTTCTTTAGTTATAATGGCAAGTCACGATCCTAGAACGTTAATAAATCATGGAATAAACATTTATCTCGGAGATTTAGAAAAGAAATCATGATTATCAAAAAATGATTTGACGATTTAATGGGGTTGTGTTAATGTTGACAATAGCTAGTACGTAGGAGGGTTAAACATGAGAGTAAAAATTATTTTAATATGCTCCGAATGCTTGTCCCGTAATTATGTTACTACAAAGAAAAAAGAAGACGGGAACAAGAGATTGGAGATAAATAAATACTGTCCAGTTTGTAAGAAATATACCGTCCATAAGGAATCGAGGTAAGGAGATTAGTATGTACAAAATCAAACGATACTTCAAAGGCGTAGTGAAACAAGGTAAGATGGTTCGCTGGCCTACTGGCAAAGAGCTCATGGGCTATTTTGCAATTGCAGTTTCAGTCATTATATTTGCTGCTGTATGCTGTTCTATTGACGACTTTATAATCGCTCAATTATTAGGCGTATTAGAAGAAAACTTAGTTACAAGTTCTTCTGGCTCATCTTCTAGCAGCGCGTCGACTTCTTCTGCCTTTAGAGCCTTGCTTACATTATTATTGGGGCAATTTTAATTAATTGGAGGGATACAAAATGGAAAATCAAACTGAGATTAAACCGGTATCAAAAAATTGGTACGTTGTTAATACTTATTCATCTCATGAAAATAAAGTTAAAGAAGCGTTAGAGAAAAGAATTGAGTCTCATAACCTTCAAGATATCATCTTTAGAATTATTGTCGCTGAGCAAGAAGTTCCAGTTATGAAGGAAGGAAAGCAAGTATGCGACAAAGATGGTAAACCAAAAACTAAGATGAAAAATCTTTATCCTGGTTATGTTTTTGTTGAGATGATCATGACTGATGAAGCATGGTACGTTGTTAGAAACACTCCTGGGGTAACCGGATTTATTGGATCTTCTGGTGGAGGAGCAAAACCATTCCCAGTTCAAAGAGATCAAATTGAAACGGTATTGAAGAGAATCGGTATTAAAGATGAAGATATGTTCTCAGCTTATAATATTGGCGATAAGGTTAATATTATTAATGGATCTTTCGAGGGACAAGAAGGAATCATCACATCGATTAACGAAGAGACTGAGGAAGTTACTGTTCAAATCATGTTCTTTGGTAGAGAGACATCTGTTCCAGTTAACTTTACAGATATTGATATAATTAAAGATTAATTATTAGCCTAGCCTCGCTAGGCTTTTTTAAAGGGGAAATATAAAAAAGATAGATAACAAAGTAATTTAGCTTTTAAGTTATATAAACTGAATTTACTTTATCATTTATCAGCAAGAAAATTTTGCTTTTGCATAATTTATCTTGTCTAATTTTTACCTCGATGATATTATACTTTAGCATTGCGCCTTTTTTGCGCGTGCATTGTCAGTGGAAGGAGTGATTATCCGTTAACCACGACACGGACAAAACTATATAAGGAGGATTGCGCGTGAGTAAGAAAATCGCTAAAGTTGTCAAACTTGAATTAATCGGCGGGCAAGCTAAACCAGGTCCAAAACTAGCATCAGCAGGTATTTTAATGCCTAAGTTCTGTACTGATTTCAATGCTAAGACTTCCGACAGAAACGGTGAAGTCGTCCCTGTAATCATTACAGCTTATGAGGATAAGTCTTTTGACTTCGTTATTAAGACTGCTCCTGTTGCTGGATTACTTCTTAAAGAAGCTGGAATCAAAAAAGGTTCAGCAAACGCTAAGACTAATAAAGTAGGACACATCAGCAAAGAACAATTAAGAAAAATTGCTGAGTACAAATTACCAGATTTAAATTGCACCGATGTCGAAGCTGCAATGAAGGTTGTAGCCGGTACAGCCCGTAACATGGGTATTTCTATCGACGAATAATAAGTGGAAGGGAAATCCCGTTAATACCACAAGGAGGACTATATGAAAAGAGGTAAAAAATACCAAGCCGCCTTAGCAAAGATTGAAAAAGATAAGATTTATTCTGTTGAAGAGGCGTGTGCTTTAGTAAAAGAAACTTCAACTGTTAAATTTGATTCAACTATTGATGTTTCATTCCACCTCAATGTTGATCCTAGACAAGCTGATCAACAATTAAGAGGTACTTTAACTCTTCCTCATGGTAATGGAAAAACTAAGAAAATCTTAGCTGTTACTCATAAAGAAGAAGAGGCTACTGCCGCTGGTGCGGATTTTGTTGGAGGAAAAGAAATTCTCGACAAAATTAAAAATGAAAACTGGTTCGATTATGATGTTATCGTCGCTACCCCAGATATGATGGGCGAACTCGGTAAATTAGGTAGAATCTTAGGACCTAAGGGATTAATGCCTAACCCTAAGACTGGAACCGTTACACCAAATATCGGACAAGCTATTAAAGAAATTAAGCAAGGTAAAATTTCCTATAGAGTTGATAAAGAAGGAAATATCTGTTTCTCAATCGCTAGAGTTAGTTTCGATACTGAAAAAATTGTCGACAACTTAAAGACAGTATGCGAGACAATCATCAAAGTTAAACCTGCGTCGGTTAAAGGCGTCTATATTAAAAACTGCGCTTTACACACCGTCATGGGTCCATCCATCAAATTCACTTTTGATGGCAAGTAATTATTTTATAAGATAGTTCCAATATACCATAGACAGCAACGGGCGATGCCTTAATCATGTTGCCGAGGTAGACGTATTATTTATTTAAATAATGACGAAATTACTCTAAGTATATTGTTACTATAAACAACACTTTAGAGGAGGTGCCAAATGAATCAAAACGTTTTAGAGGCAAAAAAGGCTCACGTCTCTGAGATTCAAGAGATCATCAAAAACAACAAATCATTCGTTGTTGCTGAATATCGTGGCTTAAATGTCAGCGAAACTATTCAGTTCAAAAGAGCTTTAGCCAAATCAAACGCAAAATGCAGCGTCTTCAAGAACACGATGGTTCATAGAGCTAGCAAGGAATTAGGTTATGAAGATTTATCTAAAGTCTTAGAAGGACCAAATACCTTTATCTATGCTGAAGATCCAATTGTCGGACCAAAGGAAGCTGCAAAGTTTGCTAAGACTCATCCACAATTCGTTATCAAAGGTGGATTAGTCGATGGTAGAGTAGTTTCAGCTGATGAAGTTAAAACTATTGCTAAACTACCAGGAAGAGAAGGTTTATTATCAATGCTTCTCTCAGTATTACAAGCTCCTGTTAGAAACTTCGCTTGCGCAGTTAAGGCAGTAGCTGACAAACAACAATAAAAACCATTTATCATTATTTAAATTTAGGAGGAATTAAAAATGGCAAAATTAACAATTGAAGAAATCTTAGCTTCTATTAAAGAAATGTCAATTCTTGAATTAAATGATTTAGTAAAAGCTATCGAAACTGAATTCGGTGTCACCGCTGCTGCTCCTGTTGCTGTAGCTGCTGCTCCAGCTGAAGAAGAAGCTGCTGCTCAAGGACCAACTGAAGTTGACTTAATCTTAAAGGCTGTTGGCGCTAACAAATTAAAAGTCATCAAAGCTGTTCAAGCTATCACTGGCTTAGGCTTAATGGATGCAAAGAAATTAGTTGACAACGTTCCTGCAACCTTAAAAGAAAAGATTTCTCCAGCTGAAGCTGAAGGACACAAAGCAACCTTAGTTGAAGCCGGTGCTGAAGTTGAAATTAAGTAATTTTTTCAAAAAAATTAGCGTTTTCTATAACCTGCCTCTTGAAAAAACCAAGAGGTAGGTTTTTGACGCTTAAAGAGAGTTTTATGAGCCAATATTTTGTAAACGATCATAATGTTAGGTCTAACATTAAAGAAATCGAATTTAAAGTTAATGGTCGCCTTTATAATTTGTTGACTGATAACGGAGTCTTTTCTAAATCTAGGGTCGATTATGGTTCTCTTCATTTTCTTGAAATTATTCTAAAGGAAAAGTTGCAAGGTAGAGGGTTAGATATCGGCTGCGGATATGGTACAATTGGGCTGGTGTTAGCTTCCTTGATTGAAGAAACCTTCATTGAGATGGTTGATGTCAACGAGAGAGCCTTAAAATTAGCTATAATGAATCAGGAAAGATTAAATCTCGATAACGTTAAAATTTATCAAAGTGATATTTTTTCAAAAGTAGAAGGAGAATTTGATTACATAGTGACAAATCCTCCAATTCGCGCGGGTAAGAAGGTGGTTTATGCAATATTTGAACAATCTTATTCGCATTTAAAAGAGAATGGTTCCTTGTATTTTGTGATAAGAAAAGATCAAGGAGCTGCTTCCGCTCAAAAGAAAGTAGAAGAGATTTTCTCTAATTGTACCTTACTAAAACGAGAAAAGGGCTACTACATCTACAGGGCTACAAAATATTCAAAGATTGCTTAGGAGGACTTATAATGAGCAATACAGCAAACAAAGACAATATGAAGTACCTTCATAACGAGAGAAGAGATTACTCTAAGATTTCTGGCTCTTTACCATTACCAAATTTAGTAGAGATTCAGACTAATTCTTTCCGTTGGCTAGTCGACCATGGTATTGATGAAGTTTTTAGAGATGTCTATCCAATTTCCTCTCCTAATAACACTTTAAAAATCGAGTATGTTTCATCTAGATTAGAAAAACCTTCTTTAGATGCTTTAGAATGCAAGACTAGAGGTTTAACTTACTCATCTCCATTAAAAGTGACCTTAAGATTAATTAAGATGGAAACTGGAGAAATTATCGATAGCGAAGTCTTCATGGGTGATTTCCCAATGATGACTAATTCTGGAACTTTCATCGTCAATGGAGCAGAGAGAGCTATCGTATCTCAAATAGTTAGATCTCCAGGAGCTTACTTTTCTTCTGAGTTCGATAATAAATCTGGTAAATATTCTTACAATGCAGATTTAATTCCAGCAAGAGGAACCTGGCTTCAATTAGAGGCTGACTTAAAAGATTGTTTATGGGTTAGAATCGAAAGATTAAGAAAAATGCCTTTAACTGTCTTACTTAGAGGTTTAGGAATTCTTTCTTATGAAACTATGATTGATCTTTTTGGTGATCATCCTGCATTTATTAACACGATTAATAAAGAAAGAGATGCTCATGGAGACGCCTTATTAAAAGAAGGATCTGGTCATGCGATGCAAGAAGTTTACATGCGTTTAAGACCAGGTGAGCCATCAACTCCTGAAGGAGCCACGAGCTTCTTTAGATCAAGATTCTTTGAAGAAAAGCATAAGCAATATGATTTAGGACCTGCTGGTAGATTTAAATTTAATAAAAAATTAGGTATTTATAATCGTTTAGCAGGAAGAATCCTCGCTGAAGACTTAGTTTCAGCTGATGGAGAAATCGTATATTTTTCAGGAACTGAATTAACTAAAGAAATGGTCAAAGAACTTGCTGATCAAGGATTCTTTGAAAAAGGTGCTCATCGTTTTGATTTAGATTTAAATAAAGATTTAGATACTCATTGCTCAGTTAATATTGTTAAAGTTTACACTAACGACAAAAAAGAAAAAGTTGTTAATGTCATCGGAACTGATTTAACTTTAGAGTTAGACTATGTCACGATTTCTGATATGATCGCTACCATTTCTTATTTCATGAATGTCATGGAAGGATTTGGTGATACCGATGATATCGACCATCTTGGAAATAGAAGAATTAGATGCGTTGGTGAATTAATTCAAAATCAATTTAGAATTGGTCTTTCTAGAATGGAAAGAACCGTTAAAGATAAGATGTCAATCGTTGGAGCTGATGAGCAAAAAGCTCAAGCTACACCTCAATCTTTGACAAATATTCGTCCTTTAACTGCAGCGATTAAAGAATTCTTTAACTCTTCGCAGTTATCTCAATACATGGATCAAACCAACCCTCTTGCTGAATTATCTAATAAACGTAGATTATCAGCTTTAGGACCTGGAGGATTAACTAGAGATAGAGCTTCTATGGCGGTTAGAGATGTTCACTATTCTCACTATGGAAGAATCTGCCCTATCGAGACTCCTGAAGGACAAAACATCGGATTAATTAATAATTTAGCTTGCTACGCGAAAGTTAATGAATATGGTTTTATCGAAACTCCATATCGTAAAGTCGTTCAAGATGAGCAAGGTAGAATGATCGTAACTGAAGAAAGTAGATATTTCTCCGCTTCAGATGAAAGAAATCATATTATTGCTCAAGCTAACGTTCACCTTGGAAAAGACCATGAGATCTTAGATGAGAGAGTTGTAGCAAGATACAATGGAGATAACATTTTAGTCGATCGCACGAGAGTTGATTATATCGATGTTTCTCCAAAACAAATTGTTTCTATTGCAGCTGCTTGTATTCCTTTCTTAGAGAATGATGATAACCATAGAGCGTTGATGGGCGCGAACATGCAACGTCAAGCTCTTCCACTTTTGAAACCTCATGCTCCATATGTTGGAACTGGTATTGAATACAATATCGCTCATGACTCAGGAGCTGCAGTCGTCTGTGAAGAAGATGGTGTCGTAACTAAAGTCGATTCTAAGAAGATTGTCGTTCAAAACGATTCAGGTACTGTAAAAACATATATTTTACAAAAATTCTTAAGAAGCAACGGCGGAACTTGCATCAATCAAACTCCAATCGTTGAACCTGGTCAAAGAGTTTCTAAAGGTGAGATCATCGGTGATGGACCTGCTATGGACCACGGTGATTTAGCTTTAGGTCAAAACGTTTTAATCGCGTTCACCACATGGAATGGATATAACTACGAAGACGCAGTTATCATGTCTGAACGTTTAGTTAAAGATGATGTTTATACTTCAATTCATATCGAAGAGTATGAAATTGAATGCCGTACCACGAAATTAGGTGATGAAGATATCACTAGAGAAATTCCTAACACTTCTCTTGAAGCTAGAGCTAATCTAGATGAAAACGGAATTATCATTCCAGGCGCGGAAGTTAAGGAAGGAGATATCTTAGTAGGTAAAACTACTCCAAAAGGACAAAGTGAACCTTCCCCAGAAGAAAAATTATTAATGGCAATCTTTGCTGATAAGTCAAAAGATGTCAAAGATTCTTCGCTTAGAGTTCCTCACGGCGGAGCTGGTATCGTTCTCGATGTTAAGAGATTCTCTCGTAAAGATGGCGCGGAACTTCCACCTCTAGTTAATGAAGTCATTAAAGTATATATCGTTCAAAAGAGAAAGATTTCTGAAGGCGATAAGATGTCAGGTAGACACGGTAATAAAGGTGTTATCTCCAAGATTTTACCAGTTGAGGATATGCCATTCTTACCAGATGGTACACCTATTGATATCATGCTCAATCCTTTAGGAGTTCCATCTCGTATGAATATTGGTCAAGTTTTGGAAATCCATTTAGGTATGGCTTGTAAGAAACTTGGTATTAAAGTAGCAACTCCAGTCTTTGATGGATTATCCAACCAAGAAATCTTTGATTTAATGGCTAAAGCTGGATTAGATAAAGATGGTAAGAGCATCTTGTTTGATGGACGTACCGGAGAGAGATTTGATGAAAGAATCTCTGTAGGTGTCATGTACATGATTAAATTAGTCCACATGGTCGATGATAAATTGCACGCTCGTGCCACAGGACCTTATTCATTAGTCACTCAACAACCTCTTGGAGGTAAAGCTCAAAACGGTGGACAAAGATTTGGTGAAATGGAAGTTTGGGCTCTTGAAGCTTATGGAGCCGCGCACATTTTACAAGAGATCTTAACCATTAAGTCTGATGATATGGTTGGTAGAGCTAAAGCTTATGAAGCTATCATCAGAGGCCAATCAATTCCAAAGCCATCTATGCCAGAATCATTTAGAGTCTTAATTAAAGAGTTACAATCTTTAGCTCTTGATATTAGATTACTAGATAAGAATGGTAATGAAATTAACACTGATAACCTCGCTGAAGAATCAGAAAAAGAGACAAGAAGAATCAATTCTTCAATTCGTTCGATGACTAATGATGTAAGATTAGTCGCCGATGAAGATTATGAAGACTAAAAAGGAGGTAGCTTTCGATGTTCGACGTAAATAAATTAGTAGCTATTCAAATCGGTTTAGCTTCCCCTGAGAAAATTAGGGAATGGTCGCATGGTGAAGTAACTAAACCTGAGACTATTAACTATCGAAGCCAAAAACCTGAGCCAGATGGACTTTTCTGCGAGAGAATTTTCGGACCTGCAAAGGATTATGAATGTCATTGCGGACGTTACAAAAAATCTCGTTTCAAAGGTGTTATCTGCGATAAGTGCGGTGTTGAAGTAACTACCAAGGCGGTTAGAAGAGAAAGAATGGGTTCAATTGAGCTCTCTTCTCCATGCGCGCATATTTGGTATTTAAAAGGTATTCCTTCTAAGATGGGTTTAGTTTTAGATGTGTTACCAAAGCAACTTGAAGATATCGTCTACTTCAAATCTCATATCTGTTTAAATGCTGGAGATTCTAAAATCATCCAGAGAAAAGAAGTCTTTGATGAGAAGACTGGAAGATTAGTTTTCCCAAAAGTCATTAAAGAGGAAATTTTACCTAATTTAGATCCTTCTTCTTATGATTATCAAGAAGGTACTGATATCGTTGATAGAATCTTAAATGAAAAAGAACCATTTAACTTCTTTGACACTGCTTATTATGTTTCTCGCTTCTTACGAACAGAATTCGGTATCGGCGCTGAGGCGGTTCAAAAGTTATTAAAAGAAGTTGATATCAACGCAGAATTTGACAAGATTCAAGAAGAATTAAAGAATTCTCAAGGTCAAAAGAGAGTTAAATTAATTAAAAGACTCGAGACTGTTGAAGCTTTCAAGACTTCAGGTAATAAACCAGAATGGATGGTATTAGATGTATTACCAGTTATTCCACCTGATTTAAGACCTATGCTTCCTCTTGATGGAGGCAGATTCGCAACATCAGATTTAAACGATCTTTATAGAAGAGTTATCAATCGTAATAATCGTTTAAAAAGATTAATTGAGATGAGATCTCCTGATGTCATCTTGATGAATGAAAGAAGAATGCTTCAAGAAGCAGTCGATGCTTTAATCGATAACGGTAGAAAAGGTAAGCCAGTCATGACTGCTGCTGGAAAACCTTATAAGTCTCTTTCAACTTCCTTAAAAGGAAAATCAGGTAGATTCAGACAAAACTTACTTGGTAAGAGAGTTGACTTCTCTGGTCGTTCTGTTATCGCGGTTGGACCATCTTTAAAGATGTATCAATGCGGTCTTCCTATGGAGATGGCAGTTCAACTATTTAGACCATTCATTGCTCATGAGATGTTAGAAAATCAAACTGCAACTTCCCATAAGCAGGCAAATAAGATGATTGACCATTATGAAGCAGCTGTCTTAGACGCTGTTGATGTCGTCATCAAAAATAAATATGTCTTATTAAATAGAGCCCCTACTCTTCATAGATTAGGTATTCAAGCTTTTAAACCTGTCATCGTTACAGGACACGCGATTAGACTTCATCCTCTTGTCTGCGCGGCATTTAACGCAGACTTCGATGGTGACCAAATGGCTGTTCACCTTCCACTTTCTGATGAGGCTCAATATGAAGCTAAGACTTTAATGTTAGCTTCTAACAATATTCTTGGACCTAAGGATGGTAAGCCTATCGTCACCCCTTCTCAAGATATGATTTTAGGTAACTACTATCTTACTTTAGAGTCAGATGTTAACTACTTTAGAAATAAAGCTAAAAAGTTAAGAGAAGAGTTTAATGATGAAGAAGAAGCTAAACTCTATGATTTATACGCGGAATGCGAAGGTAAGGTATTTAGAGATGTTGATGAGGTCATTAGAGCCTATGAAACTAAGCAAATCCACCTTCAAAATAGAGTTGCAATTAAAGGCTCTTCGCTTCATAAGACCGGATTTACTGATAGCATGAATAATTCTTATTTAATCACGACTGTCGGTAAAATTATCTTTAACCAAATTTTCCCTGAGGACTTCCCTTATTTAAATGTTCGTCCAACGGATAAGAAATATAACAACTTAAATGGTGATTTAGCTACCTTCTTCGTTCCTAAGGGAACTAATATCAAAGAATATATTGCTTCTTTACCATTAAAATCTCCATTCACTAAGAAAGATTTATCTGCGATTATCGATGAGGTCTTCAAACGTTATCATAATCCTAGAACCTCAGAAGTTCTTGATAAGTTAAAAGATCAAGGATTCTATTATTCAACTATTTCAGGTATCACCATCTCTATCGATGATATTCCATTAGTTGAAGGAAAAGATGAAATCTTAAAAGAAGGAGACGCGAAGGTTGAAAAGATTACTAAGTTATATCGTAGAGGTTTAATTACCGACGAGGAAAGACATAGACAAGTAATCGGTGTTTGGTCAGATGTTAGAGAAAAAGATATTCAACCTATCTTAACTAAACAACTTGAAGCTAACACAAGAAACCCAATCTACATGATGTCCGATTCAGGCGCGAGAGGTAATATTTCTAACTTCGTTCAATTATCAGGTTTAAGAGGATTGATGGCTAAACCAAGCGGTGAGACTATCGAACTTCCTATTAAATCTTGCTTTAGAGAAGGATTAACTGTTTCTGAATTCTTCATCGCTACCCACGGTGCGAGAAAAGGTGGCGCGGATACTGCTTTAAAAACTGCTGACTCTGGTTATTTAACTAGAAGATTAGTCGATGTTTCTCACGATGTCATCATCAGAGAAGAAGACTGCGGCACCGACCACGGATTCGTTGTTGAAGAGATTAGAGATAAGGATGCAAAAGATCCAATCGTTCCATTAAAAGATAGATTAATCGGTAGATATACAGTTCATGATGTTATCGATCCAAATTCAGGAAGAGTTATCGTTCCTGGCAATACTTTAATTGATGAAGCTTTAGCAGCTGATATCGTTAATTCTGGAATTAAGAAAGTTGAGATTCGTTCTCTCTTTGGCTGTGAGACTAAAGATGGCGTCTGCGTCCATTGCTATGGTCGTAACCTCGCTTCTGGTAAAGTTGCCTCAATCGGCGATACAGTCGGTATTATGGCCGCGCAGTCAATCGGTGAACCTGGTACTCAATTAACCATGCGTACCTTCCACACCGGAGGTGTTGCTGGAAGTGATATCACTCAAGGTTTACCTAGAGTTCAAGAGCTTTTCGAAGCTAGAAAACCTAAAGGCGAAGCTGTTATCTCAGAAATCGCCGGCGTGGTTAAATCAGTTACTGTCGATGATAAGAACAAATCAACGATTGTCATCGCTAATGATTTAGAAGAAAAATCATACACGACAGTAATCGGAGCTCACGTCATTGTTAATGAAGGTGATCATGTGATTAACGGACAAGCGATTACCGATGGTTCTATTAATCCTAAGGAATTGCTTAATGTATCCGATATTCGCGCGGTTGAAAATTATATAGTTGCTGAAATTCATAAGGTTTATCGTTCTCAAGGTATTGAGATTTCCGATAAGCACATTGAAGTCATCGTCAAACAAATGATGAGAAAGATTGTCATTGTTGATGGAGGAGATACTTCACTTCTTCCAGGAACTAGAGTTGAAATCAACAAGTTCACTGAAGAAAACCGTAAGGCTCTCTTAGAGAAGAAGCGTCCAGCTGTTGGTTATCCACGCGTCTTAGGTATCACCAAAGCGGCTCTTGATACAGATTCATTCTTATCATCAGCTTCCTTCCAAGAGACTACTAAAGTGTTAACTGACGCGGCAATCAAGGGTTCAATTGACCATCTCCACGGATTAAAAGAAAATGTCATGATTGGTAAATTAATTCCAGCCGGTGATGCTTTCTACGCGGAGAAAGAAGAAGAGAAGGCCGAGGAAGTTGAAAATGTTAATGATAATGTAGAAGCTACAAATCTACCTGAGGAAGATGATTCTAATATCATTAACTTCACTAACATCTTCGATGATGATGAATAGTAATCACTAATAAAATACTAAGGAGGAGCAATCCTCCTTTTTTAATGGTTATGTGGATAATTCTTCATATAATAATAAAAGTTTTGGAGAGATATTATGGAAAGAAATGGATCTATTGAAATCATCTGCGGGCCGATGTTTGCAGGTAAAAGCGAGGAAATTATAAGAAGAGTCAGAAGGATGGAATACGCGAAGAAGAAAGTAATATGTTTTAAGCCTGGCATCGATAATCGTTATTCTCAAGATGAGATAGTTTCTCATAATCAAAGCAAGAAGAAATCTTATGTCATCTCTTCTTCTAAAGACATTTATAAGTATCTTGACGATGATGTTTATTCTATCGTGATTGATGAGGTTCAATTCTTAGATATGGGAATTATTTCAGTTATCGAGGATTTAGCATCTAAAGGAATCAGAGTGATTGTAGGAGGCTTAGATTTAGACTTTAGGGGAGAACCATTCACGGTTACTATGGAAATCTTAGCCCGCGCGGAAAAAGTTACTAAACTATCAGCGATATGCGTTAGATGTGGTAATGAGGCTACGAGAACTCAAAGAATAATTAATGGAATTCCAGCTTTTTATGAAGATGAGATCATTCAAATTGGAGCCTTTGAAAAGTATGAGCCACGTTGCCGTTACTGTCATGAAGTTCCTCATAAAGAAGAGATTGTCAAGGAATCAAAGTAGTTATTTCTTATTATTAGATCAGGATATCTTTATTCTTCTTATAAGTAATGAATGCCCTAGGGCATTCGAGCAAAATTCTA
>CALVJO010000026.1 GCA_944332225.1 uncultured Bacilli bacterium | reverse complement strand
TTAAAATAGCCTCCTCTTGAGGCTATTCTCTTCTTTATTCCTTTCTTAGTCTAGTAGGGCATATCTTTGACGCTTACTTTCTTAGTCTAGTAGGGCATATCTTTGACGCTTACATTACAAAAGAAAAAAGCCCCGATTTCTCGAGGTTTCTATACTTAATTTCGACACAGCAGATTGTATAAAAATATAACTACAATGATGGTGCGGCCTATGAGACTTGAACTCATACAGGTTGCCCTATACGCCCCTCAAACGTACGCGTCTACCATTCCGCCAAGGCCGCAACGCTTAATTATTTTATTATCAATTAATCATTAAAGCAATAAGAAATTTAATTTTCATAATTATCATTGGTAGGATGAAAATAACTATTAAAATGAAAATAATTTTTTTGTCAATTATTTTATAATTTCTCATTAATTGTTGTTAAAATCTCAATTCACAAATAAAATAAAAGCATTAATATTAACGAAAGGAGCAAACATATGCAAAAAAGAATGTTTATTTTTTCATTATTAGCTATTTTGCTAGTTTCTTGCTCTGGCGTTTCATCCTCTAACCAAACTACTAGTAGTTCTAGTGATTCATCTAGCAACACGACTACTAGCGCGACATCTACAGTTGACGAGCAAGCAGTTTTAACTAATGTTTTATCGCAACTTCAAGCGGATGAGTTTGGTTTTAGAGGTGAATTCACCATAAGCTTCTATAATTCAGAAACTGGACTTCCAATCAATAGCGCCTCTAACGGTCTAACCATAGTAATGAGTGATGAAGCATTTTATCTTGAATATCAAGACACTCAAGAATGGACAGTTGTTTCAATTTTTAAAGATGAAGATGGAAACGCTATAACTAAGCAATTAATGCCGGATAATACAATCTCCAGCGTTCCTTTCGTCGATAATAATAACGAACCAATTCCATTCACTTCATATTCTTATAATCCATTTGAATCTATCACCATCGATAATCTAACTCTTGATAACAATGTTGTTACTTTCGTGGATCTTACCGATGAGCAAAAAAGTGAAATTGCTTATCTTTACACGACTTATACTGATATCCCTTATCAAGAACTTTTGTTGTCGGTGGATGAAGAAGGAACAATCCTTCAAGGTCAGTTCTTAGGATCTGATGAGAATATTGATGTTCCAATTTCTGAAACGGAAACTTTAACAGTAAATATGGAAGCTGTTTTAGATTTTACATTACAAGGATTTGAAAATACTTATTTTAATGATCCTGAACCTCTACCTCATTTAGAAGAGCATGATAAATTAGATGATTTATTCGAAAGAATGAATAATAAAAATTACACTTTAGAAGTAACTAAAAAAGGAGGATTAGTCGCTGATTCAGTCACTAAGGAAACTTGGATAGTTACCGATGATCTTTTCTTAAGAATTTCTCATTTTGATAATGGAGATTCTGGCGTAGGCTTATATAAAACTGAGGATCAAGGATTGGCTAATGTTACCTATAATGGCGATGGAAAACTTTATGGAAATGGTAAATTCAATAACGAAAATACTATTGCTGATTATACTTTAGGCTATCAGTTTGCTTCAGAAGTATTTGATGTTAATGAAGACGGTTCTTTCACTTTAAAAGAAGATTATGGATTTGAATCATACATTCAATATACCGCGCCGGACTTTGCTTATAATATTAGCAGTTATCTTTATTATCTTGTTCCAGGTACTTATTCTATAACTGTTCATGATGATGGAACAGCAACATTTGCTTATGATTATGCATATATCTATTATGGACAAACAGTTGAAGGAACTATCTCAATTGAAGTAACAAATATTAATACTACTACCCATGATTATGAATATGTTCCTTATACCGAACCTGATTATACTTCTTGGGATGATTATGGAGATGGTACCTTAGATTTAATTAAAACTTATCTTGGAGATAACGCTGAAACCTTACTTCCAGTAATCAACATTGATACGATTAGAACTTATACAGCGTTTAATAATCGTTCTTATCAAGGTAATGACTATGGATTCTTTATGGCAGCTTACACCACCCCTACTGACGCTGCAGCAGCTTTTGAAGAATATGAAAGCTTACTATTAGAACTCGGATGGATCAAAGACGATGTTGAGACTAATGGTTATTATCATATAAATGAAACTGGTGATGGTTATTATCATATTAAAGTATGGGCTGCCTCTTCATACTTATATATTAATCTAAATCAACCTTCTAAAACTTTAACTGAATGGTTTAATGGAGAATTTGCTACATCAAATAATGCAACTTTAACTTATACAACTACAGTTAATACTTATGCTTATGATTCTGCTACTTCTCAAAAAGGAGAATTAATCTCATCTGAAGAGACTTATAAAAAGACTGAGAAAAACAATGATGTTGCTTTAGAACAAAATGATGATGGATCTATCATGTATTTTAATGAAAATTCCTCAGCTAATCTCTTTGAAATTATTTCTCAACGAAGTGATGGAACCTATGCTTTACTTACTTCTTATCCTCTTGGAGGAGATGGGTATACTTTAGAAACATATGTCGGCTTCTATTTATTGCCTTCGATGCTAAAAGATTATTTAGTAATCTTTAATCCTGTTGAAGGTGAAGACGGCATGTATGTTATAAATGATAGCTTAGGTTATACACCTCAAGTAATTGCTGATTTCTTAGGCTTTACAGTATCCGCTGAAGCAACCTTACAAGTGAAAATAGATTTCTATAATAATAAAATTACCTTTGAATTCATCGATGTGAGCGTTGAAGGTGATACTTATGTTGAAACTATTAACAAATTAGAAATTTCTAATATATGGAATACTAGAGTTACCGTTCCTGAAATTACAGAATAGGAGTCGCAAGACTCCTTTTTTTAACTAAAATTGTCCTAAAATATAGTTTCTTAGCAAAAACAAATATCTTTAAAAAAATAATGATATAATTTAAACGCATCAGGAGGTAAATATGGATTCTTTAGCGGAAAAATTTAACCTTGCAAGAAGAGAATTACTCGATTTATCATTAAAAAATCCTTTATTAAATTTTAGATTAAAAAAGGGGATGGGATTAGAATTTAAAACCATCAATCCTAGCGATCTATTTGATTATTTAGTAAATGAGAATAAAAACGTGTTTTTTACGCGCGATGATTCTAATTCATTCAATAAGATTAAGGTTGATTTAGATGATAAAGAATTTAGAAAACGAATCACTAAAACTTATCGAACTAGAAAGATGTATCTTGAAGAAAAAGGTGCAAATATTCTCTTTTTAGCTTTAGGTTTCTTAAAATGGAACGAAAACGAAGATTCTCAAGAATTCTTCCGCGCGCCATTGATTTTGATTCCAATTGAAATAGTCAAACAAGATAATGTCGATCGATATTTTATCTCATATACTGAAGAAGAAATAAGATACAATATCTCTTTGATTACCAAGCTTCAAAGTGAGTTTGGAATCGATATTGAATTCGATAAAGATGAAGATATTAAAAATATCGATAAATACTTCCGTTATGTTGATGAGCAGATAGCTAAATCAACTCATTCCTCATGGGAAGTTGAAATATATTCTGGGGCTATTGATTTCTTTTCGTACGCTAAATTCTTGATGTATCAAGATTTGGATCTATCAAAATGGTTAGATAAGAAGAAAAAATTTAATTCCCCATTGATGAGAAAACTATTTGTCACTAATTTCGATGATAAATTAGATAAAGATATCGATATAAATAAAATTGATGACCCTTTAGAGCTAGTTAATATAGTCGATGCTGATTCTTCGCAAGCCAAGGTGATTTACTACATTAATAAAGGGGTAAACATGGTCATTCAAGGACCGCCTGGAACCGGTAAATCACAAACTATCAGCAATATAATCGCCTCATCTATAACTCAAGGAAAATCAATTCTTTTCATCGCGGAGAAAAAAGCTGCTTTAGATGTGGTTCAAAGAAGATTAGTTAATGTAGGCTTAGGCGATTTAGTCTTAGAGCTTCACTCTCAGATGACTAATAAAAAAGAAGTATTAAGATCCATCGAAAGAACCTTGCTTTTAGGTGATATCAAATTAGATGATAACGAGCAGTTAAATCGCCGTTATGAAGAGATTAAAGAACAGTTGAATGATTATAAAAATCTAGTTAATCAGCAAATTGACGCGCATTCTAACGTATCTTTAAATACTATCTACGGCCGTTCTTTGGAAGTTAAAGAAAGACTTGATGAAGCTTCAATCAGGATGCCTCGCCTCTCTTTAAAAGACATTGAATCTTGGGACGAAGATGAGTTTCAATCTCGTCTAGAGATGACAAAAGAATACGCGGATACTTTAAAAACTATCGGAAAGATTGAAAAGCATCCTCTCTATGGAATCGGCTTAACTGCCTGTCAACCTTATGAGCAAGTTTCGATTAAGGAAAAGTTAAATGACCTTGAGGACGCTTTAAATAATTGTATCAATGCCTTTAATGAAATTGCTTCTACCTTTAATAATAAAACGTGTAATACCTTGTTTGAAACTGGAAGATATATTAAAAGTATCGACGCGGTTATAAAATATAAAAAACTTGGATCAATTAATTGTATGGATCCAACTATCTTTGAAGATAAAGAAAGAATTTTAGATTTGATTAATAAATCTAAACAAGTTCAAAATTTCATATCCGAGAACGGAGATTATTTTGTTGAAGATGCCTTTAATAGAACTAAGGAGTTTATTGAATTGTATTCTTCTTACAGCTCTCTAAGCTATTTTAAAAAGAAGAAAGCTAAGGATATTTATTCTAAGCTTTTAAACTATTTAAAAGAAGAAAAGAAAGTTAAGGAACGATTGAATAATTTTTATTTAATCAGCAAAGATATTGAAGAATTAAAACAAAATGACAGTTATTTAAAATATCTATTCCCAACCATCTATCAAGGAATTAAAGATACTCCGTGGGGAGAAGTCACTAGAAATATCGATTTAAGCAAGGAGTTTTTAGATTTAATTTATTCTTATAAAATAATTCCTCAAAGCCGGCAAGTAATTCAAGATGAAGAAAAAGTTGATCGACTCCTTGAATTAAAAGAAAGCTTCTTAGAACAAAAGAATAATTTCGTTGATAAATTAAATGATTATCTTTCCTTAGTGAAGTTTGATGATGTTAAGAAGTTTTCCTATCATTCCTGGTACCTTGATTTAACTTTCTCCGAATTAAAAAGAACGGTTTCAATTTGGAAAAATAACATTGATTCTATCCTAGAGATTACCCGTTATAACGATCTGCAAGAGAAGTTTAAAAATCTAGGAATGGAAGATTTATTAGACTATGCCTCGAGCATCAGCAAAGTCGAATATTTAGGTGATGTATTATCATTAGAGTATTATCAGACGGTGATCAAACGAGTTTATAAAGAACATCCTGAGCTTGACTCTATCAAGAAGTTTAGAATGGATCGAAATGTTGATCTATTTAAAGAGCTTGATAGCAAGATGAAAATTGAAAACATTAAGGCCATCCTTAAATATCATTATGACCATATGCCTAAGATTAATGATACCACGAAGGATATGAACGTCATTCGTCGTGAATTACAGAAAAAACGTAATCAGATGCCGATTAGAAAATTGATATCTAAAACTGGGGAAACCTTAAAGAAAATAAAACCAGTATTCATGATGTCACCTATCTCGGTAGCTAACTTTTTAGATCCTAACTGTATATCATTTGATTTAGTTATTTTTGATGAAGCATCTCAAGTGAGGCCGGTTGAAGCTTTTGGAGCAATCTTAAGAGCTAAACAAATAGTCGTTGTCGGCGATTCAAAGCAATTACCACCTACCACCTTCTTCGATGTCATGACTAATAAGATTGAGGATGTTGATGATGAGGATTTAGATATCACCAATATGGAATCAATATTGTCATTGCTCCTATCTAAAAACATCATTCAAAAGACTTTATCATGGCATTATCGTTCCCGTCATCAATCATTGATAAATATCTCTAATAATGAATTCTATGACCATGAATTGAAAGTGTTCCCATCAATTAATGAACGCGATCCTTCCAAAGGACTTGTCTTTAATTACTTACCTAAAGGCTCTTATGACCGAGGTGGTACGAGAACTAATAAATATGAGGCTAAAGAAGTTATTAAACAAGTGATGGAACATGCAAAGAATCATCCAGAGATGTCTTTAGGCGTCGCTTCATTCTCTTTAGCCCAACAAGAAGAATTATATAAAGAATTTGAAAATCAACTTAAGAGGATTACTGATCCTGAAATTAGAGACTTCTTCTCATCTAAGCATAAAGATGAACCGTTCTTTATTAAAAATTTGGAATCGGTTCAAGGTGATGAAAGAGATTGTATCTTTATATCTATCGGATATGGATATGATAAGGAAGGAAACATCACCATGGATTTCGGACCTTTGAATAAAGAAGGTGGGGAGAGAAGATTAAACGTTTTAACCACCAGAGCTAAGATAAAATGCGTGGTATTTTCTAATATTACTTCTCATGATATCAATTTATCTAAAACATCATCTAAAGGTGTAGCCGCGTTGAAACGTTATTTAGAATACGCGCAGAATCGGGTTATTTTTAAGACTAGAACCCTTGATTATTCTTTAGATGAATTCACCGCGTATTTATATGATAAACTCTCAGAATATGGTTATGATTTAGATACATCTATAGGACACGATGTAGGTATCGATATAGCCATTTATGATAAGAATCTTGGTTGCTATACCTTAGGAATTGAATGCGATGGAGGAGGTTATAAAACCTTAGAATCCACGATTGATAGGGAAAGAATTAGAAGAGATGTCTTAAAATCTTTAGGATGGAAACTTTATCATATCTATGTTCCTGAATTCTATCGTAATCCTAAAGGTGAGCTTGAAAAGCTTTTAAACTACATTTCTGATATCAAAAAAGAAGCTCAAGGCGAAAAAGAAGAAAATAAACCTCTAGTCATCGAAAGAAAGAAAAATGAGATTTTGGAAGATGATGACACTTTATGCGATTATGTTATCTACACAGGAATGAAACGAAGAATGCAAATTCTTCAAGATAAGGAAGGATTAACGTCTTTAATCAATAAAATACTAGAAAAAGAAGCTCCTATTCACGTGAACATTCTAAAAAGAAGACTTCAAGAGATCACCTCTGGAGGAAGGATCACTCAAGATGCGGAAGCTTTAATCGATGAAATCATCTTAGAAAACCAAGATTATAGCTATATTGATAGCTTTATCATTCCAAAAGGTAGCTTAAAAATCTCGATAAGAAATCGTTCTAAGTTAGATAACGCTGAAAGAAAAGTTGAGTATATTCCAGATATTGAAATCGAAGAAGCCATTAAATGTTGCCTAAGAAGAGGCGAGGCTGGAAATGAAAATGAATTAAACCGTCAAATCTCCGAGTATTTTGGCTTCAATAAATCAAAAAAGCTAGAAGAGAGAATTAAATCGATTCTTCTAGCTATGATAAATAATAATATTGTTTATCTAGATGATGATGTTTTGTATTTAAGCGATGAGATAGCTTAATTACTCCTTCATATATTTTTGGAGATAAGTGAAAATGTTCTTTCTAGTGATGATGCCAATGAAGGTGCCATCATCATCGACGACAGGGACAAAGTTTTGATTCAAAGCGGTTTGAAATACTTCTGATAGATCGCTAGTTGCAGGCACAGCTTTGTTGTCGTGATGACGAGGAATGTTCATAACATTTTCGTCTTCGCTTTCTAAAAGGTTTAACGAATGATTGTTTTTGAGATAGTAAAGAATGTCACCTTCGGTTAATGTTCCAACATATTCTCCGTTTCGATTGATGATTGGAATTGCTGAATATCGATGATATTCCATTTTCTCTAAAGCTTGACGAATAGAAAAATCATCGAAGAGGTAAGCGACATCTTTCTTTGGGGTTAAGAATAATAAAATGTTCATTAAATACTCCTTAAATTAATTTAATTATAGAAAAAAAACGAATTAATTTATACAATAATTAACGAAATCTCTAATGAGATTTTGGAGGTACAAGACAATGAAAAAACAAGATTTAGTAAACCTAGTTATGCATAACGCCAGAATCTCCAAAAAAGATGCGACAATTGCTGTTGATACAGTTTTTGAAGCTATTATCTCAGCAGTTTCAATGGGAGAGAAAGTGCAAATTTCCCGATTTGGTACATTTAAGAGCAAAGAGATGAAGTCTTATGATCGCCCTTCCTTAGACGATGCTGGTAAATGGATTCATGTCGAAGAAAGAACGAGACCTATCTTTAAAGCCTCTTCTAGCTTTGTTGACCGTTTAAATCAAGACGAAGAGTAATTTTTCTCATATTTTTTCATATTATCTCTTTCTTTATCTTTGATTTTTCTTTACAATAATATTAACAAATCAAGGAGGAACATAATATGCCTGCTAAAGACGAAAAGGTAATGGTGGCTGACCAAGAAGAGAAAACTTTAAAGAAAAACTATCATATTTCCCAAAATAAAGAAACCGGGAAATGGGGAGTTAAGTTTGCAAAAGGTGATAAGGTAATTAAGTATTTTGCCACTCAAAAAGAGGCTATCGATTACGCGAAACAATTAGCTAAAAATCAAGACGGCGATATTACCATCCATAAAAAGGATGGAAAGATCCGTAAGCAAAAATATTAATCCAAGATGTATGGCCCATCTTGGGTTTTTTTATAGCTCCTCGATTTCTTTTATAAATATTTTATAATCAATGTCGGAAGGAAGACGTAAATCACCTCTAGGAGATAAGGATATCTGAGTGATTTTTACTCCATCAGGCGAGCAAGAACGTTTGAATTGGTTAGAGAAAAATCGCCTGATAAAGTTCTTTAACCATTTTTTTAATTCTTCATCGGAATAGATTCCTTTAAATGTTTCCTTAGCTAGGAAATATATTTTTTTAAATGAATAAAAATCAGTTAAATAATGATATAAGAAGAAGTCATTTAATTGATAAGGGCCGACGATTTCTTCGGTTTTTTGATCGATTTGCCCATCTAATGTAGGGAGCAATTCTGGAGAGATTGGGGTGTCTAATACATCTAATAGAACATCTTTAATATCTTTATATTTTTCAAGTGAAGCAAAATGCGCGAACATCGCGCGGATTAAAGTCTTTGGAATCGATGCGTTGATGCTATACATTGACATATGATCTCCATTATAGGTAGACCAACCTAGAGCTATCTCTGATAAATCTCCGGTTCCTACGACGATTCCTCCTATCTTATTTGCATAATCCATCAATATTAAAGTTCTAATTCTAGCTTGAGAGTTTTCATAGGTGGTGTCAAAGTGATGCTCATCATGACCTATATCATTTAAATGAAGATTTACTTCATCGGATATATTGATTTCTTTAAATGTATTATTAAAAGCCTCCGCGAGTTTTAAAGCATTTTGATGAGTTCTTTTTGATGTTCCAAAGCAAGGCATGGTAATTACGTGAATATTCTTTGAATCAAGCTTTAAAAAGGCAAATGTCTCTTGAATGACTAAGAAGGCTAAGGTGGAATCTAATCCTCCAGATAAGCCTAAGACAACTTTATCACAATTAATCGCTTTTAATCGTCTTGCTAAGGCTAAAGATTGCATTTTAATTACCTTATCAAGATTTACCATCTTTAAAGAAAAATCATTATAGACGAAAGGAAATTTTGATAAAGTTCGATAGATCTTTTCCTTTCTCTCCGCGCGAGGAGCTTGATAATGAACATAGATAAAACCGTTTAAATTATCATTAAAAAATGTGTTTTGATTTCTTCTTCGGTTGATGATTCTTTCTAAATCGATAGATTGAACGATCATCGATGGTTCAAATAAAGGCGATTCCTCTAGGATATCTCCGCATTCTGAGATGATATTATGCCCGGAGAATAATAAATCTGTGGTTGATTCTTCAAAAGAAGCCGAGGTGTAAACATATGACGCGCAGAGCTTTCTAGATGCTTCGCTTACTAAAGTTCTTCTTGTTGATTCTTTATTTAAAGTTTCGTTAGACGAGGAAAGATTGAAGATGATCGTAGCCCCCATATTCGCGTCTAACGATGAAGGAGAAAATATCGCCCATCCGTCTTCACAGATTTCTGAGGCTAATATCTCGTGGTGATTTAAATCATTTTGAAATAATATTTTTGTTCCAAAAGGGATGTTATCTCCATCAAAGATCAAATAATCATTTTCTTTCTCGTAGCCTTTAAAATATCTTCCCTCGTAGAATTCTTGATAGTTTGGAATATATTTTTTTGGAACTATTCCTAATATTTTTCCTTTATAGAAACAAACAGAACAATTGTATAATGAGTTATTATGAGTTAGAGGCGCGCCGACGAAGAAAATAATATCTAAATCTCTAGAAAACTCTTTTAAGTCTAATAATCCCTTTTTTACATTATGTAATAAAGAAGGTGAATTAAATAAATCTCCAGCCGTGTAACCTGATAATGATAATTCCGGGAAGCAAACTATTTCTACTTGTTTTTCTTTAGCTTCTAGAAGCTTAGATTTTATGACTGAAACATTATATTCAACATCACCTATTTTAAGATTAAGGGAGCACGCGGCTACGTTAATTAATCGATCATTATAAGAAAGAGGATAATTATTTTGATTTAGATGGATGTTTTTTATAACGTTATTATCTTGAACAGATGAATTATCTAAATTGTCATAGCAATTTGTTGACATGATGACCGCTTCTAGATAACCATTTTTAGTTATATAAATTGGTCGATCATCCTTTAATGAATCTATTAATTCGTTTGTTTTTCTTAAATCTGTTATTGGTATAATTTTTTGACGCATATATTTTCCTCTTTTCCTTTTTTGTGTTTATTTGTCTAATAACAGTAAAATTATGCCATAATTATGGCAAATTAAAAGAGATAATTGTTCTTTAAATAATATTCATTAACGATTAATTTAATGAGATAAAGTGATAACGTTGAATCATTTTTTATTAGCTAATAAACTTACAAAAGGTGAATAAAATGTTAAAGAGTAAAGATGGTTTTAATAGAATTTTATATCAATTGAAAAACAAAATTATTGATTTTTATTTAAGCAAAGATTTCTTATTTGAAAAGAATGAAGAGCTAAATAAAACTTTCTATGAATCTAATAATTCTCTATCTTTATTTATTTCTAATAAGACTGCTTTAGAAGCTAGAAGCTCATTATTGAATTCAATAGGTGAATGTTTAAAGATCTATAAATCATTAGGTATTTATCTAAATGTGTTTAAAAGCTCAGATGAAAACACTTATTTTTGTATGTTTTTATATAAAGAAACGATGCATTTAGCTTTTAAAGGAACCATTGATTCTCAAAATAACATGAGAGGAACATATTATTTTGATGTATTAGATGGGTTAATAAATTTATATATGGATAATAAAATCTTCTCTTCATCCTTAACTTATTACTCATTTATCCTAATCACATTGAATCATTTAAATCCTAATGTGATTCATTTTAAAAAGGAGGTTGCCTCCGTCTTATCTAATAAATATAAGATATTTTTAGCTAATGAGGAAGTAACTCCAAAAGAACAGTATCTTTCTTTTGACGAGCAGGTAGCTAATTTTTCATTATTGATTAATGAAAAGCTAGCAGAAAAAAATAAAATAAAATTAACTTTTAAATATGATGATACATATCTAGAATCTAATCTTGATAATTTTGATGATTGTTTTAGTGAGCTAAATCGTAAAGTAAATAATATTATCTATAAATTAACCTTAAAGGAATCATTAATATTCTTTAAAAATAACTTACAGGAAAAGAATGAATTAACAGAAGATGATTTAATTCCTTTAGATCAAGAATACGATCACCTTTATAAAACTATTTCATATAAGAAATTTATAAATATTAAATGATATTTGCTACTTGATTCCGCGGATAAATTATAATTTCTTTTGTTGCATAAGATTTGCCTCTATGGTATATTTTAAAAGCTACGGAGCAATACTCAAGAGGCCGAAGAGGAGTCCCTGCTAAGGACTTAGACTGGGGCAACCTGGTGCGAGAGTTCAAATCTCTCTTGCTCCGCCACTAGAAATTTTGTTTTGATCTCATTAAGAATCAAAATTAAATATACTTGCTCGAAATTTCGAGCTTTTTTATTAAAAAGAAAATGCAATACATTGCAATTTCTATTGGATATAGCAAATATAACTTACCTACTTTTAAATTTCTTTAAAAGCATATATAATTGAGAAAACAGGAGATTTATTATGAAGAAAATTATTAAAAGCTCACTTTCTTTATTATTACTTACCATGCTTTTTGCTTGTAATGGTTCTCAAACAAGTTCTATAGCCCCAACTTCTCAATCTACTACCTCTCAACCGACTGAGGAGACATCGATTCCTCAAGAAGATTTTACCATTGTCACTGAGGATAATGGTCTTTCGGTAGCTGAATCTAGCTTTTTATTTTCAACTGCCGCGGAGGATGATCAGTTCCCTCCAGAAGCTTCAATCCGTTTGATGACAGATCAAACCTGGAATGGCTGCACCGGATTATTAGATAGAGAGACAAAAATAATCGCTGAAAAAGAAGATGTGTTACCGGAAGGTTCAGTATCCTTAGATATCGTTAAAAATTCTGATATTGTTGGATCTTCTGGAAGCAATGAAATATATGCAATAGATGTTGAATTAGACAGAACAAAAGTAAAACCTGGTCAATCAAAGCTTAAAATTCAAGTTCATCCAAATAATGGATCATCAACAATTAGCAAAAACACAGTTATATGCGTAGATATAACCATTAAAGAATATGGAACGATTGAGGTAGATACTTATAATTTAAATCTCAATCTTGACTTAACTGGTTTAGATACAATCATTGAAGAAAATTCAAAAACTGTTACTTCAATCACTTTTTCAATCGGTGATGATGCACCTAGTGAAGAAGTCTATGGCTATTCAGCTGACCAAGTTAAACAAGTCCCAATTGAGATAAGTGATACTTATACTTCAGTTAGCATGGAAAATATTAAATACGCGGTCGGCCATGAATATTTTGCTCAAGTGTTTGTAGAAGGCGAGGAAGTTTCCAATCGAATTTGGATTGCCCTAGAACCAAAGCAAATCAGCCCAGATTATTCTTTTACGGTAAATAGCACAGGAAATTCAACATTTGTCGTTGAAGAAGATAATTTAACTATTGACTTAAAATTATCTGATTATCGCGCCTTATAATAAATTAAATTGATTTATTAATATTTAAAGTTACTAAAGTATCTTCCTCTAATATCACAGTCATTCCATTTGGAACTATATTATTTCCATTACGTTTGATTAAAACTATTAACGTTCCTTTAGGTAATTCAGTTTCATAGATATGCTTGTTGATAAAAGGTGAATTTTTGATGACGTTAATTTCAGAAAGATCGAAACCTTCTTCGTCGGAATTAAATGAAGGCGCGCAGCAGATTAAAGAATCATTTTCTAAAATTATCGAGTTGCCATTAGGAACTGATGTCTTCCCTTCACGCATGATCAAAACTATTAAAAAATCTTTAGGAGTCACGCATTCTTTTAAAGGCTTATTGCACCAAGAATGATTTTTAGTAATGTTTAATTTAAAGAAGGAAATATCTTTTTCATCCGTGTAGTCATTGAAGGTTTTCATGACATCATCATTTAAAGAAATCATATCTAATCTTGTGGCCACAGTTGGTAAAAAGCTTCCCTGTAAGACTAAAGATAAGATGACGACTATAAAGATGATAGAAAAGATATCATAAGGTAAATTATCTTCACCAAGCATGCTCATCGCGTAAGTTGCAAAGACTATGGAAGCTACCCCGCGGAGACCTCCAAAAGCGACTAATGTTATTTGATTTAATTTAGCTTTGCTTGGGGCTAATATTGAAAAGACCACTAAAGGGCGAATTATTAAAGTTAATAAGATAAAAATCAATACAGCAGGGACTAAAGTCTCAACTTTTATCAACCATTCTGGAGTGGCCAAAAGACCTAATAAGAAGAAGATGATCATTTGAGAAATAGAAGTGACGTTATCAAAGAATTTGACGCTTTCTCTTTTTTCAGGAATTTTAGAATTACCCAAAATTAATCCAGCAATGTAGCATCCTAAATAACCGTTACCAGCAAAAGCAGGTGGCAAAATCGATGGTAGAGAATAAGAAATAAGACCTAAAGCTAATAAAAATAAAGTTGAACCATGCGAAGAAGATAGATTAGTCTTTTTTAAAATAAACACACCTAATAGACCAAATCCAATTCCTGATATCGCACCTAGCCCGATTTGAGAAATAAACATTATGATAACTTGATACCAAGCATAAGAATCATTGCTAATACCATAATTAACGGAAAGAAGGCTTACTAGAATAAAAGTTAATAAATATGACATCGGATCATTTGATCCAGATTCAACTTCTAGCATAGACGCGGTGTTATATTTTAAATTTAGTTTTCTTCTTCTTAAAATATCAAACACTGAAGCTGCGTCGGTAGAAGAGATAACCGCGCCGATAAGTAAAGCTTCTAAAAAGGAAATATTACCAAAAGGCAATATCATAAAGATTAGATAAACTACCCCGCCTAATAAAAATCCAGTAGCTAAAGTTCCCACTAAAGAAAGAACTATAGATTGTTTGATAACCGGTTTAGCCGCTTTAAAATTCGTGCCAAATCCTCCAAAAAAGATCACGAAAACTAATAAGATTGAACAGACGACGTTCCCAATATTATATTCAGTAAAATTACCTAGATTTACTAACCTAAAAATCACTCCAAAAATTAATCCTAACCCGATAAACAGTAATAAGGATGGTATTTTAAATTTGTCGGAGACCTTATTTATGAAGATGCAAAGGGCAATTACAACTCCAAGTAATAGAAGTAAAGCAATATAATTCATAGCAAAGAAATTATAACTTATATTTGCTATTTAGTTATCATATTCTTTGCAATTTTATGATAATTACTTGAAAAAATATAGATTCTTTTTTATGATTTCAAACTAAAGGAGGACTTTTCAATCGTGGAAATTCCGATATGTAACTTTACTATTTTAACAGCTGATGCTCAAGAACCTACTGTGCTAGGGATGCCTAGCTATATTGTATGGATCATCATCGCTATTTTGTTAATTATCTCTGGAATATATTCAGCATCTGAAAATGCCTACACTAATTGCAATAAATATCATTTTAAAGCTAAAGCTAGCAAAAATAACTTTACTGCTAAGCTAATCGTAAGACTGATAGAGAAGTTTGATAACACATTAGTTACCGTTTTAGTCGGTAATAATATTGTTCAAACCTTCATGTCCTATCTTTCAGCGATGCTTTTTTATAATATGTCTATTACTTTAGGTTGGGCGGATGGTATTGAGGCTATCGTCTCAACCATCGTTATGGCTTTTTTAGTCTATATTGTTTCAGATACAGTTCCTAAAATTCTATCTAAGACTTTACCAAATCATCTCGCTGTAATTTTGGCTTACCCTGTGACGATTACAAATATAATTTTGTTCCCTATAATTATTTTGTTTAAGGGAATCTTATCTCTAGTTCATAAATTATTTAAAATCAAAGAGGATTCTTTATTAACTAAAGAAGATTTGATTCATGTAGCCTCGCAGGCGATAAATGAAGAAGATGAGGATGATAAAGAAAAATTATTTGAAAGTAATGAAAAAGAGATTTTAAAAAATGCTTTTGAATTTGTCTCTAAAAAAGTAAAAGACGAATATATAAAAATTGAAGATGTTACCATGATAGATATTGATAACATCACTATCGATGAAGTAAATCAAAAGATTATTAATTCTAAGTATTCTAGAATTCCTTGCTACGAAGAAACTAAGGAAAATGTCGTAGGAATTTTAGTTTTAAAAACTTATTTTGAAGAGTACACTCGTGATCCTCATCTAGAAATTCGTTCAATTTTAGAAGATGTGGTGAAGATAGACGCGAGCATGAATATCGATGAAGCTTTTGATGTTTTAAATAAAGAAAAAGTTCATCTTGGATTAGTTTATGATAAAGAGACTTTGCTAGGAATTATCTCAATGGAAGATCTTTTAGAGGTCTTGATAGATGATATTGATGAACATCCTTTTGATTCATTAAAGAAGGAGGCTCGCCATGTCTAGAGAATTATTAATCGCAATTTATGCAATAGTCCTTTTTGTGATGATATCTTTGTCTTTTTTCTTTTCTTCTTCAGATATGGCTTATGGATCAATTAATCCTTTAAGATATGATTTAATAACAGATGAAAAGCAGCAAAAAAGAATTTCTAGAGCTAAGAAATTAACTGTTAATTATGATAAGACCATCTCTACTATCTTATTATTAAATGACACGATTAACGCCTGTTTAGATTCTGTGGCAACTTTATTAGGTGTTAATCTTTGCTATTTAATCTTAGGCGGAGATGAAACTAACATTATATCTATCGCGGAGACTTGGGGGTTCATAGCTTCCATGATTATCTTAATTATTAAAATCACAATTGGAGAAATAATCGCAAAGTCATTAGGTAAAATTTATAATTTAAAGATGACATTAATCTATTCTAAAGCGATCAATTGCTTAAATTATATTTTGACTCCAATCACTTTTGTCGTCTCATCTTTTGGAAGTTTAATCGCCTATCCTTTTAATAAGAACATCGAGGATATAGAAGTTGTTGAAGATGATTTGCACGAGATGGTTGATGATATTGAAAAGCAAGGAACTCTCGATGAAGAGGAAGCTGAAATTATTCATGATGCAATTACATACACTACGACGGAAGCTTATGAAATTATGACTCCACGAGTCGATATGTACGCTTTAGATATTGAAGATGATATTGAAGAAAGTCTCAACGATCCTAATTTATTTAAATATTCTAGAGTGCCAGTATTTAAAGATACTATAGATAATATAATCGGTTATGTTTCTACCAAGGAACTTATGATTTTAAAATTAAAAAAAGAACCGATTGACTTAGAAAAATTATTGATAGAACCTTTGAGATTCCCTCGTTCAGCTGAGATTAATAATATTTTAAAAGTGTTTAAGAAAGAAAAGAAACACTTTGCTTTAATCATCGATGAATATGGAGGAATTGAAGGCATCTTAACAATGGAAGATATCTTAGAAGAAATTGTAGGCGATATCTGGGATGAAAAAGATGATGTCGATGAGATGTATTCTATAAGAAAGGATGGTTCATATATTGTTGATGGATCCTTTAATTTAGAAGATTTTTGTAAATTGTTCTCAATTGATTATGAAGATATCGATACTGAGTATGTAACTATAGGTGGTTATTATATTGCATTATTAGATGATAATTTTGCTAAATTAGGCGATGAGGTTGAATTATCAGGATATAAATTAAAAGTTTTGGCTTTAGATAAGAATCAATCAATTGAAAAGTTATTAGTTACTAAGATAAAAGAAGAAGATAATAACTAATAACTATTTTCCAAAAGCTTTTGAGATATCTTTTAAATAATCTCTAATTTTTAGATGCTGAGGGCAAACCTTCTCGCATCTTCCGCATTTTAAGCAGCTAGATGCGTAGCCTTTTCCATTTTTAGTAACCACGGAATTATATAAAAAATATGGGTTCCAATCGCGACGAATTAAACTTTGATTGTATAAAGCAAATAAAGAAGGGATATTTATCTCTTGAACGCATTCAGAAATACAGTATTTACAATTCGTGCAGGCAATTAAGTGTTGATTTTTAAACATTTGAACTACTTTATTAATCGCTTCTAGCTCAATCTCATTTAATGGAATGAAGTTATCCATATATGATGCATTATCGATTAATTGCTCTAGATTAGACATTCCGGAAAGGACCATTTTGACATTATCAAAGCTCGCGGCAAATCTAATTGCATATGAAGCGACTGACCCATTATCTAAATCATTTAATATCTTTGCTTTATCAGGATCTAGGTTAGCTAAAATTTCTCCTTTAACTGGCTCCATGACGATTACTGGCTTAGAATATTTTTTACAAACGTCGTAACAGGCTTTTGATTGAACGACAGGATTATCTATATCTAGATAATTGAATTGAAGCTGAACTATTTCAATTTCAGGATGTTCAATAAGAATTTTTTCTAAAAATTCAGAGGTATCATGGAAAGAGATTCCTAGATGTTTAATCTTACCTTGCTTTTTTAATTCAAGACAAGTTTCATAAGCTTTATTCTTGGTAAAATGAGAATAATTATTTTGACTTTGAGCATGCATTAAATATATATCAAAATAATCGACTCCTGTCCTTTTTAATTGATTCATGAAAAATGGGATGATTTCTTCTTGAGAAGAAAAATAAGTAGAAGTCAATTTATCAGTTAATATATATTTATCTCTTGGATAACGATAGGTTAAACATTCTTTAACAGCAAGCTCGCTTTTAGTATTCAAATATCCATAAGCTGTATCAAAGTAATTGAATCCATGATCGATAAAATAATCGACCATCTTTTTAGTTTGCTCGATATCAATCTTATTATCTTTTAAAGGTAATCTCATTAATCCAAAGCCAAGTTTTTTATTAGATAAATTTTCCATATCAAATCTCCTGCTTTAATTATAAGCTGATGTTTGGATTTTTAGAGACAAAATTATTGTTTTTTAAAGATCTCTTTAAATAAAAAAACCACTCCTTCTACGGAATGGATAGCTTCAATTAATGGAGCAGGTGACGGGAATCGAACCCGCGTAGTTAGCTTGGAAGGCTAAAGTTCTACCATTGAACTACACCTGCAGGCAAAGAGAATAATAGCATTAGCAATATTTATGTTCAACAACAATTTTTATTTTTTGACATTTTTCAGTTACTATTCACCGAGAAAGATATGAATTAAAAAAGTAAAATAAATAGAATTTGAATAGTTAATAAAACTTAACAC
>CALVJO010000025.1 GCA_944332225.1 uncultured Bacilli bacterium | reverse complement strand
GCTATATCCCCTAGGGGATATTCTTTAATTAACATTTATTAATTATTTTCTTCGTCTACTTTAGAAGGAGCATATCAGATGATAGACTTTTATAATTATTAGATTTCACTAAATTGACATGATAAGTAACTAAATTATCTATATCAGTCACATTGATTATTAACTCTCCTTCACATTCTTTAAAATCTTCTTCTTCAATATATAACGTGTTGGTCTTTTCCTTGTAGACAAATAGTTCTATTTCATTATCTAAATAGCTGAATCGACATTGAAATATTTCCGTGCTCCAAAATTCAACTTTCGCAGATCCTTGGTAAGAAGATACTCTTGCAAATATATCTCTCCACCTTAATGGAGAAAAATTTATGTCACTGATGATTAGAAAAAGGGCACTGAGCTTCTTTATCATAAATTACATTAAGGCGTAAAAATTCAATATTGCCTTGTTTCTAATCCGATAGTAGGTGGATCGATTATATTTTTGCATCCACCAGAACTTATCTTCCGGAAAGAAGAATTCTTTCCATATTATTTCCATCTCTCTTTTGGGAAGAGAAGATAAAACAAAATTAATTCTGCATAATTCTCTTTCTTCTGGGGTCAATGATTCTCCAGCTGAAAGCTTATAGAATGTCTTATAGCTTTGCTCAGGGTCAAAGAGCATTCCTTCTTTTGTGTTCGTTCCTTCTTTAATTTGATTACAAATCATCATCTTGTACTTCTTTACAAGCACCATTATTTCCTGTTCTTGTTTTTTTGTGTTATGTTTTTGCATACCGCCAATCTCCTTATAGGTAAATTATCAACTCAAAATAAAAACTCGTTTTGATAACTTAACTAACAACTTTTTTATCTCAAACCTTTCTATTAATTATCCCATATAACAACAAAAGAATCTTAAAAAGCTCTTTACCCCAATCAAGCGTGACATTTTTCTATTTTCCTAATTAATTGACATTAAAACAAATCTATAACCACTTTTTTAAAAATATCTTAGAATAAACGTATGAAGAAATTTTTATCTCTCTTATTTCCTTGTTTAATCTTATTATTCGATGGCTGTTCTACCCCAATCAGCCAAGAAAATTATTTTATCTGCGACAGTTATGATGAGATAGAGTTTATATCAAAAGATAATCTAGAAAAATATATAGATAATGACTTTTCATTTGTTTTATATGTTGGAAATCAATCTTGTTCTACATGCGATATCATCAAAAGAAGTCTTAATGAAATTGTAGATCGATATCATATTGTTTTATTTCAAATCAATCACACGGAAAGTAACTTTTCTTATCAAGATATCAAGGATAAATATAATTTCCCATCTTTTAATATCGATGAGGTTCCTGCCTTTTTATTTATTAACCAAGGAAATTTATCATCTTATTTTACCTATTCTTCAATCTATCTTTCTAAGTTTGAACTTGAAAATAAAATCTTTTCATACGGCAATTTTTCTTCCTTAAAAATCATTAATGAAATCGATGATGAAGGATCTTTTAACCAAAATGATTTTTCTTTAATCGACGGAAAATACTTAATTGATGATCTAACTAATCCAAGTCTTTATCGTGAATATCAAGATGAATTAGCTGATTGTAATCTCTATTTTTATCAAACAAAAAACGAGATTGATGAGAATCTCGTTTTACCTTGTTATATTGAAGTTAAAGATTCAAAGATAACAATATTAATGATTAGATAAGGCTACTAAATCTATTTTTGCTTTAACTAGCTTATCTAATTTAGAATTTTCTCGATAATCAGCAGTTACCGAAGCATCGACTCTTTTATCATCCACGAGCGGTGCGGCTGTCTCTGAATTACCAGATTTATAAACGGCGATTGAAAGGCCATGACGTTCTTTAATTAATGTCATGCAAGGTATATCTGTAATACCATCTCCAATGTAAATCATATTATGGAACTCAACTCGCTTAGTCTCAATTTTCTTATTAACTGTATCATCATCTAATATATCCAAAGTTCCTTTAGATATTCTAAATAAGCATTGAGTTTTTGAGGTGTAGTTAATTATCATCTTAGGCCAAATTGCATTGCCTTCATCATCATAAACGTAGTTGCAGGCAAATATCTTCGTACATTTATCAGCAATTTTAGTCCCTTTTAAAATCTCTCGATTGCCGGATGAGATTATATAATGCTCAACTTGAATACCTTTTTTTCTTCCGTATTCATTGATTCGATCAAACCAAGATAAGACGCCTTCATAATATTCAACATCTTTTCCTAAGGAATTTAAATACTGTTCAGTAAGCTTAATGTTTCTTTTACGGCATTCATCCATCATCACATATAGATAAGATAGGATCTTCTCGCAGTGATGCTTTTTAGAAAACTCTCCTGTTAAGGACCAAAACTCATCATTAGTCATACCTAAATTCTTGATAAAAGAAAAATTTTGCATGTCTTGAGTCGCTAGAGTTTTATCAAAATCATAAATAACCGCTACAATTTTTTGCATTTTATCACCTATTTAGATAATAACTGATTTTTTTATTTTTTTGTAAATAATTATTATTTAATTAGGTGTTTTGAAGCCTTTTTTATCACAAATTCGAATAAAAATACAATTATTACCACGATTATTAACATTCCTAAAAGATAATTAAACTCTAAATTTTGCCTAAAAATATAAATCATTCTCCCTAACGAGTTCTTAGTTTGAGAGATATATTCACCCATGATCATCACTTTTAATCCCATTCCAAAGCTCTGTAAGGTGGTCATTATGATATATGGCATGATCATCGGTAAATAGATTTTAAAATACTTTTTTATAAAGCTGACATTTTCAATTTTTAAGGCTAAAAGAATATTTTTATCAATATTATCAATAGAGGTGGTGAATCCTTCTACCATCAAAGGAAGGACCATCAATAATGTTATTAAATAAGGAGCCTTTTGACTTCCTAAAGCGATGAATAAATATACTGAAATAATCGCAAGGGGACAAGCTTTAAAGAATAGTAAAGAAGGCCTAAACACTTCAAAAAACGGCTTATATAAAATATAGATAAATGACATTATTAAAGATATCAATAAAGATATTAAGATAACGATAATAGTTCTAAATAAAGTTGTAATGAGATTTATATAAAAATCATTATCAGAAAGCAAATCACCGATTGAAGCAAATATAGAAGTTAAAGTTGGATATACTAAAGCGTTATCTAATGTTATAGAAATAATTAGATACGATAGAAAAATTATGAATATACCAAGAGTAAAAAAGCTAATTCTAGATAGAGTAGTAGAATTCTTCACCTGGTAATTTTCCTCCATACTGCGCGGATAAACCTAATGTATTCATGTGATTAAAATATCCTTCAATCGCTTCTTTATCTGATTCTTCAATTCCAAAGTGACAATTTGGAATCGCATCGATTAATACTGTTTCACCTAAGGAAGCAAAGCTTTCATCCATGCTAACGGCATTCTTTGCAGTTTGAGAAGGATCTTCATTTGCTTTAGTTACTGAATGAGCTATCTCTTCCAATACTGAATCAATCTCTCCTTGCAATTCTTTTTTAAAGAATACGGAGGCTTGAGGATATGAAACTAGATTTGTTGCTTTAGAATATTCTTCTTGAAGATCCATAACATAATAATCTTTATTTTGTCTAATTTTACTTAATGAAGGCTCCGCGGAGACAATTATATCGGTTTGAGAAGAAACCAGCATGCTGTTTGCTGTTTGAACATCATCAACATAATTTAATTCTACATTAATATCATAATAGGAAATTAATGTTTTCATGATGATGTCAGGAGTCGTGTTCATTCCAAATAAAGTGACGCTTTTATTGTTTAACTCTTCAAATGAAGTGAGAGATGAATTAGAAACAAGGTATAAATTACCCCAGACGATAGTTTTATATAATAGATAATCTGGAGAATTATTATAAAATCTAGCTCCAAGATTAGTAGGTGCAACGATGATATCGTAAGTTTTAGAAGTAAATGCGGCGACCAAAGGATCGCTTCCTGCGACTACATCAACTTTAGAAAAAGAATCTGATTCATCATAGAAATTAGCTAAGGCTAATGAAGGTGTTCCATTGGGAACGATTACTGAGTAAGTTTTATCGTTATTTGATGATGTATCTTGTGAGCTCTCTTGAGAAAAAGAGCAAGCTGCTAATAAGCTTATAGAAGTTAATCCGATTAATAATAGTTTTAATTTTTTCATAGTAAGTCTCCAATATCTAATAAATATAATTTTCGGAGTTATCATAGCTAATATTATTATTTTTTAGTGTAATCTTGCTTACACTTTGTCTATAATTAATACTATGGATTTAGAAAAAATATTAACTAAAGAGCAAATTAGCTATTTTACTAAAATCATTCTTAAAAAGAATGAAACTTTATTAGGAGAAGGAGAAAGAATATCCTCGCTTTATTATTTAAAAGAAGGGGAAATTAATATCATCTCTACTTCATTATCCGGACAAGAGATAACTAACTCTATTAATAAAGGAGAGATGATCGGTAATGCTTTAATCTTTATCGATGAAAAAACTACAGGGAGAATTGTTTCTAAGTGCGATTCTCTTCTTCTATCCATTTCTAAAGATAATCTAGTTAAATTATTTATGGAGAACAAAACTTTTTTAGAAGAATATTTAAAAGAGTTATCCATAAAAACTTTCAATTTAAAAAATGAAAATAAAATGCTGCATTTTAAAACTTTAGAAGAGAGATTATTCTATTATTTATCCTACAATCAAGAAGTAGTTTATAATGTAACTCATCTTTCTAAAAAGCTTTCTTGCTCTAGAGAAGCTTTATCATCAACATTAAATTTATTAATTAAAGAAAATAAAATAATAGTAAAAGAAGGAAAGATAACTTTTAAAAAAATTTTCTAATATTTTTAAAAAGTCTCCTATATAAAAATGTGATAACAAAAAAACTTCGATTGCTCGAAGTAAATCTTTTTTCTGGTGCCGACTGCAGGATTCGAACCTGTGACCTACTCATTACGAATGAGTTGCTCTACCAGCTGAGCTAAGTCGGCAGCAAATAAATTATAGAGATTCTCTTAAAAGTAGTCAAAGATTTTATCACGTTTAAAGGAGGTCACATGAAAGCAAAGAAACTTATTATATTGCTATCTCTCACCTTAGGATTAATTCCTTGCCTAGCTACAGGTATCACTTTCTTGAACCAAGATTCTCAAGGTAGCTTTGATTCATTACCTACTGATGTTATCTCTAATGGCATCATCTTAAAACAGTTATCTCAAGATGAAGAAACTAACTCTAAAACCTTTACTTATGAATTTGATCCATTGGATACAACTGATCAAAACGTAAAAGTAACTGGCGCATTTAAAGATGGTTCCTCTTGCCAAGATTATTTAAAGATTGAAACTAATCAAGGTACAAAAACGATCACACTTACCTGCTTGAAAGCTTTCTCACAAGAAATAAACGTGAAGATCGTACATACTGAGATTCCTTCAGTCTTTGCCGAAGTAAAAGTTAATTACACTAAAAAAGTGTTATCAGCTAAGTTAAATAAGACATTAAACGAAGGAAAATCCCAAATAGATATAGCTAATGAATATTCAATATTTTCTAAAGATGTTGACTATACTTTCTCAGTTGAGATTACAAAGCTTTTGTTTCAAGAGCAAAGCTTTTCTGATTATCCAAAATTTGAAGAATTAATAATTAACGCTATCGAAGGACAAAAGCCTTTACCTAGAGAAGATGAAATAATTAATCTTTATCCTAACAATAATAATTTTTTAAGGTTGCTTCTTGGTTCTCAAGACTACATTCAAGGATTTGAAGTTAAATATGAATGCACGATTACTGCTTATCCAGGCAATCAAACATTTGAAGATTCTAATTATCTTGCCCTTTATGAAGAAAGCGAACTAAACTTCACGGGATACAAAATAATTCCTGAAGGAATAAATGTTAATCCTGGAGAAATCGACTTTTAAATGCGATGAATAAAAAGACTGTTTTTTTGATAATCGGAATCTCAATATGTCTAATTGCATTTTCTTTATTCTTGATTTTTCAAAATAGATCGATTCAACCAAATCAGATTAAAGCAATCGAAGAAATTGTCTTTTAAAAATAATTATTATGGCAAGACTTTAAATGAATAAAAAACATGATATAATTCTTTCATTAAGGAGAATATTAATTAATGGACGATCTGCCGTATATAATTATCATCATTATCTGCATTTGCTTCTCAGCTTTCTTCTCAGCTTCTGAGACAGCATACACCTCGGTAAACCGAATTAGACTTAAAACTCAAGCTGAGGATGGAAACAAACGAGCTAAAAGTGTTCTAGATACTCTAGAAAAATACGATAGATTCATCTCAACTGTTTTAATTGGAAATAATATCGTTAACATCACTTCCGCGTCTCTTGCGACAATTTTATTCACGAGACATATAGGTGAAAGCGCCTCATGGGTTTCAACTATCGTGATGACTATAATTGTCTTAATATGCGGGGAAGTTTGCCCAAAAGGATTAGCTAAAAATCACGCGGAAGGTATCGTTAAAGCTGTTAATCCTTTTATAAAAGTTTTAATTTACATATTTTTACCTTTATCAGTTTTTCTTGAATCTCTTTCTAAATTGGTCAATAAGATTTTCAAAAAGAAAAGTGTTGATGAGCAAATCACCGAAGATGAGCTTTTAACCATCATCGATGAGATTGAAGATGAAGGGATGATAAAACCGTATGAAAAGACTTTAATCACCTCCGCGATTAAATTTGATGATATCGATGTTAAAGATATCGTAACACCTAGAAAAGACATAGTCGCTATCGATGTGACGATGGACGTCGATGAGATTCATCAATTATTTGAAGAATCTAAATTCACCCGTCTACCTGTCTATCGTGATTCTATCGATAACATAATAGGTATTTTGCACGAGAAAGATTTCTATTCTTATTTAATAAAAAGAGAAAACGAGGAATTTAGAATCAATGAGCTGATGAAACCACCTCACTTTGTCTCTCAAGAGACTAAGATTTCCATCGTTTTTAAAACCTTTAAAGATCAGCATTATCATATGGCTGTCGTTCTTGATCAATTCGATTCAACTTTAGGAATCATCACCTTAGAAGATGTCATCGAAGAATTAGTCGGAGAAATATTCGATGAGACCGATGAAATCTATGAGGAAACTAAACAAATTGATGATGATAATTATCTAGTCTCTGGAAAAGAGCTTCTTGAAGATGCCTTCTCTATCATGAATATCGAAGATGAAGAAGAAGATTTAAATCAAACCATCAACTCTTGGCTAAGCAAGAAGCTATCTCATCTTCCTACTTCAGGAGATAATTTTATCTATCAAGATAAATGGAAAGTATTTGTTAACTCCGCGAATAAAAAAGGCGCGGTGGAAGTTTCTTTTAAAAAGCTTTAATTGAATATACAATATAGTTATGAATCAACCTCTTGCTGTTAAGTATCGACCTAAAACTTTTGAAGACTTTGTCGGTCAAGTTCATATCATCCCCATCATTAAAAAGATGATTGAAAATGATCACCTTTCTAATTTGATTTTATATGGTCCTTCTGGCACAGGAAAAACTACTTTAGCTACGATAATTGCCTCTTTAAGCAATAAAAAGCTCTTTAAGATAAATGCAACTACTTCTTCAAGCAAAGATCTAAAAGATGTTTTTGAGCAACTAGATAAACTTGATGAATCCATCATTTTATATATTGATGAGATACAATATTTTAATAAAAAGCAGCAGCAAACTTTGCTTGAATATATTGAAAACGGCGACATCATCTTAATTTGTTCGACAACTGAGAATCCTTATTTTTATATATATAATGCAATTATTTCTCGTTCCATCATCTTTGAGTTTAAACCTCTTGTCCCAAATGATATTAATTTTGCTTTAAATCGCATAATTAAATTATTTTCTCAAGAGACAGATTCAAAAATTGATATTGAAGATAAAACTATTTCTTATCTTGCCTCAAAATCAGGAGGTGATGTCCGTAAGGCAATAAACTCTCTTGAATTATTGATCTCCACCTCTTCTTACTATGATCATACTTATCATATTTCTTATGAGATGGCGGAGAATTTAGCTCTTTCTCCTCTAGGATATGATAGAGACGGAGACAATCATTATGATTTACTATCTTGCCTTCAAAAATCGATTCGAGGAAGCGACCCTGATGCATCGATATTTTATTTAGCTAAATTATTATCCGCGAAAGATTTAATTTCACCTTGCAGACGTTTACTAGTTATCGCCTCTGAAGATGTTGGCTTAGCTAATTCTAATGTTGCTTCAATCGTCAAATCTTTAGTTGATTCAGCCTTGCAGCTAGGTTTACCAGAAGCTAGAATTCCTCTTGCTCACGCGGTTATTTTGATGGCTTTATCTCCTAAGTCTAATGCCTGCATAAATGCAATAGACGCGGCTTTAGATGATATAAATAATGGTTTAGGTAAGGAGATTCCAAGCTTTTTGAAAGATAGCCATTATGACGGGGCTAAATATATGGATCACGGAAACGGCTATCTCTATCCTCATAATTATCCTAATCATTACGTTAAGCAAACTTATCTCCCTGATGATATAAAAGATAAAATCTATTATCGTCCTCAAGAAAATAAAAATGAGCAGGCTTATAAAGCCTATTGGGATAAGATAAAAAAGTAAATTTATAAATCATTTTTTTGCATAAAAAAAGCCTTCATTCAGGCCTCTTTTACAACAAAACTATTTTTCAGTTACGACGACTTGTTTGCCTCCGTAATATCCACAATGAGGGCAAACCCGGTGTGCAGTGATAGTTGCACCGCAGTGGCTACACTTGGTTAAACCGGTGACGGCGAGACTTAAATGCGATCTACGCATTCTCTTCGCAGTTTTTGATGTTCTTCTAAATGGTACTGCCATTTTTACACACCTCCTCGACTTTCTCTAGGCACGGTATAAATATTAATCTAGATTAAAATTCTAGTCAACATAAATTGTCGGTTTTGAAAATTAACCTTTATGTTTGATGATGCCTTTTAATTTGTTTCCTCGCTAATTAATATTTTAAAGTGATTATTTGATTAATCGGATTATCTAAACCATATTTTTCTAATTCAGTTTTTTTGATATCGATAGGTAGATAATATTCGCTTAATCCATGATAACTATCATTCTTTTTTGAATAGCTTTCGATTAAGAAATGCATAGTCTTATTTTTCATCTTTTCTTGATATTCTTTATATAAACGATCAGATAAAGATAGTAATTTAGCTTTTCTTAAATTCTTTTCAACCGTAGAGATATGGTCAGGTAATTTTGAAGCATAAGTCCCGTCACGATCAGAATAAGGGAAAACATGAAGAAAATTAAATCCGCATTGAATGATAAAATCAATTGTTTCTAAAAAGTCTTCTTCGGTTTCTCCAGGAAAGCCAGTGATCACATCGCAGGCTAAAAATACATCTGGCTCAGCATCTTTAAGAGTTTTGATTTTAGAAAGGAATTCCTCTTTATCATATTTACGGTTCATCAATTTTAAAACATGCTCGCTTCCTGATTGTAAAGGAATATGAAGATGTCGAGCAATCGATTTATTTTCTTTAAAGATCTTAATAAATTCTTGATCGATCTCGGAAGCTTCTAAAGATGATAAAGATAATCTTTCTAAGCCTTCTAAGGAAACTATTTCTTTCAATAGATCATTTAATGAAGAATTAATATCTTTTCCAAAGGAAGCTGAATCAATACCAGTTAATATAATCTCTTTATATCCGTTATTTAATAATCTTTTTACTTCTGAAATTATATCTTCTTTATCTCTAGATCTAAATTTACCCCTAATGTATGGAATGATGCAGTAGGAGCAAAAATTATTGCATCCATCCGCGATTTTAACATAGGCTCTCACATGTTCTGAAAATGACGAGATATTTAAGGGTAGATACTCTCTTTCTCGAGACTTATTCACAACTATGATTTTATTATGATTCATTTCAAATTGATGAACATAAAATAAAATATCGTTTTGATGATAGTTATCTAAGATGATATCTGCATCTATATAATTATAATCATCAGGATGCAAAGTGGTTGAACAACCAAAAGCCACGACTATAGAATCTTTAAATTTCTTTTTGAAAGAAGAAACCTTTTGACGAGATTTATGCTCAGCTAAAGAAGTAACCGCGCAGGTGTTAATTAAAATTAGAGAAGGATTATTTTTATCAAATACATATCCTTCTTTTTCTAATTGTTCTTTTAAATATTGAGATTCATAGGAATTTACCTTGCATCCTAAAGTATGTAAATAATATGTTTTCATAAATTTATCCGTTATTTTCCGTTAAAAAGGTTAATACGCTTAAAGCATAGATTGAGGCAGTCTCCGCGCGGAGAATATTCTTTCCTAAAGTCATAATCTTATAATTATTGTCTTTAGCTAAATTCACTTCATCGAGAGAGAATCCTCCTTCAGGACCAATTATTAAGGCGATGGTATCATCTTTAGAAAAGGTTTCTTCATGAAATGAATTAATTTTTTCATCTTCATAACAAAGATATTTTTTAGAAAAATCAAATTTAAAGATGTCTTTATAATCAATCACTTTATCGATGATCAAAGGGTAATTTCTCTTCGATTGCTCGGTTGCCTCTAAAGCGATTTTATTAAATCTAGTTAATTTTCGATTTACGTCATCCTTTTCAATCTTTCCAATTGATCGAGATGATCTGACTAAGATAACTTCATCGATCCCTAGCTCAGTTGCCTTTTGAATCACTAACTCATTCTTATCGCCTTTTAATAGACAACAAAACAAGGTGATTTTTGCTTTATTCTCTTTAGTAATAATCTCTTTATTTAATACTTTAAATTCGAATGGATCTAAAGAAGTTAATTCAAATTTATAAAGATGTGATTTACTTAATCCTTCAAAAGTTGAGCCTACTTTCATCCTTAAAACCACTTTAATCTGATGAATTTGCTCTTTTGAAAAGATTAATGAATCATCGATAAAAAACCGTTGCATCAGTCTCTATTTCCCCTAAGTAATTTAATTTCTTCACGATATCCTTCGTTATCATTAGGTGTCTCTAAAATAAATGGTAAATCCTTTAATAAAGGATGATTTATGATTTTAACGATATTAGAAAAAGGAATCTTTCCATTTAAGATTTTTTCATGACGATCCTTATGAGAAGCAAAGCCATAAAGAGAATTATTAAGATGAATCGCTTTTAATTTATCTAAAGAGATGATTCTATCAAATTCTGAAAGGATCTCGTCTAAATGATAGACGATATCGTATCCTCCATCGTAAACATGGCAAGTATCCAAACACACGCCTACTTTATCTTTTAAATCTACTTTAGAAATTATTTTAGCTATCTCTTCAAAATTTCTCCCTATCTCGGTTCCTTTACCTGCCATCGTCTCTAAAAGCACCATCGTCTTTTGATCTTTTTTTAATACTGTATTCAATACTGAAACGATATTATTTATCCCTTCATCTAGAGATAAAGATAGATAAAATCCAGGATGAAAATTATAATAGGCTTTAGAAAAATATTCTAAAAGAGATAGATCTTCTTCCATCACTTTTAAAACAAATTCTTTTTTATTAATATCATCAGTTGCAGGGTTCATCGTGTAAGGAGCATGCGCGACCACATAACCAAAATCATATTCTTTCAATAAATCATTTGCTTTAGTCACATCTTCTTCATTAAATGGCTTTTGACTTCCCCCGCGCGGATTACGAGTAAAGAATTGAAAAGTTGAACAATCAAGATCGATTGCTTCTTTAACCATAGCTAGATAACCTCTAGATGAAGATAGATGACATCCTAAATAAAAATTTGACTTCATAGACATTAATATATCGATATAGATGCGATTTTTCAAATAAATTCAATGTTTAGATTTTTTATCTTATTTAATTAATTATTTAGAGTTTTACTTAATTAATGATAAAATGAACTAGAGGAAATTATGAAACGAAAAACATTAATATTTACCTGCCTAGTTAGCTTAGTAACCTTTACATCTTGTACTTTTCACTTTGGATTTTTCTTTCCAAGTTCTCAAACATCTACAAGTTCAGCAACTAGCTCATCATCTGATACATCATCTATTAATTCAACCGATTTAGTCCCTGATGAAGATTCTCCCTTTTCTACTATTAAAGTTGGTAAAAACATCTATTTGCAAGGAAGTGATTCTGATCCAGATCAAGAATTAGAAATCTATTTCTTTCAATTAGAAAATCAAAGAAGCCAAAAATCATGCGGAGACGCTTTCTTTATCGATTATGGTGATGTTGAAGTAATAATCGACTGCGGAGTTCAGAGAATCGGAAGCGATGTAGTCGTCCCTTATCTACAGAAGAATAACATCATTGAAGATAATATCATTGAACTTGCTATAAACACCCATACCGATGAAGACCATATCGGAGGTTTCGTAGGAAATTCTAATAACGGAACCTATGATTTAGGGTTATTAGGCTGCTCTTATGATATATCTATTGTTCTCGATTCTGGCTATCAAGCTACCACGCAGCTATATAAAAGATATTTAGAACTGCTTCAAGAAAGAATTAATAAAGGAACGACTCATTATACTTATTCAATGACTATGACAAGTGAAAATGTTCCTTCTAGATTCTATTTAGGAAGCGATACCTATATCGATATCCTTGACACAAAACTATATGAAAATGACTTTGAGGAAGTTACCGACCTTAATGATTCTTCAATTCCAGTTTTATTAACTCACGGAGAAAACACTTTCTTATTGATGGGTGACTGCGAGAAAAAAGCCGAATCAAGAGTCCTTCAATACAATGAATTAGGTAAGGTTGATTTCTTTAAAGCTAACCATCATGGATCGCCTACTTCAAACACTGAAGAGTTATTAAACGTGATAGATCCTGAATATATAGTCATCGATTCAACCGCGGAGAATCAATATAATCTACCTAAAAAAGAGATCGTCGACCGTTTCTTAAAATACACGGAAAATATCTACGCGCCATTTATTAATGGAGGAATTCACATCTATTCTGATAAAACTAATATAAGATTTGTTCCTGATGGTTTTATCGATTATCCAAATGGAGGAGCTATAAAGGAAGGAACTGAGGTGATGATTCCTCTTCAAAAAACCTCATGGTATGAAACTGCTGTATGAAAAAATCTTTAATCACATTTTCTTTATTATTAACATCAACCTTACTATTAACATCATGTAATTTTGTTAGAACCGAGTCTTTTACATTTATTCCTAATGAAACTAACTCGACTATTTATGATGGATACTATAAACCTAACTCTCTCCGTTACACCTATCAAGATATCAATAAATCAGTAGGTTGGACCACTTCTAATTCTATTGGCTCTCAAAAGCTTTTAATTGTTCCTGTCTCTCTTCGAGATGGACCTTCATGGGATAATATGATGCTTCAAAGAATTGAAAACGCCTTTTTTGGAGAATCAATCTACCCTTATTATTCCGTAAAAGAATATTTTGAGATTTCTTCATATAGTAAATTAACAATCGAAGGTGATGTCTACGAACCATTAACTTTAAACATGACTATCAATGAGTTAGCTAGCTACGGTGATTCGGCTTCAGAAATCGTCGCCGCGGCATTTAATGAATCATTTAATATCAGCGATCTTAGCTATGATCAAGATAATGATGGCTATATCGATAATACCATTTTTATTTATTCTAATGGTTTTGACGCTGATTCATCTTATTGGGCCTGGTGCACTTATACTAACTCATATAATTCAAATAACGTATTAAATGTTAATTCTTACATGTGGGCTTCGTATGAATTTTTAAACACCGCTTATGATGATTTCTATCATTCTGAATATTATGAATTTGATAGAGAAAATTACGCGGAGACTCATACTTTAATCCATGAAACCGGGCATCTTCTTGGCTTAGATGATTATTATGATTATGATTCTATCTGGGACTGCTCAACTGGATATGATATGCAAGCTTATAATATAGGAGACCATAATATCTTTTCTAAGATGTCTTTAGGTTGGGTTAAACCATATGTCATCACCGATTCATGTGAGATTACTCTTCATACCTCATCTTTATACCCTGAATGCGTATTAATTAAAAATGATTTTAATGGTTCAGCTTTCGATGAATATTTATTAATTGAATATTATACACCTCAAGGATTAAACGAGCTTGATTCGATCCATTCTTATGGAGATAATAACGCTTTAGATTATTCAGGATTACGAGTTTACCATGTCGACGCGAGAATGATCGCTTTTGAAAGTCTCGGCTTTAATAAAGTTCTCTTTGGAGGATATACAGATACGATTAACTCTAATGTGGTGATCGGAGCCTCAAACACGCCTTCTAGATCTTATTTATCTTCTCATGAGGACGATTATAAACTCTTGCATCTTATCGATAATCATCAACAAAATACTTTAAGCAATAAGCCTTCTCCTTTAGATCCAACATATTGTTTAATTCAAGAAAATCAAACTATCGATAAAGAGTATTTAAGGCCATATTTAGCTAATAAAGATTCCTTTAACGATGGAGAAAAGATTAATTTTTCTTTTACTGCTTCTAACTTTACTGATCAAAGTTGTGCCTTAACTATAGAAATAGAATAGTTTTTCAAAGCGATGCATGATAAAGTAATAAGCATAGGAGAGGATAACTATTTATCCTAATTGTATTATATGGGGAAAAAACGACATAATTTATTTATCGCTTACCATGGGACATTTTCTAGCTCTAATGGTAGCAAAGAACAAGCTCAGCAGCTTTATGACTTTTTAAAAGAACGGGATTCTTCTTTAGATATCTTTTTCTTTCCAATGTCAAATCAAAGAAATTATCAAAGAAATATTGCCGAAGTCATGAATTCTGACACTTTTATCTTCGTGGCAGGTCCAGGTCTTATCACTTTAGAAAACGGGAAAATAGATCCAAGCAGTCATTATGAGCTATTGATGGAAATAGATTCCTTCTATTGTATGACTTTATCTGATTTATCGACAAAGGCTGAGGATGCATTGGTTTTAGGCGTCAACCATTTTAATATGGGATGCGTTACTGATTTGCATCCTTTATTTAATGGGTTAGACCATCTTCAAGCCAACTGCTATGAAGACTATGAAAATGTTTATACCTGGCTAAAAGATCGTCTAAGTTTAAAAAATAAAAATTCATATTTAGAACAAAATGAATCCAATGAAGTCTTCAAAGTTTTTAGGCGAAGAAGTCAGGCTTTTGAATCTATGAATTTTACTAATCTAATCGCGGAATGCAAAACTGTAAGAGCGATAGGCATCTCAATTTCTGAACTAACTAGAAGATTTGTTGATCCTTATCCGATAGAAAGAGCCCTCTTAAATGGCGCGCATTTTGAATTATTGTTCTTGGATCCAAACAGTCAGGAAACTAAGAATAGAGAAAAAGAAGAACAAATTAGAGAAGGAAAGATTTCTTTTACCACATTAGAAAACGTTGAAAAAATCTTAGATTTAAAATCATCTTTACCTGACAAGATAAGAAACAACCTTTCCGTAAGATATTACAAAGCTGTTCCTAGATTAAACTTTATTCAAGTTGATGATATTTCCTTCCTACAATATTATGGTAATTTTGCTCAAGGAATAAAAAACCCTTGTTTTGTCTTAGTAAAGAATGGGGACAATAACCCGATTCTAGATTATTGTCTTGACTTGTTCGAAAGAATTAAGAGTTCATCTTGGGAGGTAGAATTATGATTAAAAATTATCTTAAAGAAAAAGAATTTATAGAAAGAGGAATTAAAGAAGCCCATAAACTATATGTCAGCAACGATTTTGTTGTGAGCCAAAAGGCCGCATTTGATTTAGTCACAACGATTGATATTTCTATTGAAAATTACTTAGTTAATCTGATAAAAAAAGAATTTCCAAACGATAAAATAATGGCCGAAGAAAATCTAAGTGATACCTTAGTTAAAGGCAGGACATGGATTATCGACCCAATTGATGGAACAGTAAACATGAGTCACGGAATTCAAATATTTGGGACTCAAGTTGCCTTAGCTATAGATGATAAACCTGTTTTCTCTCTCATTTATCTTCCATTTATGAACGCTTCATTAGTCGCATCTTATGGTGAAGGTGCCTATTATAACGATCAAAAAATCAATTTAAAAACCTTTGGAGAAATGCAAAATGCAATTATTTCATTTGGAGACTACACGCATAGTTCTTCTGAGGTTCAACAAAAACAATTAAACGCAGTTAAAGCGTTAATTCAAAAGATTAGTAAAATTAGAATGTTTGGCTCCGCGGCAGTTGACTTTTCTTTTGCTTCATTAGGTCTCACTGATGGAGCGATGGTGATAACGCCTAAAGCCTGGGATATCGCTCCGGGTGTTTTACTTTGTAAAGAAGCCGGGCTAATAGTTACAAATCCTCAAGGAAGTGACTATAAAATAGGGGACTATGGAGTATTAGTTTCTAATAATTCTGAGCTACATAAGTTAATGATTGAGAGTTACAAATGATAAAGAAAGTATGTTATATAGATTTAGATGGAACAATAATTGACAGCGAACCTGTGTATCAAAGATTTTGGAAAGAAGCTCTTAAAGAATGTGGTTATAATCTAGATTTATTTGATACCTTAAATCTCCGTAGCAGCGATAAAATTAATTCTAAATCGTTATTACAAATTGCCTATGGTGACGATATTGACTTAGATAAAATAAATAATTTACGTCATGAAAAAATGGATCGATATCTTTTAAATCACGTTTTCCCTTTAAAAGAAAATGTCGAGGAAGGTCTAAAATATTTACAAGGTAAAAAAATTAAGATTTACATAGTTTCCCAAACCTCCAGCGACAAAATTAATAAGATTCTTTCCTATCATCAAATTGACAAATATTTTGATGGGATATTATCCGCGCGCGATTGTAAAAGAGGAAAACCTTATCCTGATGTTTATCTCAAAGCCTTAGAGCTTTCTTCTTCAACTCCTGATGAAGCATTTTGTATCGAAGATTCTCCAAATGGAATAATCTCTGCTTACAAAGCTGGAATCGATGTTTATATGTTACAAGATTTAACCCCTCCAAATGAAGAGATATCCCCAATAATTAAAGGCCTGTTACATACATTTTCAGATATAAAGTTGTTCATAAAATAAAAAAACGGATCGGTTCTAATTATTAGAATCATCCGTTTTTACTTTAGGCTAAATCATCTATAAAGACGAATTGATTATCTTTACAATCGATTATCAAACTATCCTTATCTTTAATCTTTCCCGCGATTATTTCCTTAGCTAATTCGTTTTCGATATTAGTTTGGATATATCGTTTGATTGGTCTAGCTCCAAACACTTTATCAAAGCTTTCTTGAGCAATTTTGTTGATTGCTTGATCAGTTATTGAAAGCTTAATACCACGTTTTTCAAGTCTAGAAGCTAATTCATCAATGAATTTTTTAACGATTTTATTGACCATTGAGCTATCTAGAGAATTGAAGAAAACAATATCATCAATACGATTTAAAAATTCAGGCTTGAAATGATTTTTAAGCTCTTCTCTTACTTCATTACGAGTTTGTTCGTTATTTCCTTGAAGTAGATATTCGCTTCCTATATTGCTAGTCATGATTAAAATCGTATTTTTAAAATCGACTACTCTTCCTTGAGAATCAGTCAACCTTCCATCATCTAATACCTGCAAGAGGATATTAAATACATCAGGATGAGCCTTCTCAATCTCATCTAACAAGACTATTGAATAAGGCTTACGTCTAACTGCTTCGGTTAATTGTCCACCTTCTTCATATCCTACATATCCTGGTGGCGCGCCGACAAGACGAGAGACCGAGAATTTTTCCATGTATTCTGACATATCGATTCTAACTATCTGCTGCTCAGAATCGAATAAGTTCTCCGCAAGAGACTTAGCCACCTCAGTTTTACCAACTCCGGTAGGTCCTAAGAATAGGAAGGAACCTAAAGGTCTATTTTCATCATTAACTCCAGCTCTAGATCTAATGATCGCATTAGATACTTTTTCTAGAGCTTCATCTTGTCCGATTACTCTTTTTGCAAGGTTATCTTTTAAAGATAATAATTTTTGAGATTCTGATGATTTTAATTTTGAAAGAGGGATTCCAGTCCATTTTGAGACAACTTCTTGAATGTTATCGACTTTAACAACCTCATCAAGCATATAGTCATCTCCATTTTTCTCTAGAGATTTAATTTTATTCTCTAAATCAGGAATTGTCTTATATTGAAGCTCCGCGGCTTTAGCGTAATTTGCTTCCGACATCGCCTTTTGAAGTTCTAGTTTAGCTTTCTCTAAATTATCTTTAGATATTTTAACTTCATTTAATTCCTCTTTTTCGTGGAGCCATTTAGTCTTTAAAACCGCCTGCTGCTCTTTTAAAGAGGCTAATTCTTCATCTAATTTAGCTATTGTAGCCTTGCTATAATCTGTGTCTTCTTGTGAGAGAGAAACTTTTTCGATTTCTCGTTGAGAAATTTGTCTAGTGATCTCATCAAGCTCAACCGGCATAGAATCGATTTCCATCCTTACCGCGGCGCAGGCTTCATCAACTAAATCGATTGCTTTATCTGGTAGAAAACGATCAGATATATATCGTTTAGATAATGTAGCCGCGGCTACCAAAGCTTCATCAAGAATTTTAACTCCATGGTGAGTTTCATATCTTTCCTTGATACCTCTTAAAATAGATATCGTATCTTCTAAAGATGATTCATCGACCATGACCTTTTGCATTCTTCTTTCAAATGCCGCGTCTTTTTCGATGTATTGACGGTATTCATCCAAGGTGGTCGCACCTATAAGATGGATTTCACCTCTTGCTAACATCGGTTTCAGTAAGTTAGCCGCGTCCATCGCTCCATCGGTTTTACCCGCGCCGATTAAATTATGGATCTCATCAATGAACATTATGATTTGTCCATTAGATTTACTAACTTCACTTAAAGTAGCTTTGAGTCTTTCCTCAAACTCACCTCGATATTTAGCTCCAGCAATCAAAGAACCTAGATCTAATTCAAAAATAATCTTATCCTTTAAAGAAAAAGGAACATCACCTTTAAATATTCTCCAGGCTAAACCTTCGACAATTGCAGTTTTACCGACACCTGGCTCACCGATTAAAACCGGATTGTTTTTACTTTTACGAGATAAAATTTGCATCACTCGACGAATTTCTTCATCTCGTCCAATAACCGGATCAATTTTTCCTTTCGCGACATCTTCAGTTAGATTACGTCCATACTTTTTTAACACTTCATATTTATTCTCTGGATTTGGATCGTCTACGTGAGTATTGCCCCTAATGTCTTTAATCGCATCTTCAAAATTCTTTAAAGTATAGTTTGTTATTTTCTTTAAATCTTGAATCAAAGAATGACGATTTTTAAAACTAGCTAAAAGCAAATGCTCCACGCTTAAATATGTATCTTGATAACGTTTTCGATAATCATCCGCGTCATTTAATAATGTTGATAAATCGTTAGACATATTCTTTTGTCCTTGGGAATTAGTTTGAACATTATTTTGTAAATAACGGTCAATTATTGAGGTAACCTTATCAATATCTACATTTATTTTAGATAAAATATTTAGATAAAGTGACTCATTATCATCAACTAATGCTTTCATCAAATGAGGAACATCAATCGATGGTGATCTATAAGCAGACGCTAACTCTACAGCTTTAGATAAGGCTAGAGAGACTTTTTCAGTTAATTTATCGGTCATAATACCTCCTTTAGCACTCGCATAATTTGAATGCTAAAGATATATTAGTCAATTCTTTTAGCACTGTCAAGTAGTAAGTGCTAATTATTTTAGTTATTGTTAGGATAAAAATCTAAGTAATGGCTTTGAGATACAGGAATTGGAAGATTGTATTTTTTATATTCACCAAATTCTTCTTCTCCTGTTAATGGATAAAAAGTATACCCACCGAAAAAACAATAGACACCTTCTAATTTTTCATCTTCAGTATATCTATCACAATATTTAGACTCATTTGTATATCTAAAATCTAAATTCATGGTGGACTGCGTTTTATCTGTGTCTGGATTTAAAGCTAAAAAAGCATTAGTTACATCTAAAGTATAATAATATCGATTAGGTGGTTGGCCGATAGTTGCATATTTGTCTAATTGAATAATATCGCAAGTATATTCTTTATCTATAGATATAATGAATTTACATTTATATTGTTTATTATCACTGAAATTTTTAAAAACATTTTTGCATTCATCAGGGAAAGGATTATTGTCAGCCTTTTTTCCCGCGCATTCGCTTATAGGTTCGATTTCTTCTAAAGATATAGTGATGTTTTTTAAAAGATATTCATTTTCAATTGCTTCTTGAATCGACTCTTCCGAAGATTGAAAAGTCCCATTTGTAAACTTTATATAATAATATTCCACCCTAAAACAAGATGACAACAGCACCATAGATATAATCATCATTATAGAAAAAATAATTTTTCGTAATTTAAACATCGTCTCCCTCCTTTAACAAAATAAAACTAAAATCTTATTACTTATTAGATAAATAAACGTTTTAATTATTTCAATAAAATATAATTAAATAAGCATAAATATTTATTTAATTTAATTAATATTTTTAATAATTTAAGTTTTTTTAAGTAATTTATTATTAATTTAGATAAAAAAGAAGACCATATTGATATGCTCCTTCTAAAGTAGACGAAGAAAATAATTAATAAATGTTAATTAAAGAATATCCCCTAGGGGATATAGC
>CALVJO010000024.1 GCA_944332225.1 uncultured Bacilli bacterium | reverse complement strand
AGAATTTTGCTCGAATGCCCTAGGGCATTCATTACTTATAAGAAGAATAAAGATATCCTGATCTAATAATAAGAAAATAACAGTTTATGACAAACTAGCAAGTACCGTTTTGCAAAGTTTGTCTTTTATTTGCAATATTTTTTGGCATAGTTTGCATAAATTTAATCATTTAGTACTTGAATATACTTATACAATTGCTATAATTGTAACGTGAGTAAGCGCTTTCTTATAAAAAATAAACTAATTATCAAATAAAATTGTCAAGTTTTTTTATGAAAGCATTTAACTTAAAACTTTTTCAGAAAACATAGGAGGGAAATTTGTTATTATGAAGAAAAGTGTACTCTTAACAACCGCTTTAGCGGCAATCTTAACTTTAGCATCCTGCGGAGGAGGCATTTACGAAGCGGAAGGTACCTATACTGGTAGAATCAGTATCGTAGATGGAACTGCTCTTGATGGCACAACATGGGATCCTACAACCGCAGCCAATGAAATCGCTAGAGAATTTAACACCCACGGTAATGCATTAGAAGTTATTTTATCTAACAATGATGGAATGGCTCTTGGTGTTATTTCTAACTCAACTTACAAACAATATAACGTACCTATCTTTGGTGTTGATGCACTTGCTGATGCTATCGCAGCTATTAAAGACGGCACAATGCAAGGAACCATTAAAAACGATTCCTATACTCAAGCCGGTGTCACACTTCAATTAGCTAAGAACTTAGTTGAAGGTAAAACTAACCTCGTTGAAGGAATTACTGAAGATAAATATCCAGGAATTTACACTAACGATGAAGGTAAAGTTGAAATTGAAGAAGGAACTAAAGCTTTAAGAGTTCACCACATCAAAGTCACTAAGGATAATGTTAATGACTTAGTAACACCTGAGACAGTTCAAGCTAACAAAATTGGTGATACAAGCTCAGATATGAAATTTTACGCATTAACTTACAATAATACTGATCCTAATATGTCAGGATTATGGAAACCAGGTTTCAACGATTATGGTAAAAAACTAGGTGTCCAAGTTGACTGGGTAGACGCAAAGAATGATGATAACGCAGCAACCAGCTCAATTCTTCCACAAGCAGCAACCCAAGATTACGATGCATTCTTAATTAATCCAGTTGCTCCTGATAACTTAGCAACTTACATTAAAGCAATTAGAGATGTTCCAGGTAATGAAACTAAACCAATTATCGTATGGAATAGAGAAGGATCTAAAGAAGCTATGGCAGCTGATGCCAATACATATTATGTTGGTATTGAATCTGCTGAAGGTGGTCGTTTACAAGGTGAAATGGCTGCTGAATACATTATGGCTAATGGTGGAATCTCTAAATTCGATAAGAATGGTGATGGAAAACTTGGTTACGTCGTCATCCGTGGTGAAAAAGCTCACCCAGATGCTGAAGCAAGAACCGTTGCCTCTCCTGAATATTTTGAAAATACATTAGTAGAATTAAACAAAGAATAATTTGACTAATTAAAACATGAGTGTTGCTCCATCTTGGAGCACACTCATTTATTGTGTTAAAAAGAAGGGACTTATAAAATGGATGAAATAAACAATAAAGTGACTCCTGAGTATGTTCTTGAACTGAAACACATTTCTAAAGCTTTTGGAAAAAATAAGGTTTTAAAAAGCATTGATCTGAATGTTAAACCAGGATCAGTTCACGGATTAATGGGAGAAAATGGCGCAGGAAAAAGCACCATGATGAAAATATTGTTTGGCATCTATTCAAAAGATGATGGAGAAATCTTTTTAGACGGGGAACCAGTTTCCTTTAATGGACCTAAGGATGCTCTTGAAAACGGAGTTGCGATGGTTCACCAAGAGTTGAATCAATGTCTAGAAAGAAACATCCTAGATAATTTATTTCTCGGTAGATACCCGATTAGATACGGCGTCATCGATGAGAAAAGAATGGAAATAGAAGCCAAAAAATTATTTAGAAAACTCGGAATCAGTGTTGATTTAAAAGTTCCGATGAAAACGATGTCTGTTGCTAATCGACAGATGGTGGAAATTGCTAAAGCTGTCTCTTACAATGCAAAATTAATCGTTTTAGACGAACCTACTTCATCACTTACTAATAGAGAAGTTAAAAAATTATTTGAAATCGTAAACGAACTTAAAAAAGAAGGTGTCTCATTTGTCTACATTTCACATAAGATGGATGAAATCTTTGAAATATGCGATCAAGTCTCAGTCTTAAGAGATGGTCAAATGATTATGACTAAAGACACCAAAGATACTAACATGAATGAGTTAATCTCTGCGATGGTTGGTAGAAGCCTTAATCAAAGATTTCCACCTGTAGATAACATTCCAGGGGAAACAATCTTTGAAATCAAAAATCTATGCACTAAATACAAACCTAAACTAGAGAATATTTCATTTTCTCTACGTAAAGGTGAAATTCTTGGAATTTATGGTCTCGTTGGAGCAGGACGAAGTGAATTGCTTCAAGCTATATTCGGACTTAGAACCGTATCTTCAGGTGAGATTACTTTAAACGGACAAAACGTTTTCTACACATCTCCTTCTCAAGCGATGGATGATGGGTTAGCCTTCGTTACCGAAGAAAGAAAACTTGACGGCTTATTTTTAAAGGGTTCATTATCCTTTAATACCTGTATTGCAAACATGGATGCATATAAGCGTAATGGAATATTGTCCGATGATATGATTAAATCTGCAACTCATAAAGAAATTAAGAAAATGCAGACTAAATGTATGGGACCTGATGAACTTATTTCTGCCTTATCAGGTGGTAATCAACAAAAGGTTATCATTGGTAAATGGTTAGAAAGAGATCCTCAAATTCTATTATTAGACGAGCCAACTAGAGGTATCGACGTAGGTGCTAAATACGAGATTTATCAACTTATTATTCAAATGGCCAAAGAAGGTAAATCATGTATCGTCGTATCTTCTGAAATGCCTGAAATTCTTGGAATAACTAATAGAATTGCAGTCATGTCTAACGGAAGACTATCAGGTATCGTAAATACCAAAGAAACCGATCAAGAAGAGCTATTAAGGCTCTCCGCCAAATATTTATAGGAGTATTAACTTATGGAAAATCAAAATCCTGCATTAACTAGATATAATGAAATACAGGCAGAATTAGACTCCTTAAGAGCAAAAGGAGAAAATTTGATTGTTGAGTTACAAGCTGAAGTCTCAACAATTAAAAGAAATAAAAAACTGCCTAAAGAAGCTAAGATGGCTAAGATTCAAAAATTAAATGAATCTATTAAAGACGCGAAAGCTTTCAAAACTGAAAATAACGCTCAAGTTAAATCATTAGTAAAAGATGCTAAGAATGAACTTAAATCTCACTATAGCCCAATATATAAGGCTCAAAAACAAGAATCCAAAGATACTATCAAACAATTAAAAGATAAGTATAAAGCTGATTTACAAGCTTTAAAAGCAACTCAGCAACAAGAAAAACAAGAAACTTTATCATCTATAAGTGATCCTCAAGCGCTTAAAGCTGAAACAAAGAGATTAAAATTAATTCATAAAAATCAACTTTCTGAGCTTAAACTAACCTATCAAGAAGATGTTCAAAAAGAAAAGAATAAATATCATAACATCTATCTTGAATATACAAACGGCTTAAAACAAGCCACAAATGATCATCTAAACGTTTTAGAAGTAGTTAATGGTAAGGCTGAAAACTATGCCTATAACTTCAACATTAAAGATTTCTTAATGAAAAACGGATTATACATAATCATTGTTATATTCATGATTGTATGTATTTGTATTAATAATAGATTAATTAGTATTAATTCAATCATGACGATTCTTGGAACATTCTCGACTAAAGTATTCTTTGCTTTAGGTGTTGCAGGATTAATCTTGCTTGCTGGAACTGACCTTTCTATTGGTAGAATGGTTACTCTAGGTTCATTATTCACTTGTATGATATTAAATCCTACAACAACAACTAAATTCTTCGGAATCAGCTTCAATGGAATTTATGAAACATTAGGATTTGTCCCAGCATTCATAATCGCCTTACTTATCGCGATTGCATGTACTACTTTATTTGCCGCGATTGCTGGATTCTTCTCAGCAAAATTCAAGATTCACCCATTCATCACAACTTTAGGCACTTCATTAATTATTTGGGGTATCGCAGGTTATGGTACTGATAACGTTAGAACTGGTACAGTTTCTGCTGAGGCTTCAGCTACAGTATCTAATATCTTCCGCGTTGGATCTTTCCCTGGAATACCATTAACACTTATATACGCAATAGTTGCTATCGCTATCGTTTGGTTCATTTGGAACAAGACTACATTTGGTAAAAATATGTACGCGGTAGGTGGTAATCCTGAAGCTGCTTCAGTATCTGGTATCTCCGTATTTAAGACCACATTATTAGTCTTCGTTATGGCTGGTATCCTCTATGGATTTGGTTCATTCTTCGTTGGATTGCAAACTGGTTCTTCATCTTCTACCTTAGGTCAAGGATGGGAAATGGAAGCTATCGCCGCCTGCGTTGTTGGAGGTATTTCCTTCTCAGGTGGTATCGGTAAAATCTCCGGAGCAGTCATTGGATGCTTACTATTCGAAATCTTAAAATACTACTTAAGAGACATCACCGGAGGATCATCTGATATCACTAATATCTTCATCGGTGTTATCATCGTCGTCGCAGTCGTGTTTGACTCAATTAAATACTTAAAGAAGAAATAGGTCTCTCCTTTTTATAGAAAAGCTTCGATCAACTCGAAGCTTTTTTAGTCTTTATTATTTATTTATCTTTTCAAAAATATCTAAATATAGATTATTAGTTAATATAGATTCTTCAAACTCAGGATGTAATAATTCAAATACGTGATCTAACTTTTTATAAAACGGAACGATATCAATGGTGACATCAACATGATGTTTTAAAAATAAATCATAGGCATAGAAAGCATGCTTATTTAGATTATCTCTTAATGATGTAACAATATGCACCTTATTAAAATTCAAATAATTGATAACCTCAGAAAGAGAGGAATAATAATAAATTGGATTATCCTTATACCCTTTAAAGAATTCTTTTTCGATGATCCTATCTAAATAATAATTATCTTTATTAGATAGTAACCCTAACGAACGATGAATTTCTAAGCAGGGATGCAATAAAGTCAACATATCGATTTTAACATTTAAAGGTGGTAGCTTATATACTTCATTTAATTTTGATTTAGTAATTAATCCATATGTCAATAAAGCTAAAAGACCACCTGCTGAATCACCTATCAGCATCACCTTGCTTAAGTCTAGATTTAAGTTATCTTGATTCTTAAATAGATATTTTAAGGCATAGTAGCAATCTTGAACTTGATAATAAAACTCAACCTTAGGGATAAGCTGATAGGAAATAGAGACAACATCATATCCTTGATGAGTTAAATAGACATAATATGGATCACCATACATCTTATCACCGTAGATCCAACATCCCCCGTGAATATGAATTAAAGTACCTTTCTTCTTATTCTTACCTTGGTAACGGTAAATATTAAATGTATGCTTGATATTTCCATCATTAAGATAAGGAATATCTTTTTCTAAGGTATAAGTTTCATCTTCCTTTTGATAATCTTTGATTTGAGTCTTTTCCATGCTTTTAATCATGAAATAACTGCCGATTTTAAAAAATAATCCCATAGACAAAATATATCACCATTTTAAAAGAAGAATTAAATAAATATCATCTTTTAGATTAAAAATAAAAAACTACCTTATTTTATTTAAATGGATTAAAATATATAAGGAATAACTAACTAGGAGGAAAGAATAATGTTGGTATCTGCTACAGAGATGATAAACAAAGCTCACGAAGGTCATTACGCCATTGGAGCTTTTAACATCAATAATTTAGAATGGATTAAATCAATTTTATTAGCCGCGGAGGAAGCTAAATCACCTCTTATCATGGAAGTATCCGAAGGGGCAGTAAAATACATGTGCGGCTATAAAAATGTAGTCGACATGGTTAGAAATATCCATGACTTTCTTGGAATAACAGTTCCTGTTGCCTTACATTTAGACCATGGAACATATGAAGGGGCAAAAAAAGCTATCGAAGCTGGATTTACTTCTGTAATGTTTGATGGTTCTCATTATCCATTTGAAGAAAATCTTGAAAAGAGTAAAGAAATCATCGCTTTAGGTCATGCTCACGGATGCTCAGTAGAATGCGAAGTCGGAGGTATTGGAGGCAGCGAAGATGGAGTAACTTCCTCTGGAGAATTAGCCGATGTTAACGAATGTAAAACTATTGCTTCTTTAGGAGTTGACTTCTTAGCAGCCGGCATCGGTAATATTCATGGAATTTATCCTGCAAACTGGAAAGGATTAAATTTCGATAGACTAAACGAAATCCAAAAAGCTGTTGATGGAAAGCCTTTAGTTCTTCACGGAGGAACAGGAATCCCATTTGATCAAGTTAGAAAAGCTATCACTCTTGGAGTCAGTAAAGTTAATGTTAACACTGATTTACAATTAGCTTTCCAAGCTGCCACTAGAGAATATGTCTTAGCTGATAAAGATATCGATAAAGATAAAAAAGGATTCGATCCACGTAAATTATTAAAACCAGGAGCTGAAGCAATCAAAAACAAAACAATTGAATTAATGAAACAATTCGGTTCCTATCAAAAAGCTGAATAATTAAATAAAATCCTGTCTTCGGCAGGATTTTTATTTTTCAGCAGGATTTTTATTTTTTTATATAAAAATTTCATTAGTAAATTTTAACATATTCACTTTTTTCATATTTATATAAGGTTTTTTCTTATAAAATCTATAGTAGTAAAATGTTCTTTACAATTGGCTAGACAAATGATTATTATTGTCTCGGTAATACCTTTTAGCGCATCATACCCCATATAACCCCACTTATCTGCTATAAAGTATTACCTTTTTTTATTGTTTAATTTTTTATTATTTTTCCATAATAAAAGCCGAGATTAGTCTCGGCTTATTAATTAAAGCAATTATATAATTAATCGTTTGATTTATAGATTTTTAAAGGTTCTTCAGAGATAACAACTTCGATAATATTATCTTTGCCGACTAACTTAGCCATCTTCTCAACATAATCTTTAGCTTCATCATTGTTGATGATGGTGATAGAAGCTCCTCCAAAGCCACCTCCGTGGACTCTGATCGCTCCATCTTTAATTAAGCTTCTACCATAGTCGATTACTTCTTTTAATGAATTAGTTTTTTCATTCTCTAAAGTAACATTACAAAGCATATTTTCATTAGATAAACCAGATTCATTAAATGCCTTAAAGAAATCATGTAAATCAGATGATGTTAATGATTTATAAGCTCTTCTAACTCTCTTTAATTCATTGATGTAGTGATAAGCTCTCTTATATGCTCTTTTTGATGAATTAGAATCTTCATTGAATCTTTTCATGAAATCATCTTCATCGATGAATCTTAAGTATTTTTGATTATATAATGAGGCAATATATTTATAATCATCAACGATTGATTGGAAAGCTTCGCCAGAAGCTTTATTAGCATGATCTGAAAGTGAATTAATCAATAAGATGCGATACTTAGATAAATCAGCATCAAAATGAGTGATTATTGGATGCTCTTGATCCTCGCAGTCAAGAAGTTCCATTCCTTTAGAGATGCAACCTAAAGCATCTTGAATTCCTGAATTCTTTCCAAAGTAATTATTTTCAGCCCATTTAGCTCCAAAGGCGATTACTATAGGATCAATCTTATCATCATTATAGAAATAAGATAGTAACTTACCAATCATAACCGCGAAGGATGATGAAGATGAAACTCCCGCGCCTTTAAAGATAGTTGAGGTAATATAAACTTCCATTCCTCCAACATAATATCCTCGGTCTAAGAGATATCTAATCATTCCTTTAACTAAGGATTTAGATGTTTCTTTTTCATGTTCCATATCTAAAGTGGTATCTTTGATATCAATTTTGAAATCATCATATCCTTCAGATTTGATGGTGATAGTTTCATTAGATGTCTTTTTCGCGGCCGCGTAAATCGATAAATTATCAGTTGATGCATTTAAAACTAATCCTGATGAATACTCGGTGTGATTTCCTAAAATCTCTAATCTTCCGCAGGTTTTTAAGACTAAATCTTCTTTCTCATTAAAATAATCGCGGAATAATTTTTTAGTTCTTTCCACATTTATGGTTCGATAATCATTCATAAAAACTCCTTCAATAAATTATTTTCGTCTCTTTTATTATCTTAATATCATTGCAATTTATAAACAACAAAAAAGAGGCATAAGCCTCTTTAATGATTAATTTAAATTCCAATTTCACTTCTTAACTCTTCAAATGGTAAGAAAGTGGTAGAACCAAAGTTCGTGTGATCTAAATCATAATAATTCCCATCTGGAGTCAATAATCTAAAGATCACTCTTTCCTCGTCATCATCAATCTCTGGTAAATAGATGATTTGGATCTTAGCGATTCCTCCATAGCTATCAAATCCTCCTTCAAGTTGATAATTAGCTAATAAATCATCAACTAAATCGACAGAGGATGTTTCGAAAGCTTTACCTCCTTCAACACCAACATCAACCTCATAGAATAGCTGTAATCTATCAAACAATTTCAAGTACTTTGGATAGTTCATAACCTGAGTTATGTCCGTGCAGCGATATGTAAACGCGCCTTGAGCATGTCCTGGTTGAGATGGATTATTTCTCGTATAGATTCCTAATTGCCCTGCGCTGTCGAAGGAACCATAGTAATCAAACATATAAATATCATCAAATATTAACTCTTCACCGGTTAGGTTTAAAGTTCTATCAGGACATAATATTTCCATGTATCCCTTTTGAGAAAATTGAGCTAGCGGATTAGAATCTATATATTCTTTAGTGAAAGTTTGAATGTAATATTCATCTGTGAAGAAAGAATATGAATAAGGAACGTTAGGATCTTCACCATATTGCCTTAAGATGTAATTATCGTTGAAGAATAAATCTCTAATATACAATAAAGTTTCATCTAAGGTGGTTAGTTGACCATTTTTGATAAAATCTAGAACATAGTCTAATGAATCATCATATTCCATGACTATCAAGGAATAAGTTGTTTCGTTTACTGTCAAAGAGATATCTAAATCATAGATGGTGTCACCTGTTTGAGAGAAAGTTAAATCCGTAACCGAAGTATAATTTTCTCCTCCTAGACCAATCATCTCTAAAACTGGAATAACGACCATTCTTTTCAAAGATGTAACTTCAGTTCCATCCTCAAGTAAAGAAGTATCAATATCAACTATAGAGGGGATTATTCCATCCCCTCCATAGAGGGGGCTATCTAAGGCTTCTCCAGTTAAGATTTCTCCTTGATTATCGTTAAATTGATAAACTTTATCATCTTTAAGCAAATAGCCAGAAGAATCATTTTTGTCGTAGAAGAAGTCAGGATGATAAACATTATCTCCTACAATACCGACATTAGGAGAAGAAACCATGATTCGATAACTCGCGTCAGATAACTTATTTATGCTATCGATAACTGAAGTTGAAGCAGTATCGATAGAAGTAGGTATAGAGTTAGAGGTTGTTCCTCCGCAGGAAGCAAAAGATAGGATACTTACTAAAGTTAGAATAGAAATAATTGATTTTTTCATACAAATACACCTATCTATTTAGAAAAATAATCAAATACCGGATAATTTTCCTCATCGTAATAACCAAATATTTCAGTAGTCGTTACTCCGCTTTCATCGTAGATTCCATAGTTGAATAAAACGCCTAACTGATTAGTTGATGTATCATAGCTAAAATATAAATTACAAGATGCTCCTTCAGGGAACACTGAAGTAATGATGACGTCAGCTTCTATTTCTCCTAAACTATTTAAGCTCCAAGCAAATGAATAGGAAACTCCATCGGCGATAATTGAGCCAACATAATCTAAAGTTCCTTCATATCCTGGAATAGTAGACGATGCATTGGTGGTGAATGTGATGCTATCTCCTGGATAATCAGATGAAGTGAACGTTCCAACTAATCCATTAGCGGTGACACCAGGATTAATGGTGAAGGTGAATTCAATTGGCTCATCGATCCAATCAGGATCATAGAAAGCTGTATCTAATCTAACTTTGATTTGAGTTGGTTTGCTGATTACGACATTGCTTGCGTTAACAGTCATTGTGCTTTCTTGTCTATTCAAAGTTACAGTTGCACCTAGATCCTCACCTTCAACCCAAGTTACTACGGTATCAGCTGGTAGAGGAATAACTGTGTTATTAGTTGATTCTTTAGCTTGTAAGCCATAAGTTGCAATCGTTCCAGCATTTAATGTAGCTCTAGTTGTTGATTCAATTGGAGCGTATTCTCCCCAGTTTTCAAAGAGATAAATATTTCTTAATAAATATGTGTAATCAACTTCAACATCAATTGATGAAGTGACTCCAATATTTGCAGGAGTTCCAAGAGTTAAAGTAGAAGTTCCTGTTCCAACAGCAGCATAAGTTAAATAAGAATCATCATATGCGATTGCGTCTAAATTAGATGAGCTAATTATTTCATATTGCCAGGTATTTAACGCAGTCTCAGGTGCGACGGTGAATTCAAGGAAATCATTAACTTGATCGCCGATATTTAATGCATATTGAGACTCGATATCAGCAGCAGGATTATCAACAGTGAAGCTAGAGATGCTGCTTACAAAGTAAGGGGTAGTATCAAAGGTATAATCTACATCATTTAATGTTTCTGAATAAGTATAATTAACGGTTACTTTATTCATTAAAGTTCCGTTGTTTTGATAGTTAGTTTCAGTATCTCCAGAGACCCAAGTTAATGTAGAGAAATTAAAGCTATCAGCATAGAAATATTTATATTCATAAACTAAGGATGCGACTGCTCCATTATCAAGGAAATCAATGGTAGCCCGATACTCAGCATGATATTGGCTAGTTCCTGAAGAAGTTTCGCTTTCATCATAAGTTTTAGATGAAACAATCTTAACTGTAAATCCTTCAGTCGTATCTTCAGAAGTAATATTTACTGAAGCTTGTTTTACATAATCTTCAACCGTCATGCCAACTCTATAAGAATGCATGAAATCAGTTTCGATAGATTCCATATTATGGTTATAATCTCTTAAAACAAATTGAGCGGTATTGGCATTAACATAATTATCATGGGTATCGAATGATATTTCGCTGGTAGAATTGTTATTTTCATTAGTTGATCCAATAGTGTAGATACCTGAATACTTTTCAGTATCATCCATGCATGAATAATCATAATCATAAGCTTTTTCAATTGCAGGAGTGTAAGTATCAACAACTGTTAATTTATCTTTCTCTAATTTTTTATAAACTTCAGCCTTCGTGACTTCTTGATTATTAGAATCTCTTTGAGTTACTTTAGCATACGATGTTCCATCATCATACAATTTCCATGCATATGTCTCATTAGCCATCGAGTTAGTGTATTTAACGCTAGTTACATTAGCAGGATTAACAGTATATTCTGATAAAGCTGATCCAGCAAAGAGAGAATGGAGACCATCAACGCTGGTAGGTAATGTATCAACGTTAGTTCTCACGACGCTTAATGGCTTAGCTGCCTTAGGATTATAGGTAAAATCATATGTGGCACCTCCAGCGATTTCAAAATTACCTCCGCTGCGCGCGCTAGTAATATTAGCAAAAGTGTTATAACGGTCAATATCCATAACCGCGAGAGTTTGCTCTTCACCAGATTCCGCACGGACTACTACATCGAAGACGGTTTCTTGAGCTACTTTTACTCCTTTTAAGACATAGACGTCACCTTCTTTAGTAAAGGCTTGAGATAATCCGCCTTGCAATGTTACGTCACCTTCAATATTAACCGTACAAGAAATGGTAACTGGATGATCTGGCATGGTGAACCAATATTCAGTATCCGAAGTCTTCGTGCATGATTGATTATCGTAAAGAACATCAACTAAGGTATAAGCATCATCCGTGATCGTGGCAGTTATTGTAACAATATCACCAGCATGAGCTCTTTCAACTGATGGGGTTAAAGTAACTCCTGTAGTCGACGTTGATACAGTAATTGAATAATCTTCTTTAACTGGATCAGGGACGCTAGTTGAGGTATCACCTTGAGAAGTAGATGAATCTGACGATGGGTTAGAAGGTGGATTTGATGCGGAAGAAGTTGGTCCTCCACATGAAACTAACAATAAAGCTATCGATAATAATGATAATGTTTTATATTTATTCATTGGTTTTAAGATCCTTTCTAATTTCTATAAATATACTGGTCTGAAGAAATCGATTAAACCGAGATTATCTGAGACATAAATCGTATCTACTGCTAAGGAAACATCAAAGCTAAGTATATTTAAAGATGGATTTGTTGATTCTATCGTGCAATCAAATTGATAAGTAACAAACGTATCAACGATGCTCTCTTCATAAGTATCTAGATCAAATCCAAATACCGTTGCTCCATAGATTGTTCCTGAGTCTTCTCCAGTGATAGATATTGAGACATGGTTAGGTTCTAAACTTTCAATAAAGAACTTATAAGAACCATACCCTGCGCCAGAAGTGAAGGCACCCTCCCAATAATCAGCTTCGTCAATTAATTCAAACATTGTTTTAGGGTCACAAATTGGAACTCTACAATTAACCGCGTTTCGATAAATTAAATCATCATTACTATCGTAAATTCTCATAGTAGTTCCTCCGGTTTTCAAAGGAATAAGATGATGACTTGTTTGACCATCTACATTATCAAATCGATATTCAATAATTGATGGATCATCAAATTTAACGGATATTTCCTGACTTGGAAGATCTTTTATGCTGCAAGAGAATGTGTAATCTTGTCCAGCGACCAGCCAAGCTCCAACTCCTATATCGTCTAAGACACCTCCAAATGATGCTGAATCATAATCGATATACTCATTATCAATTGTAATGCCTTTAAAGTTTAAATCTTCATCCGTATATGTCGAGCCTGATGAGCTAGAATCTGAACTTCCAGAAGTATTTGATTCAGCTGATGAAGCAAGACCTTGACAAGATACTAAAAGTATCATCAAAGGAATAATTAATATTTTTTTATGTTTCATCAATACCTCGATTCTAATTTTATTATTCAGTAACTAACGTGAGAACTGTTCCAGCTGAGATAAGGAGTGCTCCCCAAGACATTCCTTCAGCACGCACATTCTCTTGAACAGTAATTTTGCTTAAATCTGATTCAATAAATAGACTTATGTCTGTTTCATAATTTTCACTATACCAATCATGCCAAAGTGAGAAAGAAACAACACCATTAGATATAGTATACGTAACGGCTTTCCCAGCATCATACCAATTGTTTTCGGTATCAGTTAAAGTAACTTTTCCGTTTTCAAACACTAAAGTAAGAGTTCCGTTTGTATAAGTATAGGCTTTATCAGTCCAAGGATCTTCAGTGATTAAAGTAACTGGTTCATAAGTATGAGCTTCAGTATCAAGAGAGTAAGTATCAGTTCCATCAAGAGTTAAAATACTTAAATCTTTGTCATATTCATAAGTACCTGTAACCTCACCTAAGGTGTAATTACCAAATCCATCTAATACTAAATCAGGATTATCAGCTAAGGTATAAGTTCCTTGAATTTCATCTCTATTAACACGTTCCATCGATGTTCCATCAACGCTTACATAGACAAGATGTTGACCAGGAACGGAAACCCTATCGACTCCCCCTCCCATGGCTAAAGATAGACAGCTATCTCCATCTTCATCAACTGGAGCAGAAAGGGTAATTAATGTTGTTTCATCAAGGGTATCTCCATTATAAGTAACTGTCAGATCTGTTCCTTCGGTTAATAAGTGATCATAATATTTATAAACAAATTTAGTTTCGCCTTCGACATTTGCAATGAAAATATATTCATTGCTACTTCTATAATAATAACGATCTATAGTTCCATTTTTGAAACCAATATATTGTTTATTAAAGAGTATCGCGCCGTTATTAAAGGCTAACTTACCATTATATTCGACAGTGAATTCTCCAGTTGCTGGATCATAAGTAAATTGATAAGCAGTTCCACCATCTAATTGGACGGTTCCTCCAGCATCAACAACTAAAGTGTGAGGTGTAGTTCCATTAGATAAATCATAAACTGTATATGTTCCTACAAAATCATATTCTCCATAGGCATCTCCGCCTCTTAAATTATTGAAAGTGATAGTAATATCCTCTGTTCCTACAGTGAAGAAGAATGATTCTAATTCATCATCACCGATATATTTTCTTGTTAGAGTAGCCCCGTCAATTGATATATCATCCCATAAGACATAATATTCTGATTCAGGATCTATTGAGAAGCCGATTTTATCTCCTTCATGTAACTCGTGAGTTGTGATATCTTCAATAATTTCGCCTCTAGCAGGAGCCCATTCACCGCCACCTTCATAGAACCAGATAAGCTTCATTTCACCTAAACCGTTTAAAGTGACATTGTAAGTTGGAAGAGGTGCTTCAACTGTAAGGTTTACAGTTGCAGTTAAGGATCTATGAGTGATAGTTAACACTACAGTACCTGCAGTATCAAGCACAGTTTGATTCGTAGCTTCTTCGCCATCAATAGTGACTGTGTATAAAGTTTCATCGAATACTTCAGTAAAGATTTTAGTTCCTTCAGCATCGTAAGCAACGTGGTTAACTACTAAGCCTGTTAAATCTAAGGTTTCACCTACTTGATAGGTTGTTTTAGTTGGTCCAGTGACTTCTAAAACTTCTCTAGCCGCTGGATTAACAGTAATTGTGAAATTTCCAGTTAATTCTCCAGAAGTGACTGTAATTCTCATTTCACCACTTACTGAGAGAATAGTTCCATCGGTTACAGTTACTCCATGATGAGCTAAGGTATAATCACCTTCAGCAACTGCTTTTCTAGTAACAGCATGTCCATCAGGTGCGTAGGCAACTTGTTCAACCACTAATCCGGTTAAGTCTAATTCATCACCGAATTCGTAAGTAGTTTTTTTAAATCCGGAAACTTCAAGACCAAAATGATCAGCCTCTCCGATGGTAACTGAGAATTCGCCTGTTAATTCTCCAGCAGTGACTGTTATTTTCATCACGCCACTTACTGAAAGAATCGTTCCATCGGTAATCTCTGTATTGTGATGATCTAGAGTGTACTGATCTTCAGTTAAAGTTTCTCTTTCAATTATTTCGTCGCTTGCATTATAACCGACTTTTGTAACGACTAAGCCTGTTAAGTCAATAGCGTCACCAAATTGATAAGTGACCTTTGTTGGTAAGGTAATATCTAGATCTTCTCTAACCACAACATCGATTGAGGTTGTTGGTTGACTACTCGTTGTACTAGACGTATCAGACGGAGAAGAGCTAGTTGGAGCGGAGCTCCCTTGTGAGGTGGTTCCACCGCAGCTTGCAAGAAGCAGCGATATGGATGTGGCTAAAATAGCCAAAGACAATTTGGTCTTCTTCATAGTAAATTTGTCCCCCTTTTTAAAATTGAGACAATAGTAAACCCGAATAACATTTTTAGTCAATATAAAATATGAATTATCTCAAAAAAACTTAAAATGCAATATCTTGCTTGTATTGTTGCGTTTTTTCTTAGCAAAGTTAATAAAATATATATTTATTATTTAATACTTATACGGAATAAAGAAAATCAAACTTTGCTAACTTTAAAAACTCGAATATAAAACTAATTCTTAGCTAAAGAAAACCGTCTAATTGTAGACGGTTGATAGTAAACAAATCGAATTATTAACATGAATTAAATTTTATTTTAATTCACTATCTTGGTAAAAATTAGTGATTAAATGATAAATAAAGGTAAAAACAGATCCTAGCATTTGAAGGACAACTACAAAAGATACGAAAGGATAAAGTTCGAATTTAAATACATAATTCATGAAAAACACTAAGATAACAATCGATAAAATAACTGGAATGAGATAATAGATAGTTTCGATGATTTTATGCTTGTCTAAAATCGTATCTAAAACAGATGAGATCAAATTAAATAGTAAAATAATCGAAGTAAAACAAAATATCATTATCATCACCCAATCTTTTAAGAAATCAAGCTGCTGATTGATATCTAAAATGAATCCGATGACAATCAAGGATACAATGTTAATTAAGGCTAAAGTCAGGCTATAGGTTATTTTAGAATTACTAATCATCTCATCTAATAATCTTTGGATTTCCCGTATAAATTTCCTTCCATATTGTATTCAATGTTTCCTCTTTTGGTAAACCATTATACGTTAAAATCTCATAATTAACGTTACCGTAGGTATAAAATACCCCGCTGGAGATAAATCCATTACGTAAATAGAAATTCCTTCGCCTAGTTTTGATTTCATCTCCGTCTTCTTCTTCAATATCTAAAATTATTAAATAGTTTTGATATTTTAAAAGAATATAGTTTAAAATTTCCTTTCCAAATCCCCGATTCCGAAATTTATCTTTCGTTGCAAAGTAGAGGATACTGAGCACCCTTTTGAGGGAGATGAGAAACATATAAGATACCAGCTCATCCCCCTCAAAAAACCCCTCAAGAGTTATGTTTTCATTGTTGATCATCTCTTCAAAGGGAATTCTTTCCGCCTCTATAAAGTGCATTTTATAGAGTTTTTCCACTTCTAAAAGATACTTACCTTCTGTAATTCTCGCTCGGTAAAGCATTATATCAGCTCCTTTCATTTAGGAAGGTTGTTGATATTATATTAAGTAATTTTAAACCCTTTTTCAACTTATACCCCTGTATGACTAGGCGGATTAATTACGTATATTGCTATTTTTATAGAAAAATCGATTGCATAACTATATAATTTAAATTGCAAAAGAAAGGAATTTTATTTTAATGAAAAAATCAAAACTTTTAGTCCCTGTCCTTGCATTAGCTTTATTAGCATCTTGTGCAGGAACTAGCAGCTCAAGCGGAGCTACCACACCTACCTTAGAAGCTAAAACCTTCCAAGACCAAATCACCTTAGCAGGAATCGAAGGATACACCTATGTTGATCCTAATGAGGCTCTCTATGAAAAAGAAACCGCGCCTTCTGATGGTAAAGGCGATGTAATTTCTGGAGCTTCTGGAAGTGACTACTATCCAGCTACCGGAGGAGGATCTTACTACACCTTAGAAAGAATGTATGAAAGAGCTAATCTTCAATACTACATCTACTCTTGGGCAGAAACTTCAGCAGAAGATGAAAACGTTGGAACTGGAGCAACTACTTTAGAACAAGCTGTCAAATTAGAAAACGCTGATCACATCACTGATATGTTCCCTAATGACGGAAAAGAATACGTCATCGCTGAAGCTCATAACGCTGTTGCAACCAAGACCTTAATCACTTCAGATGGCACTGATTACAATGTTGCTGTCTATGGTATGGGAGCAGTCAAAGAAGATAATAAATATTACTTCTCTGGAGCTGTCACCATGAAACCAACTCTTAAGAACTTAGTTAAAACTGGAGAAGGAAAGATTATCATGTATGAATACAATCCTACTTCAACTGATAAGACTGGCCCAGGAAACAGAAACTATGGCTGTAGAGTTGATGTTAAACTAGACTTTGCAAAATCTACTTTTGGAGATTACAAGCCAACATTAGGTGAAGACTTACCTGATACAGTAGCCTTTGGTAGGGTCTATCTTGAAGTCACCGCATTATACACATTAGGTTAATCTTAAAAGAATGTTTTAAAAAGGCGTCCCGTAAGAGACGTCTTTTTTTTACTTTAATTTATTTTTTCCATTCAACAGTGATCTTAGCTTTTGAAGAATAAGTATAAGACCAGTCATTATCCCAAGCAGATGGTTTCTCACTTACTTGGCAGTGAATTAATAAGTCTTTTGTATTATTGTTAAACACTAATTCACCAACTGTTGCAACGCTTGAAGGAATAGTGATTTCCTCTATCGCGCATTCGCTGAAAGCTAATTCTCCAATTGTTTTTAATTTAGAGCAATCACCTAAATTGACATTAGTTAAGAATCCGCAGCTTTTAAAGGCTCCTTCATCTATTGATTCTAATCCTTGAGGCAATTGTAATTCTGTTATTTTTAATCTAGCGAAGCTTCTTACCCCAATATATTTTAATGATTCTGGTAGAGTTAGACTCTTTGCAGCTTGAGCTTTAGTTGGGAATAAACTTGTATCTTTACCATCAGCAATTCCTATTGTTCCTTCTTTAACGGTGAAGGAATCAAGTTTAATGCTATCAACTGATACTAGCCAATTATCAATGTATACTCCGTTATCATTCCAATTTTCTTTATTGCTAGCAATTTTTGTGCTTGCAAAGGCGTTATAACCAATGGATCTTACGCTTGAAGGAATATTAATCTCATCTAAAGAATATAAGCTAGAGAAGGCGCTTGTTCCAATTTGTACTAAGCCTTCAGGCAGGGTAATTTTATTAATATTTTTAGCTCCTTTTGAGAAAGCATTAGAAGCAATTACGATCGTTCCTTCTTTAACATTTACTTCTTGGAAAGATGATAAATCATCATTAGAAGCAAGCAAATATCCGTCCGCGTACAATATTCCGTTTTCCCAGTTACTAGAATCATTATAATATCCAGTGCCATATAAAGCGTTATTAGATATATTTATCGGATTTTGAGGCATTCTAATCTTATTTAATATCTCACATCCTGAGAAAACATATGTTCCTAATTCTTTAAGTGAATCTGGTAAATTTATTTCTTCAAGTGAAGAGCAATTTTCAAATGCGCTGTCGCCTATAGAGTTAATAGATGCTAATTCAATATTTTTTAACTTAGAGCAAGATTGGAAGGCATAACCCCAAATTTCTTTTAACGATTGAGGGGCTATAAATTCTTCTATTCCTGATTCAGCAAAAGCATTATATCTAATTTGAACTAATGATTTTGGCATATTAACTAATGTTAGTTGTCCACATTTTTCAAATGAATAATCAGGTATGACAGTGACAGAATCTGGCAATACTACTTCTTTTAAATTAGAGCATCCATAACACATCTTGTATCCTAAAGTGGTTACGCTATCTGGAAAAACAATCTTTTCAACATAGGTATTATTTGTAAATACTTGATCACCGATGGCCACCACTTGAATTCCGTTAACAGTTGAAGGAATCTCAATGACTTTATTATTTTCATTTATTCCATTCACTTCAGTTAAAACTCCTTCAGAAGATACCACGAAAGATACGTCGACTTTATTTAAAACCCATTTCGCGAATAAAGTTTGATTTTCTTTAACTTCATATGGGAAGGTTACTTTATTGATAAACTGACTTTCTTTATACCATCCTTCAAAAGTATAACCATCTCTAGTAGTAATTGGTTCTTCTTTAATCAATGAAGTTACTATTGTTTCAACAGGCGTACCATCATTACATTCAAAAGTGACGGTGAACTCTTCGATAATTGGTTCATTTTGTTCATAATATCCATAGACATTAACATCGCTAATTAAAGAAGTATTTTCATAAGTATTTTCTTCTAATTTATTTAAATAAGTACCTTTATCAAAATACCATCCTTTAAAAGTATAATCTTCTTTGTTTGGAGCAACTGGTAAAGAGATAATTTCATTTCCCGCGGTTTTTAAAGAATAAAATAACTTTTCATCAAGATAGAATGAGATAGAGTATTCTGTAGGTGAAGGCTCCTCGATAGGTAAATAATAAGCATATGCGTTTATATCATTTAATAATGGCTGATTAAGATAAGTATCACTTAATAATTCATTAGACCAAACATCCTTATCTAAAAACCATCCTTCAAAAGTAAAATCATCTTTTTTTGGAGCCTCTGGTAAGGTAATAGTTTCGTTACCAGATGTAAATATTTCATCTACTAAAACTTCATCAGCATAAAAAGAGATAGTATATTCTTTATCTTCGCTGGTAGCAGAAGAAGTTTGGCTATTTGAGCTAATTTGACTATTAGATGTAGTTTGACTACTAGAACTAGTTTGGCTATTAGAAGTTCCTTGACTAGAAGTAACCGTTTGACATGCAATTAATCCTCCTCCGATTAAACTAGCAAATAATGTAATATTTAAGACATTTTTTAACTTTTTGTTCATAATCTAGTTTCCTTTCTTGAGACTAAGCTAATATATAAATTGAAATGAATTTCATTGTCAAGCAATAGTCACATTTATATATATTTCAAAAAACTTCTAACACCTTATCTACTCTTTTCTTCCTACGCGACTTTAATTTAAGGCCACATCGATTCCGCGGCAATCATCAATGAAATAATCGCATTTATCTTAGCTAAGCAAGCTTTATGCCTAGAAGGAAATTATCTCAAATAAAAGAAGAGAGCCCAAAAGCTATCTCTGAAGCAAAAATGACAAACTTGAATAATTATTCTTCAACTTTATTTCTTTTAAATATGCTTTGATAAATAAAGATTAAAAGTAAAACTAAGGATACTCCTAAAATGATGTGACCAATTTCTGCAAAGCCAGAGATCATTCCGTTTATTGACGAAGTTAAATCTGGATTAGTAACTTGTAATATTCCTCTAATTAAAAACATTAAGCAGGTTAAATTCAATCCTACATAATAAAGAATAAAAGCGATGTTAGTTTTCTTATTATTTTAATTCATTGTTCCTGTATTAAGTTCCGAAGATGGGACATGAAAATCTTCTACTGTTATTAAACTAACAAAACCTTGTCTAAATAGGTGAAATATTTGGTGATACGGTTATTGCTAATGTTATTCTTGACATATTACTTCATCACACGAATGCTATTAATATTAAATTGGTTATTAAAGTATCATCCAAATTTGTTACTTATATATTAACAAAATAATTTAATAAGCTAAGATTATTTAAGTTATAATAATATCATAATGGAGGGGAGTATTATGAAGTTAATTGATAGTTCAATATACAAAATTTTCGAGTTTATTTTAAATAATAAAGAATTAATATATAATACTTGGACTAAAATTGATAATGGAGTTTATATTAAACAAGATAATGAAAGTTACCTTCTAACAATTCCATTTTATTTTATTAATTCTGACAATGCTTTGACATTTTCTATAAAAACACTGTAAGCGTCAAAGATATGCCCCACTAGACTAAGAAAGGAATAAAGAAGAGAATAGCCTCAAGAGGAGGCTATTTTAAATGCAAAACAATAAATATCCAG
>CALVJO010000023.1 GCA_944332225.1 uncultured Bacilli bacterium | reverse complement strand
CACATTTCTATTATATATTGTCAAATTAATTTCGCTTTTAAGTTATATAAACTGAATTTACTTTGTCATTTATCAACTTTTAATTAATTATTTTTAAATTTTCTCTGTCTACTTGACATACATCAGTTCATATGGTCCTCTTAAAAATATATTGATTATGCTTATATTTCCTGATACTGCGCGTATATCACCATATCTTTAAATATAGGTGTGATATCCGTAATATGACCAGTATTGGCATCCATCACTAAATCAGAATACCAACCGATGAATTCAAATCCTTCCTTCTCGCAGAGAGGTAAATCAATTGATTCTCCTTCCTCTACTTTATAAGAAAGTGGTTCTAAAGGATTCACTAGCTGTCCTCCATTTAAATTTAAGGTCACATAATAATAATGCGTTTCTTCGCTTCCTGAAGATCCTCCTCCAGTTAAATGCATTTGAAACACCCATTCTCCTGAGACCTTTTTATAAATATCAGCTTCAGCAAAATTTATATAGAAATCACCATCATTGCCAAGAGATGAACTAGGGACGGTATTTCCTGATAACCATTGAGTCGGCTGATCTTTACTAAAGGAAACTGTTTCATAAGTTCCATCATCATAATAGATAGTTAAATTATAATTTTCATCATCCTGAGATGTTTCAATATGGTCAATGGAAGTTCCTTGATTTCCTCGAGGAATTCTAAATTCAACCGGTTCTAAATCTCCTGTGAAAGAAACTGTGACGATGACATCACCTGAAATCGGATCATAAGAAGTATCAATTGAAGAAATTCCGTTACCATCCTTTCCTCCTGGGAGAGTTAAATTAGTCGGAGATGAACCATCGGTATAATTAATCGTTAATAAAGTGTCTCCACTTTCTAAGAGCTCAACATCGATAGATTCAATTCCTCTTCCATCAGTCCCGGAATAAATTGGGATGTAGGTAACATAGTTTTCCATTGTTGGATCAGTAAATGATATTTCAATCATCACCCGATTTTGAGTCTCTTGATACTCAGTATGAATATCTTTAATTCCGTTTCCATCAGCCCCGTCACTACCTTTAGGAATGGTAAAGGTAACTGGAGGAACGTCAACAGACGTAAAAGTGATAGTCACAACTGTGTTCCCGTCATCATCAAGACTAGTTTGAACATTTTCAATTCCATTATTTACTTCAGATGTTCCAAAGAAAGAAGAACAGGAAGAAAATGAGATTACGCTTCCTAATAAGAGTAATGATAAGAATGCTTTTTTAAGTTTTGTCATGTTTATTGCCCCCTTATAATCAGATCATTTAGATCAGGTGTTTCGTTAAATAAATAGAATGTATCATCATTTAAATAGAATTTGAAATCGTGAAGTCCCATAGCAATCGGAATACATTTTGCTAAATGCTTCGCGTATTGGTTAGAGGAAGGAACTAATCCTTGCCCGGTTAAGCAAGCATAGGCTACATCAACATTTAGAGAGTCTGATATTGCTTCTGTGGTAATAGAAGAGTAATCAACTGTCGAGAGATTTAATCCTCCACCATAGAAGGCGATAGCTGAATTAACATATGAAGTTCCTTCATCGTTATAAACTAAGCCATTTTGAGAAGCTTGGCTCTTAAGCAATGAAACAATCGGGAAATAATTTTCTAAAGATATTTTGCTTCCATCTCCAAAGGAACCTAATAATTCTCCTAATCTTTCTTCAATTAAGCATGAAGCATCGATAGAATCAACATCTTTATAATCATAGAATCTAGTATCTCCTTCGATGGTTAGATGAACTGGAATTTGCGTTCCAGATATATCATCTGGTAAAACTGCATCATCCATCAAAGTAGATAACAATTCTCTTACGAAAGTTGGATATCCATTATATAAATATAAACCAGCAAAATATGTATCAAAGGCGATTGAGAAGATTCCTGATTGATAGAAATAACAATCTTTGATAGTCGCATTTGTATAGATATCTTCGCTTACTTCGCTGTCTAAAAAGTATTGAACATCATCTAGCAAGCTTTGAGTGACATTGACGCTGCCATCAAAGATCCCGGTGAATAATAAATCAGCATTATATCCTTCAGTAGAGTTTAAGAAAGTATCAGCATCAAAGGACATGCTTTCACCTTGATAGGTGACAGTTCCAACTTTATCTGGATCGATTTTTTGATATTCATTGTTTCCAATTTTAAAGAGGAACTCTCTGCAGGTAGATACTAAGCAATTATCCATCGTAAAGTTATTAGATGAAAATACTCTAACTCCAGTTCTACCATTGGAGATAAGTGAATTCTTTAAAGTGTTATTGCTTCCATAGAAATCGATGACTGAGCCTGTATATTCTAAATTAAATAGATTATCTAAATTATTCGTGTTACGAAGCTTAATATCATCGATAGTTATATTATCTCCTTCAACATACATATTGATGTTATCTTGACCATAAGCTTTGACAAACGGTTCTTCAAACAATCCTAAAGAAACGAATGTTAATGGTCCTTGAAACATATCTAATTCTTTGTTTGGTTTTAGTTTTCCTGAATAAGAATCAATCGTTCCGTTCTTTGGATAGGCTAGCTCATGGATATTAATGGTAAATCCATTACCATAGAAATCTTTTTGAACGTGAATCGCGGAGATTACTTGAGAATAGGCAAGATAATCATCTTCAAAATATTGCTCGATATATTCATGGTTATAGGTAGTTTCAAAGTAATAAACTTCATTTTTAAAATTAAATGATTTTGTAGAGAAATCATAATTACCAAATAACCTTGTGTCCTCATTTAAATAACTATCGATATAGTTACCGTTATCATCTTTTTGATAGGTATTGTTTAATGATTCTAGATTGATTTGTAAGCAGACGATTTCTCCTTCAGATGAATAATTCGTGCAGGCTAATAAATCATTATAATCGTAAACATTAACCCCATTATCAACGATATCGAAGCTATAGGTAGTTTGGATAAATTTATTGCTTGACGCGGCAAGAGAAATAGTTGCTTCTCCTCCGGAGACAAAATCAATTGTTGCATTAGAATAAGAAATATTGTCGCTTAAAGAGATAACTTCAACTTCCTGTAGATTATCTTCAGGATAAACTTGAATATCTAATTCTAAGCTCGCTTTTACTTTATTGTTTGGATCATGGTCGACTAAATTATAGAGACCATACTTTCTAGAAGATGAGATCATTGAATTAGTTGGAGCAAAATTTCTTGGATTAATGATGATTGCCCCATCTTCATAGATCTTCGCGTTGAATGATTTAGAAACTGTTCCTTTCTCATTTGAGCAGGTAACAATGATATCACCTTCATTTAAGGCATAGAGATAGTAATCATCTTCTTCTTGTTTAACTTCCGCGTAGACGCGCGATGATGAATCTTGGTTTCTAATTGACCAAACTAAGTCATTTCCTTCTGATAAAGTAAATTCATCATCAATGACTGGGGTAGCCTCTAAAAGGTATCCTTCATTACGAATCTTAAATCCTTCGTTTTCTCGATAATCCCAATTAATTGAAATGATATCAACCGCGATGGTGTTTTCTAAAATAACGATATTAACAAAACCTAAGATAGCTATAACAAAAGGAATTAATAATAATATATAAAGCGTTTTATTTTTCATATCAAGCTACCTCCGATATCTAAAAATCCTTTAATAATTCGCTTTTTAAATGGAATTATTAAATATAAGAATAAGATTAGGCATAAAGAGATTTCAATTAGATAAATTGACCATGACGGAATTCTAATAAATGTCATCACAAAATGAATAATTGCTAGAGAAAAAGGCAGCAATAATGATATCAATGAAGAGGATGAGCTCTTGGTATCCATATTTGCTTTCTTTAAAATATTGATATTTCCATATAATCCAGAAATATTTAATGAGATGGTAAAAATCATTCCGATGATCAAGCCGATGAAGAAAACAGTTAAAGTTATTTGATTTAATGATATTAAGCAAATCAAAGTTACTAATAAAGAGAAGACGCTGACGGTAGAAGGAATAGCAATTTTAATGATGCATTGTTTAGAATAGGAAATCGGCATCGTCTTCATATTGATGAAGCCAGTTCCTTCATTTTTAATTAACTCCATGGTCTGAGAGGCGATAACTGAGATAAATAATAAGATCAAAGTTAAATTCAATCCATTAATTAATTCAGGGAAATAAGTTAAAAACATTCCTAAATTAACATATAAAAGAGAATTTAATGATGAGATAACAGTCGTTGCAAATATTGGTTGCATGATAATTAAAGCGATGTAAGAAAAGAGGAAATTAGTATTTCTAAAAATTAAGATAAATTCCTTTTTAATTAATGCCATCAATGGTTTATCAACTTTATATTGCTTATGATATTTAATTGATTTCTTAGTTTCGTTATCTAAATAAAGACTATAAGTTAAATTTAAAATCACAAAAGCAAGAACGATGGAAACAATGGTGATTCCTGCAAAGATGCATAAGGAGCTAAGAATATTATCACTTAAGATAAAGATATTTAGTAAGCTACTAATCGGATGCGCGTTACGGCTTAAAGAATCGATAAAAGAAATAAATCCTTGATTAAACATCTGATCAAGCTGGGTGTTCATAACTAGATTTAAGAAAAGATCTAATACGTAGTTATATAGTAAACATATTCCAGTTACTAAGATTCCTGAAGCAATTATCTGTAAAATATAATGAGATTTTAAAAACTCATGTCCTTTTTGGTATGGGACTAATAAAATAAAAGTGATTCCTGTTCCAAAAAAGCCGATTAAAAATGGATAGAATAAACTAAATACATAGTAAGGAACCATCATTCCTCTAGTTGCTCCAAAGCCTATGAATAATGGAACTGAAAAGATAAAGATATTTTTAACAGTATTTAAATAAACATAAAGATATTTTGAGATGATAATCTCATCTTTTAAAACCGGACGTGAGGCTAAAAGCAACTTATCTTTAGTTTTATATAAAGCCTTTCTAGCTAAAGGCAAGGAACCAAAGATTGATAAAACAAGTATCAACAATAATAGTAAAACTAAAAATCCATATGATGAATTAGAGGAAAAAGTCTCAAATTTTCGATCTAAAGAGATGAAGATATAAGTTTCTAAAGCAATGAAAAGCCCGTAGATAATGGTATCTACGATCATCTTAATCACTCTTTTAGAAAGAGTTGATTCGCTGCCTTCTTCTTTAAAATCTTTAATTAGCAAATCAAGTATCATTGATTCTCCTTATATATTCTAAAGAAGATGCTCTTTAGATTCTTTCTCTTAAATGGCTCTTTATTAAAATCTATTAAAGTTTGAATATTACCATCATTGATGATTGCCACCCTATCGCAGATGTCGGAAACTAAATCAATATTATGAGAGGTAACAAAGATGGTATTACCATTCTTTACATATGATTTCATCATATTAACTAATACATCATAAATCATGATATCAAGTCCAACTGTCGGTTCATCGAGTATCCATAATGATGGATTATGAATGAGGGAAGCCATAAGACATACTTTTTGTTTCATACCATGAGAATACTCTCTAATTCTTCGAGTAAGATCTTCTTCATCAATTTGGAATTGCTTTTTTAAAAAGTCATAGTTTGCATCAAACGCTTCCTGAGACATAGAATAACATGAGGCAACGAATAATAAATATTCTTTTCCTGACATCATCTCATAGGTTAATGGTTCAGAAGCAACATAACCAAACTTTTCTTTAATATTGATTCCTGAAGTTTTAATATCCATATCAAAAATAGAGATACTTCCTTCATTGAACTTCTTTAAGCCGATCATGCAATCAATAAGAGTCGATTTACCCGCGCCATTTTTACCGAGCAAGCCAAATACTTCTCCTTGATTAACTTCAAGAAATACTCCTTTTAATACTTCTTTTGTTCCATATGACTTTTTTAAATTTTCTATTTTAATAATCTTATTATCTTCCATAATTCCCCCAGAAACTCTTAATCCATACTGTTGTCTTAGCTTTCTTAATCAAGGCAAATGTTGAATGACAGTTCTTACAGCAATAATTACCATTAGATACTTCCTCAAGCTTGCTTGATCCGCAGATGAAGCAATTAACTACATCTTCACGAGGATAATCTAATTTAATTCTTAATGTCTTTAATAAATCCTCAACTCTAGAATTAGTCTTTTCTTCATTAGTTAAGACAAAGACATTGTTATAATCTTGCAATCCATTTTCTAAAGTAAGATAGAAAACATTATCATAACCTTGATAGATAGTTTTCTCATCTAACCTCTCTTCTAAGACAACAAGATTCTTAGTTTGGAAATTGTTATGAAACACGTTAATTGTTAATAAGTTTTTCTTTAATGAAAATGAATAGACAAATGAATCTTTACTAGCGATGAATGAATAGAATTTTAAGCTGTTATTTCGATATTGAGCTTTAAAGAGAGAAGAAAAATCATAATCATTATCAATCATCTCCTTGACTATCTTTAATGTTGCAAAGGCGATGAAACCATCATTAGCTCTTTCTGATAGACGATCTTTATAGAAACGATAGACATAGGAATAACGTTGCTCATGCAACAAGATATTCGTTTGCATCACGTTAGCTATTAAATCTTTTTTACTTAAGATTTTATAAAATTCGCTATAGCTGATTCTCTTTCCTTTTTTATAAACTTTGCTTAATAAAATATCCTCATCATCTAAATTATTAGTGAATAACAAATTAGAAATATCATTTTGTCGAGTTAATAAATCTTTTAAGAAATTATCTTCTCCAAAAGTTAATGTGGTAGTTTGATATAATCTTTGAAGAGAATAAGATGAAAACATTCCTTCTTGCATCATCTTTTTGAGTTCATCCATCACAGAATTATAACAAACTATCACAAATCTATTTTCATAAGTATCAATAGAATCTGCTTGATAAAACGAATGAACCTCAAAAGGAATCATCTTACCATTATCTTTTCTTTTCCATAGAGAAGGGTCCTTAATCGTCTTAGCGAAAGTTTCATTAGTTAAAGAAGTAACTTGATTAGCTAAAACAATCACATCTTCACTTATTACGTTTAGTTTAGGATTATTGGTGATTGATAAGATGATATCAAATAATCGATTGATCTTAGTAAGATATTCAACGCTTGAAACATTATCATTAACTTTAAGAGAAATTAAACCATCATTAAAACAGGATTTAAGAGATTTTAAATCCCGTTTAGTAGCTAATACCTTAGCTAAATCTCCTTTTAAGTTTTGAAAATGTCCTCTACTTTGCATCTTAGAATCTTCTTAATAATTTATTGATATAGTTTTTAGCTCTTGAGAATTGATCTCTTGGATAAATTTGTTCAATTAAGGTAAGTAAATTCTCTAAACCATCTTTAACATAGTCTTCGAATCTACCATCTAATTTAGATAATACTTTTCTAGTTAACATGAAATCTAAAGCATCAACTTTCTTACCTCCAGATGCTATGAAAGTTGGAACAAATAATTCAATTTGATTCATGATACGGTTACCGAAGGTGACATCGAATGTATCATAGATAAAATCATTAATCTTCTTAATTGAAGCGATGTCGTCTTGATTTAATTGATATTCATTATTTTCTTGAGCTTCTCTAAATAACTGTTGTAAATAGGTATAAGAAATAGAAATTTCTTTTACTTCATCATCTACTTCAAAATATTCATTCTTATCATCAAAAGAGATGGTGATAGCTCTATCGTAGACTTTATCAGTAATTGTATAAGTTGAATCATCCTTATTAGCAGTTCCGATGAAATAAGTAGATTCAGTGATATCTAAAACTCCATCTATTAAATGTTCAGGAGCTTTAAATGAATATGGCAATTGCATGATTTTAAGTTTCCATTCCTCAGAAGGATATTCAAGAATAGATAAGAAATCAGCAAAATAATATTCAACTCTAGAGATGTTAATTTCATCTAAAACCATGATATTTAAATGATTATCACGATAAGTCGCATTATATAATCTCTTTAAGAATTCAGTCTCATTGTAAGATCTTGAAAAATCATTATAGAAACCTAATAAAGAAGTGCGATCTCTCCAAGTTGCTTGAACTGGAACAAAGAAAGATTTTTCATTGATAAATGTTGAAAAATATCTCGCTAAAGAGGATTTACCAGTTCCTGATAAACCTTCTAAAATAATTAAATGAGACGCGGATAAGGCTGATACAAAACATCTAATAGTATCTAAATCAAAATATAATTTTTCTTTCTTAGCTAAATAATTTCTAAAGTTGATAACTAAGTCTTCTAAAGATACATTATCATCAAAATTATCTGGTTCAAACTCAGCAAGAGTATCTATTTCGCAAAGAGATGGGAAAACTTTTTCTTTAGTTAATTCATTATCATCATCTTTTAAAGAAACTGATCCAGCGTTTTCTCCACCTATAACATTAGGAGTTAATCCTCCTTTAGTCTCTTGGTTAACTCCAAAAGATGAAGCAAGTAATCCTTGTTTAACTTGAGTAGCTTCTTCTTGTAAATCTTTTATTTCATCTTTAATTTCTGACTTTTCAACAAAATCACCTTTAAAGAATCTAAATGGCTTATCAATATTTTTAAAGTTTATATAAAGCATCATACCAAAGAGGACGATGGAACCAACTAATATGAATAGCAATAATCCAATAAAATACGATTCAACAACATATAGTAAAGAATTCATTACTAAGGAAAAATCAGTGATAGGTAAATGAGCGATAACCCCGATTCCAAAAGGGAAAACTAAGCAAATAACTAAAGTGATAAGATAAGTAACCACCCATTTAGTAGAAAATGCTTTATCCTCATAATATTTAGCTAATCTCATCTCATAGATGAAAGCTGCAACAAATAATAATGAATAGACAGCAAACATACTAAACATGATATAAGTTCCAAAGCTTGCATCTATATTTGGAAGTCTTAGTAAATTAGCTAAGTTCTTAACTGGATTCGTAGCAACCATCAATCCATTAGCGTCAATGCACATAGCCGCGAATACAGTTATCAGGATATAGAAATAAAATATCCCAATCGCAATAAAGTTTTTCCTAGTAAAATGTGTTTTCTTCATAAGTTTCCTCCCTCAACATCAAACTAATATATAACTAATATGTAAATCTCCATTGACCAAGTGTCGTATCAAAACGGAACAATCTAACATTTTGATTAGTTCTAGAACCAGTGTCTGTTCTATCGCAATTTTTCGTACCATACCAAGTTTTGTTTTGATTGACTGGACCTTCAGTATAACTAAAATAACTTGCATTGCTAAGTTTTGATACAAATAGCTTTGCTGATTGACCATCAGTATTTGGATCAAATCTAAATGCCGCGGCATCTACAAAGTAAACTCCATTAGACTGATATAAAATATCTTCAAAATTTGCACCGGTATAGTAATCGCCGTCGCCGCTAAATCTTTTTACTTCATATTCCCAGGTTGTTGGGTCTGATTGTAGTATAGAAAGAGTGTTATTATCATCTAAAAATACTTTAAATTCACTTAAATCAGCTACTTCAACAAATACTCCGCCAAAGTTAATATACCATTGATTATCTAAACCCCTAACAGCGAGGTTATAATTCATCTCTTCTGTTACAGTCTTTCCTTCACTATTTAAAGAAGTTTGCAAATTTAAGGTAATAGAATAAACACTCTTAGCTTGTTGGTATTCTCCTCCAGGTTTCTGATTTGGAGTGACACCTGATTTACCTGACCAAAGATAGAAGTAGGTATTAGTTCCATAACTATAGGTATTATCATAAAAGTTAAAACTGCATGAATTATTAGCTACTAGTTTATTATTAACGGATCTTGGATAGATATAGTACGAATTTACTGAGCCTTTAGATCTATCTAATACTATATCGGCAGTTTCAGTCGCACCTCGATAATAAACTGACCAGTCATCACCAATCCTATCTGTAATTACATCTACATTATCAGAATAATATGGGCTAGCTTCAGGAATTGTTATATTACCTCCTAAAGTATTATTATTATTTACTTCTGCTTTTAATTGTCCATCAATTTGAATTGAGGCAATAGGTAATATCTTATCCCATTCTGCATATAAAGATGAATTACCTAAAGAATTAATAGTATAAGTTCCAGTTTGCAGCATTCTATTTAAAGTCATTACACCTGCATTTGCTGCAAAATGTATTTGTGATGTTGAATCACAATAAACCGAGCTTCCTGGGAACATATCTACTCTTTGTTTAAATTCAAAATAAGAATTATTGTTTACATATAAATGTAGCCATGGTGGAACAGGAAAATGCACGCCTGACATAGAAATATCAACCTTACCAATATCTCCAAAATCTATAAAAGTAAGGGTTAAAGTTAATGAATTCATTATTAACTTCAAATTATTTGTTATGTAATTCTCTTGATAATTAACATAGGTTATATATTTTCTATAATCTGTATAGCTACTATCTAAAGAATGTTCACCTTCAACCGATCTTAATAAATAAGAATTATCGCCATTAGGAGACAACTGTAACAAATATTCAGGAGACTCGCCGATAATGTTGACGTTAGTTCTATTGTAATCACCGTTTGCAAATAATTCGGTCATTCCAATAAGGTGAGAGCCAACATAAAAATAAATATCACAATTAAGATAAGGAACAGAAATTAAGCTAAAAGGAGTTGAGCCTAGAGAATATGAACCTACAGTAATTCCTCCTCCACCGTAATCTTCAACCACGAATGATGAGTAAATATTCGAACCAGATTCCATTTTAATTGATCCAGTTCCCTTTGAATCATAAATAATTCCGTGAGAATAAATATATCCTCCACTTTCAACGATTATATTATGTCCATTTAAATCTAAAGCCGTATATGCTCCTGAAATAACATTACCTGCGCAGCCAGCTTGAGAGATTCCGTTAATCGCTTCTAAAACTAAGGTACCTCCGCTAGTGATAGTTAAATCTTGCATTAAGACTAAAGTAATAATGTTATTATCGCTAGTTACATGCTGATAAGCTGTAGTAGCCGTTGCAGCAGATGGATTGTTAGTATAGTTTGAGCCATCTTCATAGCTTGAACCATCTTCAACAATAAATTTAACTAGTTTATTAATGGTCGATGTATAGAACGGAACATATTTACCATCAATAGCCTCATTTGACCCATTTACTCCAGGATCAAATCCTCCTCCACCGCCAATTTTGATGGTAGGATTGCTATTACTTTCAATATATTGTTTCATTGTTTGAGCTCCACTTGTTGGAATGGTGGAAACTTCATTAACGACAATATCAGTTACTTTTGAAGCACCAACTTTGTCTTCAATAGTGAAGCTTTGCTGATAGTATTCAATATCATTAACTGTTTTCTTTGTATCAGAATTAGATCTAGTAATTTCTGCTTTATATAAAGAGTTATCATCAAGGGTAGGTAAATAAACTTCTTCACCAACATCATAATAGGCTTGAGAAGTTGTTCCATCTCCGTGTTTGACAATGACTTCTACCTCTTTTTGTTCATAATTAACATCGCTAGAAGGAGTAGAGATAACATTAAAAGAAGCATTTCCAATCGCTAAGGTGGAAACCATAATAAGAGTAAATAAACCTATTAAATACTTATGGGCTCTTAACATAACCTAATCCTTTCTATTTTCAATAGTCTTTTCTATTTTTTCAACATTCGAACCATCATTCTCAATGACTACAAGTTTCTCGTTGTTATCTTCATCGACTTCATCCTTTAAAACAAAGTTACCATTTTCAAAGGTATATTTATATCCTTTATAGATAAGTTCTTGTTTTAAGATATTATCCTCCGCGCGCTGAGAAGGATCTAATTCAATTAAATCTAGTAATAATCCAGTTCTCTCTTCAATTGCTCGTTCATACTTCTCTTGATAATTTGTGAACATGAACATGCAATAGATAATTGAAACAATCGTGATGATTCCTGAATATGATTGTAAGAAGATTACAAACAATCCAATAAGAGGAATTCTAGTTCCTGAATATACCCCAACTATATCATCAAAGGTAAGATAGCTTTGATAATAGCTCCCTTGATCACTATTCGCGTTTGCGTCTCCTTGAGTTTGAAACTGATAAATTCCATCAACGATTTCTATATCGACCACTCTATGAACAATAGTGATATCAGCAGTTTCTGAATAATAAGCAACGATATCATATAAATTGATATCTTCAGGATTTGCTGGTTTATGAATAGTAATCATATCGTATTGAGATATTTGATCATTTAAATCATTTTCAATAAGATAATCATTCTCATCATTTTTAGTTTGCATCGATGGGGTTGCGATGACTAATATTCCATTATTATTTATCATCATCGTGTTATCCATGAAACGATTAACAATTGAGAAACAAAAGAAGATAAAGATAATTCCAAAGATTATCCATCCTACTATTTTTGAAATTAATTTTAAGATTTTACTATTTTTATTTTTAGCTTTCTCTTCGTCAATAATCGCTTGATCAATTAAAGTGATATCGTCTTTACCAGTTACTACATTTTCAATTTGTGATTTGAAATAAGAACGAAATAGAACGGTAAATACCGTACAAAACGATAATAAGCAAATAATTGTAACCACAAGGGCTAGGATTTCTTGACTACTCATAATCGTAAACAGAAATCGTATACACGAACCCTTTCGCTTCAATATTTAAATCCTCAATTACATTCTTTATAGTGTCATCAGGAGAAACCCTACCATAATTTAGTTCACATTCTAGATTTAAATAATAAGTATCATTTATATTTAATTCACTTAAACTTATTTGAGACTTTGATGCGTTAAATACCATTGAAGTATTAACAGTAGTTTCTAATGGACTATTATCAAACTTAACTAAAGTCTTCATATCATAAACCATTTTTGATATGGATATAGAAGAGTATAAAGATGAACCATTTACGGTTAACCAGTATGAATTTAATCCTTTTAAATCAAATTCAATAGCTAATTTAGAAACACTTTCTAAAGTGACATCTTTGAACTTAATCGGAAGAGCAAAGATAATTGATGCATCAGTTAAAGAAGATCCTGATCCAACAACAGTCTTATTAAATTGAATAGTAAGAGAAGAGTTCTTAATAAGTTCAACAGCTGATGAATCATTAATAGCTTCTTCAATGTTTCCTATAGATGCATCAAAAGTAATTTCTTCTCCTGAAGGTGAAAAAAACCATGACGAAAAACCAATTGAGACTAAGCTCAACATCATTAACGATAATATTAAATTGGTTTTCCTTAATCTATGCATAATTAATCTTAATTCTTTATGATTTTTAATTTTATAAATAATAAAATTTTACAATCTATTAATAAATAATGTTTAACCAAGTTAATGGCTAAACATTATAAATTAACAAATATAGAAATTAGTATAGAATATTACTCAGCTAAGAAAGCGTCAATAGTAATTGTAAAGTTAGGATTTGTTAATGCTGATTTAAATGCAGTTATATCAGACATAACTGTAGTGTAGTTCTCATTAGTTGCATATTCAGCAGGGTTTTTTCCATCAAATTTAGTTCCCCAACCAAAAGCATAATTTACAGTAACTTTAACATCAGTAGTATCGACTTTTTCAAAAGTTAAACCAGTAGAATTAGTTAATTCTCCACCAGAGGTAACAGTAAATAATGCAGCATCAGTATTAGTAATTGGTGTTCCAGAACCACCTAATTTAGGTGCGGTAATGTAATTATTAGTAATACAAGTTGCAAATGTATCATTAGTTCCTTCATCCCATTTAATATTTACTCCACCTAAACGATCTCCCCATCTACCTTCGCTAGTTAATACATTAGTTAATGTAAAAGTGAATGCAAAATTTAAATCTTCTTTGTTTGTTCCATCATAAATGATTGGTTCAGTTGTATCGTTTTCTTTAGGTTCAAAAGCAATTTCCCCATCAGTAACATCTATTGTTGAGATACTAATAGACTTATCAACAACATCACCGACAGAAACTGTAACATTACCGTTTTGCGCGGTTAATTGATCGTTAGTAACTATAAAGGCTGAAAACGCGACTGAGAATAATGAAACAGACGCTAAACCTAATAATGAGCAGGTTATAATTTTTGTTTTTGTGACTTTATTCATTTTTTATCTCCTATTCTTTTTCAGAAACAACAATTTCTGCTGTTAATTCTAAAGTATTATCATTCATTGCTGTATACATTGCATTTAATTCACTAGTAATTTGATCTGAAGCAGTAGTTTTATCAGAAAAAGGTAATCCATTATAGTAGCTAACTGGTGACATGCCATTAAAGAAGCTACCCCATTGGAAAGATAATGTCTCACTTAAAGTAATTTTATTTAAATTACCCTCCTTAGTAGGTGAAACCTCAGTTAAATCAATAGCTAAAGGGGCAGGGGCTTCAATATAAGTCCAAGAATCTAAAGTTCCTTCTGCAGTACTTGAAGCAGTCTTCTCTTGAGTTCTATAAGTGGTAATTGCATTTCCTGCGTCTTTAATCAAATTCTTTTGATTGTTTGGATGTGGATCGTTTTCACTTCCAGTTAAATAATTTAACTTAAATACTAAAGACATATTTTGAGTATCTTTATTGAAGAAACTATCTCCATATTTAACAGTGATATTACCTGTAATATCTAAAGCTTCTGCATTTGGTTCGTCAGACGACTGAACAATGTCTGTGCTTGTTCCTTTAGAGGTTGTTTCTTCTAAAATAATATCAGAATCTGTTAAACTAACAGTTAATTCGACTGATTTATTTTGAACTGTATCAACGGTTACTCCAATATCTTCCGCCGCGGTATTATTCATATTGCCAACAATAAAAGTAGCAAATCCTGTGGTGAGTAAGGATACCCCAGCAAAGCCCATCACCCCTGTCAAAACCCATTTTCTTCTAGAGGTCAAATTCGTGTTTTTTTTCATTTTGAATTCTCCTTTTTCTCAACACTTTTTTTATGCGTTTATTTTATAACCCTCCCCCGTTGCAAAATCAACTATTACATTGCCGAAGAAGTCTCATAAAGCACATTTTCGATACACTTGCCTATTTTTTTGATTAATATCTATTCAAATGTATACTTATTTAATTTTTATTCGTTTTAACTAATTAACAATTTTTATAACTTATAGCATTGAACCCATTGCTGCAGAAATCATCATCATACCTAAAGCATATAACTCTGCGAAAGTATATGATGAAGGAGTATAGCTAGCTACATTAATTGATGGCTTACTAACTCCATATTCAAAGTCTAATCTATTCGTAGCAGATATTTCAACAGTTGAATCTCCTACAGTTTGAACCGCATCTTGTCTAGCTTCAAAAGATCTAAATAATCCTTCGTTATCGATAACGAAGACTAAGGATACTTCTGAAGTTTGGGAAGTGTCTTTAATAGTTTGTTCGATTGTAACTCTATATGAATTATCTTCACCTAATTCAAATTTAGAATAATTGCTTGAATCGTCAATCGTGCTCGCGCTGCCACCAAAGCTATCAACTATCGAAGTAACGCTTTCATAAGCGTTAGATGATACCCCTGTCAATGATTCACCTAAATAGGCGATTTCATGATCGACTGTTAAAGTTTGAGGATTTAAATTCTCATCATAATAATCAACATTCCCATCAACCGTCACGTAGGCATCATTCGCGGTTTGAACAAGATTGATAGTAACGTAATTATCATTATCATCGAATTCGATAGATGCAAAGAACAATCCATTATCAAAGCCAAATATCATCGATAGATCAACATCGATTGTCGTTATTCCATCAAGTGAAACATTATTGCTTCCACCTTCAACTTTAGCTGAAGCGGAAATTGATAGATCAACCTTTCCTGATTGTATTTCATCATGAGGAGAGTTCTTTTTCTCTATCATCTCAGAAACTAAACGTTCATAGGAATCGTTTGTTTTAGAGATTTCTGTGTATTTAACAGACTGACAAGAGCTTAATAAAAGAGAGCCTAAGAGTAATATGGCAATATTTCTTTTTCTCATAAATAACCCCTTTCAATAATTTATATTCATAGAATAAATTAAATTTGTCTTATTAACAATACTTTAGCGGTTCAAATATGGGACAAAATACTGATTTTTGTTGCTTAATTAGATACTTATATCACAAAATTGAAGTTTTTACCCTTAATCCTTTAGGGAAATGATTCTTTATAACATTCTTTACGACCTTTCCTAAAGCAAATGGTATTCCTAGATAAGTTAAAATATAAAATCCATCATCTAGCTTTTTTTGATTATCTTTGTTTCTTAAAGAGATAGTTAATCCATAAAGATAATCGATTGTTTCTGAAAGAGATAATTCTATCTTAGGTAATAAATTACTATTAACTCTAGAAAGAGAATGATGATAGCTATATCCTTTATCCATCTCTTCAAATAGAATTAATCCTTCTCTTAAGACATGAAAAGAAGATGGTATTTTAATCATCTTATCGACATTAGAAATATATTTAGAATTTTTAATTAAATTATAATTCAATAATTTATCTTCTTTTATATTTAATGATTTTGAAATCTTCTTAATCAATGAATGATCTTGTTTAACGTTTATATAGTTAAAGTTTTTATCTAATTCACCTTGTTTTTTAATTTTCGCGATGAAATGACCTTCTCCATTAAAATGAGATGGAAGGAGATGGATAGTCTCTTTTAAAGACGAACGATATTCTCCTTCAATATGAGGCAAATCAATTAAAATAGCGTCCTTTTCTTGGCTTAAAAGATATAAGATAACTTCTTCATCTTCTTCGTAAGAATAAGAGCAAGTAGAATAAATTAATTCTCCACCTTCTTTTAGCATCTTAAAAGCTTTAACTATCAAATCTTTTTGAATCGAAGCAAGATACTTTACTTTATCTAATGACCAATCTTCCTTCATCTTCTCTTCTTTACGAATCATTCCAGATCCTGAGCACGGCGCGTCTAAAATTATCTTAGAAAATGTTTCAGGAAATGAAGAAACTAACTCATCGATATTTTGATTGATGACTATAATATTCTTTCTACCATATTTTTCAACATTCGAAGATAAGACTTTAACTCTAGAAGAAGATATCTCATTAGCGATTATCAATCCTTTATTATTCATCAAAAAGGAGCTATGAATGGTTTTTCCTCCTGGAGAAGAAGCGATATCTAAAACTAAATCATCTTCTTTAGGAGATAAAAAATAACTAACTAAAGATGAACACGCTTCTAAAATATAGTAAGCCCCAAGATTAAAGAGAATCGATTTACCTATCTCATGCTCTTTTTTATTATAGATATAGCATCCATCTACTACATCATGAGGTTTAATGAACGGATATAACTTTTCAATTGTTTCTTTATTTATCTTCTCTTGATCGATGATAAATGAAGAATAAATTGATTCTTGATTTAAGGCATTTTTTAACTTTAAGATTTCTTCTTCATTTAAATATTTTTTTAAATGAGGATAGAATTCTTCTTCAAATCTTTGATTTTCCATAGCCTTATTATATGAATTTATAAAAATAATATAAATGTAAAGTTTTTCATTTAGCTTTTAAAAGATGGAAATAAAGATAAATGATGGTAACATGAGATTATGAATCAAACCTTAATAGATTTAGAAGACCTCTTTTCTAATCAAAAAGATGTTCTTTATTCCGTTTTAAAAAGGAAGCAAAATTTAATTCTCGATAGCTTCTATACTTTTATATCTTTTGATGGAGAAAGCTTAAAATCTTTAAAAGAAGGATTTTTACCATTTAAAAAATTACTTTTAGATCCTTCATTAATTAAAGACATCGATAATTATCAAGTTTATTATGAAGCATTTAATAATCTATTTAGAGTGATTTACTTTGATAAAGAACTAAAAGATCTTGATTCATTAAAAGAAGGAATAATCGTAAAAGTTAATTTTAATAAGATTAATCAAACATCTTATTTAGTAACTTTTCCTAACTTTTTTAAAACAGTTAGCAAAGATGAAATAAAAATTGAATCTAATCTAGAAGTTAAAAATCTCTTAAAATTTGCCTTAAATAATTTAAATGGAGATTATCTTTTAATCTTAGATCAATCTCTTTGCTCTAAAGATCGTTTCTATCTTCCTTACGCAGAAGAAATCTATCTCTCTAAAGAGATCGACCATTCAATAAAAGATAAAATTCATGAGTTATTTAAAGAGCAAAATATTAAAATAAACGAGGTCTAATATGCTAACAAAAAGTCAATTCCATCAACTTTATCAAGCTTTAAATTTTAATCATGAAGAATTAGAAGATTCATTTTTTCTTGTCTATCATAAGATTAATGAGATTCTTTTAAAAACCATCTCTAATCAAACTAGAATCCTTCTTGAACAACAATCTATCTTAGAATATTTAAAAGATGAATATCTCTATTTAAATCCAAGTGATTCTTTAGAAGAAGGAAAGAAGATTCTTACTAATCCTTTAATTCTCACTCAATTAACTAAAACTGTTTCGGATAAAGTAATTTTTTGCTCTATCACCCCATATCATCCAATTTCTTTAATTGAAGAGACTTCACCTATCATCTCAACGATTGAATTATTCTCTAACTTCATTCTTAATCGAATCGATAATTTAAGAAAGCATAATCTTGTAGACAATATGTTATTATCAATGTTTTCTAAATTATTCTTATTATTTAAATCGATTAATTATTTATTAACTCAAGGTTTTGAAACTGAAGCGTTCTCGACTTGGAGAACAATTCATGAATTAGAATGCATCATAACTATTCTTCGTAATGATCCAAATTTATTAAACGTTTATCGTCGACATATAGTCTACAATAATGCTTTTAGAAACACCTTTGAAGATAAAGACGAGCAACAAAAAGTCATCGATGAAGTTAAAGAAAACATGCGTCTACATGATTTAAAATCTAAAGACATGAAAAAATATATTGAATATGGCTTTCTATATTCTTATAAAGACATCGATAAATATCCTAATATAAAGCTTAATTTCCGTAATGGTCTAGAATATATATCTAATCTAAATATGTATTCAAATGATTATGAGCTATCATCAGAAGTTGCTCATTCCTCACCTTTATTAATCTTTTCTAATAAAGCGTTCTTTAAACAATTAACTATCGTTAGATCATATGAAACCTTCTTTAGGATGGAAGAATCATTCTATACCTTATTAAATGAAGTATCTCACGATGAAAATAAAGGATACGAAAGCATGCGAACTATCTATTTAAAACTCGGAATGAATATCTTAGCTAGAGAACGAGATATCTTAAATAAGATGATTGCTCAATCATCAAAAAATACCTCAATTCCTTATAAGAAAAAAGACTAAGATTTACTTAGTCTCCGCATAGCAAGAATTACCGATGAATTCTTGTAAGATAGAATTGCATGGCACCCATCTATCAGACATCACCACGAAATATTTAATATATTTAATTAATCGATTCGCTTGAATGTAGTAAGGCGAATCTTTTTCTACTTGTCTTAAGATAGCTAAGGCATCATCTTTTAAGACGCAGTGCTCATAGAATAAAAGACTATTAAAGATATAATCTGCATCTTCTTGAGTATCATAGATCCATCTAAATTCTCCTCTTCTGACGCTTGGCCACATGGAAAGAGTTAATTCGCATGAAGCATTTCTAAATTTATAATCTCTAACAATTCTTCTAATTAATCTAATATTAGTTAAGGAAACTGGATTATGATTATCAAGATTAATTTGCTCTTGAGGGGCTATATATATTTTATATTTTCTGTTCTTAGGTATCTTATAGGTTAATTTTTCATTTAAGGCGTGGATTCCTTCAATAATTATCAATTGACCTTTTTCTAATTTATATGTAGGCCCTTTTACCCGATAGCCTTTTTGGAAATCAAAATGAGGTAAGGTAACTTCTTTTAAATCGATTAAGTCTTCCATGTTTTTATTGAATAAAGAAACATCTAATGCATCGAGAGCCTCTAAATCAGGTTGGCCATCTTCATCCTTTGGAACTTCTGATTTAGGAAGATAGTAATCATCTAAAGATATTCTAATTACTTTTATACCATGGGCTAATAGCTCACTTTTTAGCCGATTAGCAAAGGTAGTTTTACCTGAAGAGGATGGTCCTGCAATGCAGATTAATCTTACTTCATCGATTCTTTTTTCAATCTCTCTTCCGATTTCAGAAAGCATATTATTATGATGAGCTTCACATAGATTAATAAAATCAACTTCTCCAGATTCTTCTACGTGATGATTAATCTTACAAACAGTGTCGGTTCCTACCATCTTAGCCCATTGATAGGAAGCATCTAAGGTTTTAGAGTATTTAGGAGATGGATTATAATATGGAATCTCTCCTTTAGTTTCATATCGCGGATATTGAATTAAGAATCCATGCTCATCATGATAGAATAACTTCCATTTTCTGATCGCACCTATATATGGAGTCATATATCCATACATGTAATTATAGTATCCATCGCATTCATAGAAGTGAACCGTCCTCTCTGGACGATACTTTAATAGTTCAATCTTATCTTCCATCCCAAACTTTTTATAGATTTCTATAGCCTCTTCATTTATAACGATCTTCTTATTTAAAGGATAATTTTGTTCGACTATCTCATGCATCTTTTTATCGAGTTCAGCGATGAAGGAATCAGTTACTTCAATATCCTCATTTAAGATGATTCCAAATAAAGAACGAGATTCATAATAAGATATCTTTAAATTAATTTTTGGATTTAATTTATATAGAGCCATAGCTAAAAGATAACGTAAAGTTGTCTCATAGACATACATGCCTTCTTCATCGTCTCCATCTAAGAAAGTAATCTCCGCGTCATAAAAAACAGTATAAGTTAATTCTTGAATTCTATTATTTACTTTCGCGCAGAAGTATTTTGTTTGATCTTCTTTTGATAAGAGATCAATCAATCTCACTTCTTCATTAAATTTTTTTGTGTTATTAAAATATTTTAAGGTAAATTCACCCATGTATTATCTTTCCTTTCTAGTCAGCTAGATTATATTAGTAAATTTTTAACTAAGTTTCAATAGCAAATATAATTTTATGTAAGCCCTTACATATCAAATGAGATATTTTATGTATTTTTTGATGATTGACAAAGAATACAATTTAATTAAACTAATATTGAGGTGCATGGAATAGGTCGTCATGTTGACCTTACCTCCTTTCTGAGTAAAATTGTCATTTTTATATCCTTCTAATTTCAATTCGATACATTCTTGTAAGTGTTAGGTAATTAGAACATTTCAGCCATGCATCTCTTTTTTTATATCCTTAAGAAAATTAAGAAAATCAGTTAGATCCAAATCATGTTACTATTCACCGAAGAAAAAGCAAAAAAACATAATTGAACAAATAAAACAATTTATTCACCAGGAAAAATAACT
>CALVJO010000022.1 GCA_944332225.1 uncultured Bacilli bacterium | reverse complement strand
CCTTTTTTCGTTACTTGATCACTAATTGAAAACGCCATAATAATACCTCTTTAACCATATTATACCAAAAAAGTAGTATCTAGGCTACAAAAACTACACAAAAAAATAAAATTTGACAAATACTTTTTGAATTTTATATATGTAATATATAACTTTTTCTTTTTTTAGGAGTTTTAAAAATTATTCTTCCAAAGATCTGTTTAAAAATGGCAAATTTTAAAAAATTGGAACGAATAATTTTTAAAAATACAAGATTGATTAGTTATAGATGATTAATTAAAATAAAAACTGATGATAAACGTTGCGATTGTTGATGATGAGATTCAAGCTTGCGAAGAGCTAAAAGATTACTTTGAGTTTATTAAGCAGCAGACAAACGAAGAATTTAATATAGATATCTATACTGATTCTCCAACATTTTTAATGCATTTTGATAGTCAATACAATTTGATATTTTTAGATATAGAAATGCCAAAAGCTGACGGTTTAACCTGCGCGAAAGAGATTAGAAAAATAGATAAATCGGCGATTATAATCTTCGCGACTAACGCTTCAAAATATGCTGTTCAAGGATATGAATATGAAGCGTTAGACTATATTGTAAAACCGATTGATAAGCAGGTATTTGCTTTAAAAATGCAAAGAGCTTTAAAGCGAGTTAATCGAAGAAAAGAGGCTAATATTGCAATTAAAACCAAAGACGGGATGCAGGTACTTCAAATTTCTCACATTAAATATATTGAAGTAAACGGACATTATTGCACATATCATACTTCTTATGGAAATTATGAAACATATAACACCTTAGCTTCTGAGATAAAGCAGTTACCTCCTTTACAGTTCGTAAAATGTAATAGAAATTATGTTGTTAATCTTCGTTATGTTGAAGCAATTGAAGATGATATGGTGATCATATCTAATGAGAAACTATTAATCTCTAGGCCTCAAAAGAAAAAGTTCTTACAAGATTTACATAATTATTTAAAAGGATCTAAAGAATGACACCTTATGGAGTTTCAATTTTCATCATTGAATTATTGCTGGCGGAAATGATTTTTATTTGTTACTACCCCAAGCGAAAATATTTTCTCTTTCGCATGATAGGTGGATTTATATTATTGCCTTTGTTGGGTTTTGCTTTTATTAATGATGGAATTTTGATAACTAATCATTTTTATCAATTTTTTAAATATGTTGGGTTGTTTATAGTCTCTGTTTTGTACATGATGTTTTGTTTTAAAACTAAGGCGATACCGTTAATTTCTGCCTGCGTTTCAGGATATACTTTACAGCATCTTTCTTATCAAATTACTAGAATGATAACTCTATCAGATCTATTTTTAAATTCTGGGGTAGAGCAATTTAGAGATCTGATATTTGAGGCTATGATTTTCCCTATAACCTATGTTTTAGCCTTTTTTATCTTTGGACGTAATGTTAAGAAATATGAGTTTTATAAAAATTATGATTATAGATTACTTATCATTTCAGCGTTTAGTTTATTTATTTGTTTAGTAATTAATAGATTCACAAGAATAGGGGCTAATTTAGGGAATCCTTATGTTGTAATAGGTAATTCTTTATATGCGATATCTAGCTGTTTGTTAGTTTTGTTTATGAACTATAGCTTGCATTATTTAGATATGGAAAAGAATAAAAATGAAACTTTAGAAAGAATCTCATATCAAGAAAGAAAACAATACGAAACCTCTAAAAATAATAGAGAGAAATTAAATATAAAATATCATGATTTAAAACATATATTATCTTTAATTAAAAATAATGATGTATCCAACATTGATTTTATTAATCAATATCAAAAAGTATTAAACGATTATGATTCAGAAATAGAATCTGGAAATGAAACCTTAGATATAGTTTTGAATGAAAAATTAGCTAAATGTTTAGAGAATTCTATAACATTCACCTATTTAGGAGATGGAAAATTAATAGATTTTATCAACCAATATGATCTTTACTCTTTAATGGGAAATATTTTAGATAACGCGATAGAAGCTTCAATCAAGATACAAGATGCCTCAAAAAGAGTTATTTCGATGACGATAGAAAAACAAGGTAAAATTATTTCTATAGATTGTATGAATTATTATGAATCTAAAATTATTACTAAGAATAATGAAATTATCACTTCAAAAAATGAAGAGCTAGGATTTCATGGATACGGCCTTCAATCTATTAAAATGATAGCTAAAAAATATAATGGGGAAGTATCAATCGGGCTAGAGAATAATATATTTGATTTAAATATCTTATTGTTTAATAACGATAAATAAACAATTCAGGCTAAAAAATGACAATTCATTCTATTTTTCGTTTGAGAAAATTTGTTTTTATATACTCTTCTTGACACTATGAAAGCGCTTATGACGCTTATAGGAGGGAAGTATGGAATTAGTGACAAACTTTTTCAAAAAGAAAAGCTATGGATTCTATGTAACCATCGCAGTCATCATTATGACCATAGTGACCATGATTGTATACTCACAGGAATACGGTTCAGTAGCTAGATACATGTCATGGGAAGCTATCTGGGTGATGGGAGCTGGATTAATCGTAGCTTTAGCTCTTACTATCTTTAATCTTGGCGAATGGGGAGCGGCTGTTTTAGCTATCTGTAATTTCGTCGGATTAATGCAGTACATCACCAAGATCTATAACTATGTGGTGGTGGTCATGGTTGGAATTGATGTTAACACCTTGTCAAGTCAATTCATCACCTGCACGGTTTGCTTTGCTATTTTAGTGGTTATTAGCATAGCTAATATTTTCTTTAGACAAGAAAAGAAGAAACAGGAGGAACAAATAGCATGAAATTAAAACGTGATACGAGAATTAAACTTCAAAAAGCTTCTTTAGTTACTTTTGGCGTTCTTTTTGGGGTGATGATGACGGCTACACCTATCTTATGGGATAATGAATCAACGATTACAGGAGCCTTAAATCAAACCGACACAATCACTCAAGAAGATCCAAATGTTCATTATGAAGCTGAGGATTTAGAGTACTATAAATCTTCTTATGACAATTTAAAAGAAGTAGTTTATAACGGCTTTCAAATTCAAGAGCAAGAACAAGCTGAAGGTACTGTTTTATTAAAAAACGATAATGATGCTTTACCTTTACAAAAAGGAAGCAAAGTATCAGTATTTGGAGTCGCTGGAGCCCATCCTATGTATGGAGCCTCTGGTTCAGGAGGAATTAATACTAAAGATAAGATAGATTGGTATTCAGCCTTTGCAGGATATTCTTATTCGGATCCAACTCAACCAAATACTTTAGTTAAGGGAGATACTTTATTAGAAGTTAACCCTGGATTAGCAAATGACTATCTTGAATGGGGAAAACCTGGTCAATCTTCATGGACAGGATCCACGCCGGGAGGACCTTATTCATCATCATCGTCTGTTTCTCAAGTTCATATTGGAGACGCTCCATGGGATGTGGTTAAAACATCTCAAGGATATGCTGATATTCAAACTTATGGTGATGCGGCGATCTATGTTATTTCTCGTTCCGGAGGTGAAGGATATGATTTACCTGCAACCAGCGGAAGAAATGAACAATATGGTAACGAAAACAATCAATATATATCAGAAAATGATGGAACCTATGGTGATTATTTACAATTATCACCGGTTGAAATCAGCGTGTTACAAGGATTAAAAGAATTAAAAGAGCAAGGAACAATTAAGAAAATTGTCTTAATTCTTAATATGGCAAGCGTTGTTCAACTTGATTTCTTAACCGGGGATACTTATGGAATTGATGCAGCGTTATGGACTGGATCAGTCGGTGAAGTTGGAACAGTCGCGGTAGCTAAATTATTAACTGGAGAATATAACTTCTCAGGTGGAGCTTCTCAAACTTTATGGGCGAATCATTTGATGAATCCAGTTAATAATAACTTCATGGATCAAAACTATTTCTTCACCTATGAAGATGCATATGATGGAAAACATTATTATGATGTTGAAAACGTTGCTTTAACTTCTCAATATCAATCTTCCTTCACAACTTATACCGTTTACCAAGAAGGAATGTATCTAGGTTATAGATATACCGAAACTAGATATGAAGATTATGTTACTCAAAGAGATAATGTTGGTGAATATGATTACTCAAAAGTCGTCTCTTATCCATTCGGTTATGGATTATCATATACTGAATTTGAATTCTCAGACTTTAATGCCTCTAAGGATGGAGATCATTATAATGTTTCCATAACTGTTGAAAACATTGGAGATAAGGCTGGTAGCACGCCTCTTCAAGTTTATATTGCTAAACCATATGGAGAATATGCTCAAGAGCATGATATCCAAGTCCCTAGCGTAGAATTAATTGATTTTTCTAAGACGGAAGTATTAGACCCTCAAGAAAGAAAAACTTATACTTTTGAAATCGATGAATCCTTATTTGCTTCCTATGACACCTTTGGAAGCGAAACTTATATAACTATGGATGGAGATTATTCATTAGTGTTTGGAAGAGATGCTCATGACGCGGTTAATAATCTTCTTGCTTCTAAAGGCTACACCCCTGCAAATACTAACAATAGAATGGATGCAGAAGGTGACGTAAGCATGGTAAAAACCTTCCATTATGGATTTGATGATACAACATTCTCCTTTACTGATGAGGGTTATCCTATAACTAATAGATTTAGTTTTGGAGATATCAATACCTATGAAGGTAGAGGTGATAACCATGTTGATTACTATTCAAGAGATAATTGGAACGCAGTTAAGTTACCTGAAAGAAGTGAAGACGGAACTTTAACTAAACACTATCCAGTTTTAAAAATGACTCAACAGATGGTTTATGATATGAAAAATCAAATGGATGCTGGTTATGTGATTCAAGAAGATGATGAACCTTATCCAACCTACGGCGCGAATAATGGATTAAAATTAATTGATATGATGAAAGAAGATGGCACGATTGTTGATTATAACAGCAATTTATGGGATCAACTTCTCGATCAATTAACTTATGAAGAAACCGCTAGATTATTATCTAATGGACGTCATAAGACTATCGCAGTTGAAAGTGTTACCAAACCATCAACTGGAGACGAAAACGGACCTAACGGATTCAATCAAACTTATAGAGCAGCTCAAGAAGGATCAGCTTACTCTGGTCCAACAAATCCTTATGCTGAAAGAGCTGGAGGGTTCGATGAAGAAGGAAATTATATTCCTGATCCAGATATCAATTCAGGATTCACCACGACTGGATTCTCATCAAATGGTGTTCTAGCTTCATCATTTAATAAAGAATTAGCAAGAAAAGTTGGAGACCAAATCGGTGAAGAAGGTCTATGGGCTGGACAAGCTGGTTTATTAGGAATCGGCTTAAATCTTCAAAGAAGTCCATATGCAGGTAGAAATGCAGAATATTATTCTGAATGCGGAACCTTATCAGGATTAATCGCAGTTCCTGAGATTCAAGGAATCGAATCAAAAGGAGTTCACTGCTTTATCAAACACTGCGCGATGAATGAATGTGAAACTGCTCGTCACGGAGTTAATCTCTGGTGCACGGAGCAAGCGATGAGAGAATTATATTTCCGTCCATTTGAAATGGGAATTAAAGACGGTGGTTCATTCTCAGTCATGACATCATTTAGTAGAATCGGCGTTCAAGCTGTTGCAAACTGCGTAGAATTTACTCGCTTCTTACGTAATGAATGTGGATTACTAGGAATCGTTGAAACTGACTGCGCGGGAGATATGACAGATGGATCTCACGGTGAAGCTTATGTTTCTAGAATTTGTAACGTATATACAGGAGCAACTGATTTAAATGAATATAACTATGGTGATGATGTCCCTGATTATACAGGTTCAACTTACACCTATGATTACTTTGCTCCAGGAAATCCTAATGGTAATTATGGTAAGTTAGGACAAGCCATGAGAGAAGCGGCGAAGAGAATCATGTATCATACAGTTACTTCTAATGCAATGAATAGCTATTCTTCAACCACAAAAGTAATCTCGGTAACCCCACCTTGGGAAATCGCAGTTATCGCGACTGATATTACTTTAGGGGTCTTGCTAGGTGCTTCATGCGTTTGGTTTATAGCCACGACTGTAAAAGACTTGATCAATAAAAGACGTCAAGAAAATAACTAATTAAGAATGCAACTAAGATTATAACAGCTCCATTTTCCCTCTTAGTTGGTTCATATAAAAAGGCGGGTAACCGCCTTTTGCTTTGCTTAAATATTTATTTATCTAGATAGAACTCTATAGCTTTTTTAAACACTTGATCTTTATCTTTTTCGTTGGTTAGCTCGTGTCTCATATTTTGAAATTCTTGTAAAGACACATCATATCCTAAGCTAGAAAAAAACTTACAAGACTTTTTATAGTTGTTTTCTCCTCCGGTAACTGGATCATCAACTCCGATAAAGAAAGATATTTTTAGAGAAGGGTTCTTTCTTTGATATTTACCCTTTTTATCCATGTTAGATAAGAGTTTAATTAAATCTCGATATCCTCCGTTTGTGAAAGAGAATCCGCAGAGAGGATCATCAAAGTAAGATTGAACATTATCTTGATTATATGAGAGCCAATCTAATTTAGTCTTAGGAGAGTTGATTTTCTTATTAAAGCCACCAGTAGTCATCTTTTTAAGGAATCTGCCTTTAGTTTTTTCACCTTTAATCTTGCAAATCAAAGATGCTAGAGGGACTCCAAAATGCGCGGCTTTTTGATGATACGGCGCGCCGGAGAGGATAACTTTTTGATACTTATCATCATAGGTTTGTAATAGATTACGGCAGACGATTGTCCCCATTGAATGCGCGTAGATATAGATAGGTAAGTTTGGATAAGTTTTTTGAATGTAATCAGTAATCGCTTTTTGATCGTTAATTAAATTATCTTTTCCGTTATGTCCAAAATATCCTAATTCTTCTTTAGGACAGTTTTTCCCATGCCCGCGCATATCGCTTGTTATTACAATAAGATTAGCTTTATTTAGCTCTTTAGCTAATTCATCGTAACGTCCTTTATGTTCTTCCATCCCGTGCATTACTTGAACGACTCCAATTGGGGATGAAACTTCATAAATTGCTAAAAATAAAGGATGTTGATCGTAAGATAAAATTGATATTTCTTTCATATTGTAGCTCCTTTGCTGTTAGAGATATTATAAATTATTTTCTTTTGTTTTGGTAAATAAAGTATATGTTGTTTGATGGTTAATAATTTTTTTATGATATACTCATAAAAGAGATCGCTAGAGAGGAAAATATAATGGAAGAAATTAATAAAAATAAATTAATTAAATTATCAGTTGAAGAGTATTTAAATTTATTAGGTAGCAAACTAAGCGCGCCGGGGGGAGGATCATGCAATGCTTTAGTCCTCTCTCTTGCTTCTTCGCTTATGTTGATGGGATTAAACTATACTTTAAATAAAAAGGGCTATGAACGTTATCAAGATGATTGTAAGTATTGTTTAGAACAATTTACTAACCTTAGAGAAAAAACTAATAGTTTAATCGATGAAGATGCTGTTGCTTATCTTTCTTTAATGGATGCTTTTAAGACTAAGGATCAAAAGTTGATTGAAGAGAAAGCTAGATATGCGACTTCTGTCCCTCTTTCAGTTTATGAAATTGCTAAAACAATTATTGTATATGGAAAAAAGGTAAAAGAATTCGTTAATAAGAATTTATTATCTGATATAGAAATTGGCTTAGAATTAGCAAAATCAGTAATCGATGGAGCTAAAGAAAATGTGATGTTAAACGTAATTTATCTTCCTAAAAAAGAGCAAGATGAGATATTAAAGCGATTAAAATAAGAAACGATAATGTTTGAATAAAAATTTAATTAAACCGTTTTTATCGTGATGGTAAGGAATGATTTTATCTTTATCTATATTCACGAAAGGATGATCTTTAAGCCTTGATGAATCCATCAAGTATCCGTTTTTATAACCAACGATCATCGGCACATCATTTAATTCATCTCCAAAGGCTAAGATATGGTCTTCTTTAATCTTTAGCTTTTGAGCTAATTTATCTAATGTAGTCTTTTTATTAACGTTACAGGCAGCAAAGTCATAGTAGCAATTGCCTTGATTGTCATTATCCCAATGGGTGAGATTTAAGAAATCAAACTTTCCTTTTTTATAATTTTTTTCAAACCAATCCGCGTATTCTTTTTTTAAGGCAAATGATCCTCCGATGATGTCTTTTAAATTTTCAAAAGAAAATATTTCCTCTAAATTAACTCCTTTAGCTTCATGAATAAAATAATCAGGAATTAACGGTTTATTGAAGAAATAAGCATCTTTTTCTCCTTGGAAGTAAGAGTAGATTAATTTGTCTTTAAGATTTGTAAATAATTTAACTAAACTATCATTATCGATAAAATTTGGATATGATTTTACAATTTCATAATTTCTTGATAAATAGTAGATGCATTCTCCATTCGAGCAAATCAAAGGATAATTGAATAAGTGAAGCTTTTTAACAAATTCAGATATACCTTGATATGGTCTACCGGTGTTTATTATTACATAATGTCCATTTTCTAAGAGGTGTTTTAATCCTAAGGTGGTAAGAAGAGATAATTTACCTTTTTTATTTAAGGTTGTTCCATCTAAATCTATGCTGATAATAAATTTTTCCATACCTTTCCATTTTAAAAATAAGTCTTTGAAAGTAAAATAAAAAAGAAGGAGAATTGATAAATTGAAGTATCAAGAGTTTGAACATTTAAAAAAGCTTGAAGATAAAGAAAATCCTTTATCTGATTTATATGAAGATGAGGAAGGAAACACCTTCTATATCGAGCCTATTTTTTATTCGTATTTTACAAATTTTAAAACCTTCTATCCTGAGAAAGTAAATGATGTTTTAGATGAATTATTTAGAGTCGTGAAGGTTAATAAAAAAGTTATTTTCACCGGGATGGATGAAGAATATGAAGATGAACCAGTCACAAAAAAAGAAGGTTATATCATCTATACCTTCTTTGATTTAACTGATAAGCTTAAGATATTTTTAGAAAATAAGTCTCGAGGTTCAGATTATGGTGATTAAAAACCATAACCGATAGAAAGACAAGTTATAATTCCTACGATACCGACTAAAAAACAATAGAAGGCAAAATAATGAAGTTTGCCTTTTTTGATGATTTTAAATAAGTATTTTACTGATAGGAAAGTAAATATTCCAGCGACTATAACCGCGATTATATCGCTTATTAAATCAAATGTTTGATAGGCCATTATCTCATCAAACCCAGTGATTACTTCAACCAAGAAACTTCCCGCGGTGATAGGTAAGAAAAGTAAAAATGAAAAATGCGCGGCATCTTCATTATTTAATTTCATCACCTTGCCTCCAAATATCGTGCTGCCTGATCTTGATATTCCAGGGAGAACTCCGATGCATTGGAAACAACCGATTCCTAAAGCATCAAGAGGTTTCATCTCTTTTAAAGTTTTTTCACCTTTAAGCTTTCGATTTATTAATAATATGATTCCAGTGATTATTAAAAATGAAAAGACAAAATAAAGATTTGATAAGTATTCATCAATTATATTAGATAGCAATAAGCCGATTATTCCCGCGGGAATCGTAGCTATCACCATATAGATAAATAATCTACAATAGAATCTAGTATCTTCTGTTCGATCTTTTTTGAATAAGTAACGGCATAAAGAAACGATGATATTCCATATGTCTTTCCAATAGTAGATGATCATCGCGACTAAAGATCCAAAATGTAAAAAAATTAAAAGCTGTAATCCATTTGTATCAATATTAAGAATATTCGAAAAGATTAAGGTGTGCCCTGAAGAAGAGATAGGAAGTATTTCTGAGATTCCTTGAACGATTCCAAGAAAGATTTTTTTGAGCATTAATATCCAATCCATAATAATCTCCTTTTCTCATAGAAGATTATTGAAAATGCCCTGATTATTTTCAATAAAAAGGTTGATTTAAGACTAAAATATTTATTTAAATAACTATTAATCTTGCATTTTATGACATAAAAATAACAGGTTACGAAATTGAATCCGTTTACATATTTAAAAATCTCATATCTATATTAATAAAACTCTTATTAAATTGCAAAAACGCCATAATTATGAGATAATCTAGAACGAAAAGGGGAAGACGCAAAGGAGTATCAATGAAAGTAACAGTAGTAGGAATTGGATTTGTAGGTTTAGTAAACGCGATTGGATATGCCTCAAAAGGTCATGAAGTCTTCGCTTTAGATTCCGATAAGAGAAATGTAGCAGCCTTAAGAAAAGGTGAAACAAGCTTTGTAGAACCACATCTCCAGGAAGAATTAATTAAAAATAGAGATAACATTAGATTTACCTCAGAATATCGTGATGCTGTCTATAACGCAGATACATTAATTATTTGTAATGAGATTACAGACGATGAAAAAGGCCATTGTGATTTAACAGGTTTTTATAACACCTTAAAAGAATGCTGCAAGCACATTAATAATGATGTGACCGTGGTCATTCGTTCCACAGTTCCAGTTGGAACAAACCGTGAAGTTAAATCATTTATGATGAATATCACCAATCAAAAGCATCGTATTGACGTGGTATCAAACCCAGAATTCATCTCCCAAGGAACTGCTTTAAAAGATATGTTAGAACCTTCTAGAATCGTCTGCGGGCTTACATCTCGCGCGGCTCAATTAAAGATGAAGGAACTATATAAAGCTTTCGAAAGCACCTTATTAATTGTTTCACCTGAATCAGCTGAATTAATTAAATATGCATCTAACGCTTATTTAGCAGTTAAAGTATCTTATATCAATGAGATTGCTGACTTATGTGAATCGCTTCATGCTGATATTCAAGAAGTTAGCTATGGAATAGGTCTAGATCCTAGAATTGGACCTAAATATCTTTCTTCAGGAATCGGCTTTGGAGGCCCTTGGCTCACTCAAGACACAAGAGTCTTGATGGAGACTGCTAAAAACAATGATGTTAAATTAAGAGTTCTAGACGCGGCTATGAGGGCTAATGATAGAAGACCTTCTAGATTAATTAAGAAATTAAAACAAGTTTATGGTGATAATTTATCCACTAAGAGATTTGCAGTTCTAGGTTTATCTTATAAAGGCAATACCGGTGATATTCGTCAATCACCTGCAAATAAGGTAATCGCTGAATTATTAAAAGAAGATTGTAGAATTATTTGCTATGACTCACTTTCAACTTCAACATTTAGAAAAAAGATGAAAGCTGATCAGCATATAGCCTACGCGCAGAGCCTTGATGAAGCTTTAAAAACCTGCGACGCGGCAATTTTCTTAACTGAGTCTCAAGAATTTAAAGATTTAACTAATAGTCAATTCTTAGAGTATATGAAGCATCCTATCGTATTTGACTTTAAGGGAGTCCTTAATCCATATGCATTGACTGATGTTGAATACTATGCGATAGGAAAAAAGCCTAGAAGAAAAGCTGAATAAAATAATTATTAGGGACCTGATGGTTCCTTTTTAAATGGTTAAAACATACAAAGCAAAAGAAAAGAGACCGATGCGGTCTCTTAAGCTTTAATTGAATAAATATTATTTTCTAACTTCAGGATTGTTTTGATTTGGTGAAGTAGCCTTCATTCCTAAGAATGTAGCTCTGATACCATAGATAATAATGAATCCAAGATAGAAGAAGTCAGCCCATAAGAAGCCAATTAACATTCCAATAATTGCAGGTGATAAGGTAGCAAACATATCAATCTTAAGAGCTTCAAGGAATGGAATCTTACGAGGAGAAGCTTTAGTTTTAGAAAGTAAGAATAAGACTAAGGCAAGAATGACTACGATAGCAACATCAATTCCTAAGAACATTAATGATGAGGTTAAAACCGCATAGTTACGAGGATTTTGATATCCTTTATTTAAGAAATCAACCCAGCCATCATAAGCATTTTGGGCTGCATCTGATTTATCTAAAGATTTATCGTAGAAATCATTTAAGCAAGTTTCATCAGGGATATCGACATAGTTTCCTGAGATACCTGTTGAAGCTGTTGCATCGGAAGTTATGGTAACTTCTCCGTTAGTTTCAGTAAATGACACTCGCGCGGTTCCAGCATATAGATAAATGTAATAGTTTGATGGAGTGAATATTAACATTGAAGGAACTTCGCTTATTAAGGTGTCATCAGTTGCTTCTTCGTTAGGAACGATATAGGAAGTCTTGATATCTTGAATGATTGATGATACTTGGGTTTGGTCGCTAGTGTATCTAACAGCGAGAGAAACTTTATCATCATCAGGGAATTTGATATCAGCTTCAAAGGTTGGCACGTTTAATTGAAGTTGATCGTCTCTAATTGTCGCGACGACTTGATCTTCTGTTTCGACTCCTCCGTTTGTGTAGAGATAATCTCTAGATAGAACAGATAAAGAATAATCTAGGGAATAATTTTCTGTAACGGTCAATATTTGAGAGCCTTGAACATTTAATGAAGTGATAGTCATAGGCAATACAGCCGCGCATAAGGAGAGCAAAAATATAATTAACGCTAGCCAGATAGGATGCTCATTGCTTTCATCTACTAGACGTCTATTGCTAAATAGTGATCCGAAGATAAATTTGATAGTGTTGAACATAGGTTTCCTTTCTCGTAAATTTTATACGATAAAATTACATTTACCATTTTACATGCATTTTTAAAAGTATTTCAAACGTTTTTAGTTATTTTAATGTTATAGAACGGCTTTAAAAATAAATTTGATATGGCTTAGTCAATTATAAAATGGTTTAGTCTTTTAGATTCCATTTATCGTGTTGATTAATTCTATTAGAAATAATTCCTTTTTTTTGTAAAGAAGCAAAGACGCGTCGTACTGATGCAACTGAAGTACCAAGCTTAACAGCTATTTCATCGTAGGTTATATATGGATTTAATCTAATAAGCTCGATAACGGATTCTTCGCGAGATTTATTAGAAAATTTTGGGTGCTCATTTGGGTGCTCATCTGGGTGCTCATCTGGGTGCTCAGGGTGCTCATCGCTGTCTAGCATTGATATTACATCTGCATCATATGGCAAAGTAACTAAAATATAAGCATCGGTAATTTCGAAAGCTTCTTGACCATATTTAGAAATAATCTGTGGTATGCCGTGACCTGTTCTTTCAGCAAAGTCTAAGTCTCTCAATATTCTTATAAATCCTTCGCTTCGAGGCTTGCTTATTCCTTTGAAAAAATTTTCTTTAGTTTGTCCAAATGGCAAACCTCCATAAGAGATAATTTCAACTCGATCGCTATAAACATAAACGGAAGGTGTGCCTCCATTAAGCCAGTCATTATGCGCTAAAGCGTTATAGACAGCTTCCCTTAAACAATCTATATCCACTAGGGATTTAGTTGTTCTTGTGGTTGAAGAAATCTGGGTGATGCCTCTATTTTCAGCTTCTAATCTATACATCAACTTTTCAACTGCAGTAAGAATGCACTGGTTCCCAAAATCAACGGTTTCGCTAAAAGACGATTTATCTTTTCCGTTGTATCTTGCATATATAAATCCAACATGATTTTTATCGGATAATAACTCAGCAATTTTGTTATACTGACCATCTTTGGTTATTAATCCGAGATTTGATGCAAATGTGTCGTCATTTAGATTCATCCCTGCTTCATCATAAAATATTTTTAATTGTCTAAAAGTTAATGGCTTATAAGTTGCAGGTGTTTCTTTTAATAAATCTTCATTAGTAAATGATAGAGTCCATCTTTTTTCAATTTCTTCTTCGCCCATAGAAACTGATGATGTCCCATCACGATAAAAGCAACCAGTCGCGCTTCTACCTTCTTTCTTGATGTAATAAAGCTTAGTCCCTTTCTTTACTTTTACTGTGATAATAGTTTTATCATCATAAAGTAAAGAACCTATTTCATATAAACCTTCCGTCGTTGGGAGAATTTGATCACGAATAATATCTCTTATTTCTCTCATCATCTTATCGACATTATTAATACCAATTACATCACCATCATCATCTACACCTATATAAATAATGCCATTACGAGTATTAAGAAAACCAACGACTTCTTTTGCAAAGTCTTTGTTTAAAGTTCGCTTTAATTCAATTGCTTCTGTTTCTTGAAATTTCATTATGAGACACCAACTTTCTTAACTATGTTAATTATAACGAAAAATAAGCATTTTATCGATCTTTTTAAAGAAAAATAACCGTTTAAACATACTATTTTTAATGGAGATGTAAACTATTTAAAGCTTTATAATATGATTAAGGTTTAAATTAATTTATTGAATAAGAATTTTAATTAGTTTTATATAGTTAAAAATATCCTAAAGTGTAAAATATTTATAGAGGTGGCTTATGGAAAAATTACCAGTTTATGTGAAAATCGCGCGTGATATCACAAATAAAATTCTTCAAGGAGAATTTAAAGAAGGAGACTTATTAAAAGGAAGATCTCTTCTCGCGTCTACTTACAATGTATCCCCAGAGACTATTAGAAAGGCTTTGAATATTTTAGAAGAGCAAAAAATTGTTGAAAATAAGCATGGAGTCGGCTGCTTTGTTGATTCAATTGCCTATGCAAAGCAATTTAAAGATTCTTGGGATAATGTAGAAACCATTTCTCGAAATCATGAGGTTTTAAATAATATCTTAGATAAGATTCAAAATGTCCATGATGAGCTAAAAGAAGCTATAGATGATTTTGTTACTAATGTTAGATTTCAAGTTGGAGAGACTATTGATTTTAAAAAGGTAACAATTAATAACGGCTGCTGGTTAGTTAATAAAACAATCGGAGATGTTTATTTTTATAACTATACTGAGGCAACAATCGTAGCAGTTAAAAACGGAGAAGAATTAATCGCTTCTCCAGGACCAGATTATACCTTTAAAGAAGGAGATACTGTCATCTTTGTTTGTAAGGATGAATTAACTTATCCAAGAGTCTTGAGTTTCGTAATTAAAGGGATTGAAGAATAAAGATGAAAGTATTGTTGTTTAACGGTAGCCCTAATTTAAATGGCTGCACCTACAATGCTTTAAAAGTAGTTAAAGAATCTCTTGAAAAGAATGGTATTGAAGGTGAGATCATTCAAGTTGGTACCAAGGTAATTAGAGATTGCATCGGCTGCAGAACTTGTAAAAAGACTCACCGCTGCATATTTAATGATGATATAGTTAATGAACTTATTGAAAAATGTAAATCCGCGGATGGATTTGTCTTTGGAAGTCCAGTTTACTATGCTCATCCTACAGGAATGATCATCTCCTTGATGAATCGCTTGTTCTACGCAGGAGGCGATGCTTTAAAAGGAAAGGTGGCCTCTTCTATTGTTTGTCTACGCAGAGCAGGAGGAACCGCGTCTATTGATGTATTAAATAAATATTTTTCAATAAATGAGATGGTTATCGCTTCTTCTTCCTATTGGAATGTAGTTTATGGCCCAACGAAAGAAAAGATGATCTTAGATGAAGAAGGGATTCAAACCATGACTCATCTTGGAGAAAATATGGCTTATTTAATTAAGTCATTAAATTCATCTAAAGAAAAAAAGCCTAATCATGAAACGATAATTAGGACTAATTTTAATCGTTAAGATAGGCTTATTTAGATAATTTTTATATTTTATTTTTTAAAATTGATGGAGATGTCTCAGTTATTTGCTTTTACTAATAGAGATTTATCGTCGTCTAATTTAGAACTAGGGAGATTTGTTTCTCCTTTTTTAATACTTGTTTCAATCTTAAAATCATCATAGCTACCAACAACATAAAGATGAATTAATCAATCAAGCAAAAATTAAATATCAAGTACAGCCAAACTTTATTGTTACATTAATTATTATTCGGGGTATTTTAAGCTAGGATTATGAATTTCAAATATATTTAGGATAATTAATTTTGTTTTTGTTTAGCAATTTCAAATAAGGCGATTCCTACCGAAATAGGTAGATTGAGAGAATCAATATTTTGACTATGTTTAATAATTATTGAATCGTCATTTAAGCAATCTATAGGTAGACCTGATGATTCATTACCAAAGACTAATGAAACCATCTCATCTTTAAATTTAGTCTCTTGAAGGGTCTTTTTAGCCTGGAGCATGAAAGATATCATCTTATGATCTTTAAAATGTGAAAAATAACTTTCTAAAGAATCATAATAGACGATGTTCATTGAGAATATTGATCCCATAGATGAACGGATGACTTTAGGATCAAAGATATCAATAGCCGGTTTAATAACGGCAATTGAAGTAAAAGAGAAGCCTAATGCGGTCCTAACTATCGTTCCAAAGTTACCCATGTTCATCGGATTAACTAATACGAGATGATCAATATTTGAATCTAATGTGGTTTGGTATTTATTAAAAATACCCACGACATAGCAATTCTCTTTAGGAGAAAGTTTATTGATTAATTTATCGTTAATTATTACTTCTTTATCAGTTAATGTCCTAATTAAGTTAATAACTTCCTGATTAGTAAAAGAAGAATGAATAATAACTTTGATGACGGCTTCAGGATGATTTTTTAATAATTCAATTGTAGGGAAGGCCCCAAGAGAATATGAGTAGAATAAATCTTTTCGATAACTTTTAACTTCCATATAAGCAATATAGCATAGCTAGAAAGATATTTAATTAGAAAGATGCTGATTTTAAAACAATTGAGGTGATGTCATCTAATTTAATTTTGATGTCGTTAATGGTGATTAGACGATTTATAACATCTAGTTTACTAACTTTTCCTGTGACTGTTTGAAGATAGTTATCGTAATAATTAATTATCAATGTAGAATCTAAATAGTTAGTCAAAATGTAATTTATTTCCTCTTGTTGCTCTTCGCTTAAAATTGGCTTTTGGCATCTTTTATGGTAATCAATCACATGAGAAAGATATGTTCCCTGTTCAGTTAGAGCTTGAAATGGCATCCATTTTTTTAAAGTTGTGTCTCTCATTTTGCATGACCTCCTATCTGATTATGTTTTTGATAAATTGTCGAACAATCTAGTTTTGAAGATAATCTTAATACTGAGTTGTTCCCGTAAGATTTTCTTATTCTAGAAATCGTCTTTAAAAGATTTCTTTGCTTTGTTTGTTTTTCAATGGAATAAAATATATTTCCCATGATAAAGGAAGAAGATTGAAGCTTACCTAGTGATAAGGAAATATTTCTAATCGGTTTATCATCGATATATGTTTTAGCTAAAGAAAGCATGATATCTCTTAGATAAATTAAATCATTCGTGGCAAATGGTAAGATTTGATGCTTATTTAAACCTCCTGTTATATTTTTTGAATATCCGATTGATAGAGAGATTTCCTTGCAAGTTGAGAAAGTCTCATAGAGGCGAAGCACAAGATCATCCATCATCTCTTTGATGATTAATAAGATTTCCTCCTTTGAGTAATCTTTAAAAAATACTTGCCCAGAGGTTATTGAACTATCATTAGGGATATATTTATTTCTAATATCTGAATCATCGATACCGTTAGCTAATAAGGATAATTCTTCGCCTTTAATACCAAATTTTTCTTTTAGTTTTTCTTGAGGATAGGTAGCTAAATCTCCAACATTATAGATTCCTAAGCGATTTAATTTTTGCTTATATCCTTTACCGATTCCCCACATTTTATCTAAAGGAGAAATCTTCCATAATTTGTTTTTAATATCTTCTTCTTTCCAAAAGGCGATTTGATTATCGTTATGTTTCGCCTCGATATCCATGCAAACTTTGGCTAAGAACATGTTATGAGAGATTCCAATTGTCACATGAAGATGAAACCTAGAGTAGATCTCATCTTTAATTCTTGTGGCTAATTCAATAGGTGAGCAGTTATAAAAAGACATATAATGAGTAAAATCTAGAAAGCATTCATCGATAGAATAGACGTGAAGATCATCGATGTTTACATATTCTAAATATAGGGAAACGATTTTAGATGATACTTCTAAGTAACGTTTCATTCTCGGTTTAGCAAAGATGATATCGTCAATCTTTGGTAGTTCAAATATTCTAAGACGAGATGGAATCCCGTATTGTTTTAATCTAGGTGATATGGCTAAAATGATAGATCCGTTTCCGCGAGAGACATCGCATACCGCGAGGTTGACTAAAAAAGGATCTAAGTTACGATCGACGCATTCTACCGAAGCATAAAAAGATTTTAAATCGATACAAAATATCACTTTATCCATAATTTAGCCTCCTTTTATTAAAACCAACCATAGCAAAATAAGAAAAGTTGTTACATCTTCCCTTACGTTTAAGATGCTTTTTAAACTATTATCTTGCTTGGTGACTTTATTTTAAAAAGCAAGTTTATGAAAGCAAATATGTAAATCATGAAAGTTAATTTTCATATAGGTTCACTAAGTTTCTACTAATTAGGATTTTAGTTTTTTAAAAAAGATAAAAGTAATAAAATACTTCTAGAAAAGAGAAGAGAGTATGAACGAAAAATACACGAAGAAATTTGCCCTTAGAATCAGCGATTATGATTGTTATGACCATCTAACCCCACATGCGATTCTTGATTTCTTTCAAGATGTTGCAGGTGAACATGCTGATATGATCGGCGTTGGATTCAATAAGATGATTAAAGATGATTTAATCTGGGTTTTAGTTAGAACTAAATATATCGTAAAAAAATATCCTCCTTTATATTCTACTGTTAATGTCACCACCTGGCCTAGAGAGAAAGGAAGATTAGATTTTGATCGTGAATATTTAATTGAAGATGAAAACGGAGAGACCCTTATTGAAGGATTATCTAAATGGGTGGTTGTTAATGTTAAAACTAGACGCCTAGCGATGTCTAGAAATATTAATTATGAATGTGAGATATTACCTCATTCTAATTTTGAAAAGGAATTTCCTAAACTAGAAGATTTCGATGAAACTGGTTTAACTCCATTTATTGAAAAGACTACATTTTCTGATTTAGATCATAATGGACATGTTAATAATGCAAATTACGCGCGTTATATTTTAAACGCGGTTCAGTTAAGTAAAGAACAAACAATTAATGAATTTGAGATAGATCACATCAAAGAGTTAATGCCAAATTCTCTAATAAAAATCTTTTTTAAAGATATTGGTGGTGCTATAATCGTAAAAGGCTTGAGCGAGGAAGGAGAACTTTCTTTCTCGGCTAGAGTTGTCCTTTAAGGGACTGTAGCTCATCTGGGAGAGCGATTCGTTCGCAACGAATAGGTAGCGGGTTCGATCCCCGTCAGTTCCACCAATCTTTGAAGAACACCTATAATGCCTCGGCATTATAGGTTATTTTTTTACCAAATCTTACTGATTTGTGCTCGTTATGTCGTAACCCAAAATTTTGTTATCCTAGAATGACCATCGAAAATAGTCAAAAATACATCAAAAAGTTCGAACCACCGCAATAGCACAACGGGTTCGAACATTCGCAAATTATAAATATGGATATAAAAGGAGGAGGATTTGTCATATTGATCTAGCCACCGCGAAATCACAATTTCTGAAAAAATTTTCTTTTAGTCGAAAAATTAGCCAAAACATGGCTGAATCTTGATTATGTGTACTACAAATTTCCAAATCATCAATACTGTAAGAACTTATAAGGTAAAACACATGCTGTTTTCTGGTTGTTTTCTGGTTGCTATAGAACTATAATAATTATCGAGGTGATATTGAGATGCTTATCGATGAAAATGACAAATTAGAATATAAAGAAAAAGTTTCAAATTCTTTACCAAAAGAGATTGTTTCTTTTTTAAACTCTGAAGGAGGAACAATATTAATTGGCGTAAACAAAAAGAATGATCTTGTTGGTATTATTAATATTGACGAAACTATGCGAGAAATCTCGGATATCATAACCGATCAAATTTCCCCGCGTTGTGTTTCTTTTGTTAAACAATTTCATGAAATAATAGATGGTAAAAATATTATTAAAATTGAAGTAAAAAAAGGCAACCAGTTATTTTACATAAAAAAATACGGTCTATCAGAAATGGGGTGCTATATAAGAATAGGCTCTTCTTGTAAAAGTTTAACACCTGAAGAAATAAAGGAAAGATTTATCAAGTCGTTATCAAATATTACAACGAGCATTGTTGACATTCCTTCTAGAAAAAGTCATCTGACATTTCAAATATTAAAAAATTATTTGCTGTCGAATAATAATCATATTTCAGATGATACTTTTTTAGAAAACTATCATTTGCTAACAAAGGAGGGGCATTTTAACTATTTAGCAGAAATTTTAGCCGATAAAAACGACATTGTTATAAATGTTGCGACATTTGCCTCCTCGGATAAAACGAAATATTTAAGAAGAGAAGAATTTGGTGGAAAATGTTTGTTATTGGCAATGGAACAAGCGAAAAATTATGTGAATTCAATTAATCAAACGTTTGTAGATGTTACAACAACACCACGAAAAGAAAGAAAAATGTTTGATACTGAGGCGTTTGAACAAGCGTGGATTAACGCATGTGTACACAACAAATGGAGCGAAAGCAACCATCCAGGCATATATGTTTATAGCGATCGCTTAGAAATCGAATCGTTTGGTGGTATACCTAGCGTTTTAACTAAGGAGCAATTCTTACGTGGCAAAAGCGAGCCGGTAAATAAAGAACTATTTGATATATTTAGAGCGTGCGATTTCGCTGAAGAAAGTGGTCACGGTGTGCCTACGGTTGTTAAAGTTTATGGTGAAGAGGCATATATTTTTTCTGAATATTTCATCGATGTGGTAATACCATTCAATAGAGAAGGTTTTGATAAGACAACCAGAAAAACAACCACAACACAACCAGAAAACATAGAAGAGGAAATAATTCAACTAATTAAAAATAATGGAAATATTTCGAGAAAAGACATGGCAATTGTTTTGCATAAAACAGAGGGAAGCATTAGGCATTATCTAAAAAAATTACAGGAGCGAAAGATTATCAAGCATTCAGGGCCAGACAAAGGCGGCTATTGGGAAATAATCAAATAAAAATAAGAATAGAAGATTTTTTCTTAAGACATTAAAGGCGTTTGCTTTGCAATTTTGAGGGCATTTAAGGCGTTTTCCAAGCACAAGCGAAAATACGCCAAAAAGCAAAACGAAAAATCGCTAAAAATGTATGTACTAGTCAATAAAAAGTAGACACTTGTTGCTTTAACTTGACAGCATACGGGGGGGGGGTAAAATCGTTTTGTGGAGGTTATTATGTCATATAAAATCGAATTAATCGGCACTTGTAGAGGTGGAAATATTTATTTGAAAGGTGGAACAGTCGATGGGCTAAATGAAATAATTGCTAAAGGCAGTTTTACCATATTGGTTTTTTATGCCAATAATTATATTGAAGGGAAAATAGTAAATACTAAAATTTCAGATCTTAAAGTTTTGGTGCGTAATGTTCAATCGACAGGATTTGTTAAAGAAATAACTGATGAGATTAAATATATTCTCGTTATTCCTGGTGAGTCTTTATATTAGAATTATTAAATAAAAAATAATCGAAGTATTTACAAAATAGTTGGTGAGAAAACAAATAGTTTTGAGTATAATAACTTTGCGAATTGAAGGT
>CALVJO010000021.1 GCA_944332225.1 uncultured Bacilli bacterium | reverse complement strand
TATGGAGTGAATTTCCGTCAAAAAGACCTAAAATAAAAGATTTTTTACCAACTATTTTGTAAATACTTCGTAAAATTTTTAAAGGTTCTTTTCAATTATGACAAAAAAACTTTGAAAAGATATAATAAGCGATATGAGAGAAAGAATGAAACAAAACATTATAAACGTCCCTACCCATGTGGCCTTCATTATGGATGGCAATGGTAGATGGGCTAAAAAAAGATTAATGCCTAGAAGCTATGGCCATAGAGAAGGAGTTAAACGAATCTTTGATGTCTTGAAGATGTGTCAAGAATATGGATGCAAGATCATGACTCTTTTTTGCTTCTCTACTGAAAACTGGAAACGAAGCAAAGAAGAAATTGATACATTATTTGATTTGTTTGAACAATTCTTTAAAGACTATCTTCCGGAGCTAAAGAAAAATAATTGTAAGATTATGACTATGGGAGATTTATCTAAATTCCCTCTTTCCATGCAAGAAGAGATTCTTTTTGCTAAGAAAGAAACTGAAAATAATCAAGGCGTAATCTTAAATTTATGTTTAAATTATGGAGGGTTAGATGATATAACCTACGCGACTAAAAACATCGCTTCTTTAGTCAAACAAGGATCTTTACAAATTGAAGATATCACTCCTGAAATCGTAATGTCTCATCTTTATTCAGGATCTTTACCTCCAGTTGATTTAATGATAAGAACTTCTGGAGAGAAGAGACTATCTAACTTTTGTTTAGCTCAGCTTGCCTACGCTGAATTAATATTTGTAGATCATGAATGGCCTGCTTTTACTAAAAAAGATTTTATAGATTGTCTAGATGAATTTTCTCATCGTTCGAGACGGTTTGGAGGAATAGATTATGGAAGTAAATAAGATATCTCAAGACACGAAAAAGTCGATGAAGACGAGGTTTATAACCGGTTTATTAATGGCGATTATCGGTTTGCCATTAATAATTCTAGGAGATTGGTTTTTCATCGTTTTAGCAGCCTTTATAGTTGTCGTTTCCATTTGGGAAATTTTGCATGTTACTAAAAGCGAATATCCTTGGTTTATCGTAGCAATCATCTATATATTTACTATCTCATTTGTTTTCTGGGTTTTCTTCCAAAACGCTCAAACTCAGGCTCAAATCGCTTGGTATGATGGTTCTACCTTCAGCTTCTTTATGAAGGATATAAGAATATCAACGATGGGGGTTGGTTTCTTAATTGCTTTATTATTTGGTTATTCGATTATATCTACCAAAATTTCGATAAATGATGTCTTTTATTTATTCACTATGGCGTTATTTTTAGGAATAAGCGTTCAATCAGTATTATTCTTAAGGTTCTCTCCTTCGGCATTAGCCTCGATAGAACGTTATGAATATCCTTCTAGATACTTAACTTGTCTATTAATATTCTATGTTTATGGGGGAACTGCCTTAAACGATATATTTGCTTATTTTGTAGGTGTATTATTTGGAAAGCATAAGCTCAATGAAAGAGTTTCACCTAAGAAAACTTGGGAAGGATTAATAGGTGGTATCGTCTTCTCCGCGGCTATTACTTTTTCCTTCATGTTAATTTGTGATCTATGCTTTGATATTCCTATTTTAAAAGGAGTGATTGATTTTGAGCATTGGTACTTTGCTTTATTAATTTCTATTGCCATTCCTTTGTTCGCTGTTTTAGGTGATTTGATGTTCTCTTTAATTAAACGTCATTTTGAAATTAAGGATTTTGGAAAGATATTCCCAGGACACGGAGGAGTATTAGATCGTTTTGATTCTCTATTAATTACTTCTTTATTAACTACAATTTTAATTACCTTTATCTATTACTCACCATTCTCAGGAGCCTTCCAATGAGAAATATATGTCTTCTTGGAATGACGGGATCGATTGGGAAAAATGTAATCGATGTAGTTAAGTCTAATCCTCAAGATTTTAAAATCGTCTCAGGATGTTTTAATTCAAATGTTGATGAATTTTCTAAGCTTATAAAATATCTTCCTGATTTAAAGAAAGTTTTAATTGGAGAAAAATCTTTAATTCCTTCTTTAAAAAATCAATATCCAAATATCGAATTCTATTGTAAAGATGATGGTTATGAAAAAATCATCTTAACTTTAGATGTTGATATGGTAGTTAACTCTTTAGTCGGATTTGAAGGATTATATCCTTCCTTATTATCGATAAATAATGATTTAATCTTATGCTTAGCTAATAAAGAATCTTTAGTTGTCGGAGGTTCTTTAGTCCTTGATAATTTAAAAAAGCATCCTTCTAGTCGTCTATATCCGATTGATTCAGAACATTCATCGCTTTATAAGCTTCTAAATCATTATTCTAAAGATGATATTGATTCTATTTATATAACCGCGTCAGGAGGCTCCTTTAGAGATTTAACTTTTGATCAATTAGAAAATGTCACTTTAGAGCAAGCCTTAAATCATCCTTCATGGAAGATGGGAAGCAAGATTACTATCGATTCAGCAACTATGATGAATAAAGGTTTTGAAGTGATTGAAGCTTATTATTTATTTTCTTTACCTTTAGATAAGATTCATGTCTTACTTCATGATGAATCATTAATTCATGCCTTAATTAGAATGAAGGATGGCTCATTAATCGCGGATATGGCAACGAACGATATGAGAATTCCAATATCTTACGCATTATATGAAGGAAAGTATCATTCTACTAATGTGCCTAAATTAGATTTAGAATCTATCTTATCGCTTCATTTTAGAAAGATGGATCCTGAACGTTATCCAAGCTTGAATCTTGCTTATGATGCTTTAAGAAAAGGAAAAACTTATCTATGCGTATTAAACGCGAGCAATGAAGAAGCTAATCTAGCCTTTAGAGAAGGTAGATTAAAGTTTAATCAAATTGAAAAGGTAGTTGCTTCATGCTTAAATAATCATCAAGTAGAAGATAACTTCACTTATCAAGATTTACAAAGAATCGATTATCAAACTAGATTAGAATCTAGAAAAATTATAGAAAACTTAAAACAATAGAAAGGATATAATTTTGTCGACATTTTTAGGAATATTATTGGCTTTATTAGCCTTAGTAACATTAATTGTAATTCATGAATTCGGCCATTTCATCGCGGCAAAGATTTTTAATGTCTATGTCAATGAGTTTTCAATTGGCTTTGGACCATTAATCTTTTCTAAGAAAAGAAAAACTGGAGAAACTAAATTTTCTATTAGATGGATACCTTTAGGTGGGTATTGTTCGATGATTGGCGAGGATATCCCTGAGATGACGGAAGAGGAGGTTGCCTCACTTTCCCCTTCAGATCAAGAACTTTATTCTCTTTATAAGACCTTACCCCCAAATAGAAAATTAAATGGTATCTCAAGATGGAAAAGATGCATTATTCTTCTTGCTGGAATCACTTTAAACTTCATCGTAGGATATTTATTATTCTTCTTTTATGCGATTGATGTACCAGTTGTTTATAGCTATGAAAACTATGTCCAAGTTCAAGAAGGTTCTTTAGCTTCGGACCCTGAAAGAACATGGTCTAGTGATGGTAGTGGATGGACTAATGAAGATATTATTATAGGTGGAGAATATATAGTTACTATTGATAATGTTGAAACTGAAAGAAACACATTTAATTCATCATCAGATTCTCCTGAAGACAAACTTCAATTATACTATGCTTTTAATGAAGCATTAAATCAGGCTCCATCAACTGCAAATGATAATGTAAAATTTAATCTATATACATTGGATAAAGATGTGATTGATCTTACAGTTAACGCAGTAGATAACAATGGAACTTTATCATGGGAAAGTATTGGAATTAGCTTTGTTCCAATCACTAGAAGAACCACACCTTCAGAATGGTTTACTATATCTGGAAGAATGTTTGGTGAAGGCTGCGGGGCTATATTCGTTGCCTTAGGACAAATCTTCACTCCTGAAGGATTCTCTAATTTAGGAGGAATTATATCTATCGTTCAAGTTTCAACCATGGCTTCATCTATTGGAGCTTACTATTTCTTTGGAGTTTGGGCTTTAGTCTCAGTTAACTTAGCAATCTTTAACTTGCTTCCATTCCCTGGGCTAGACGGATGGCAGTTTGTAGTTACTATCATCGAAGGAATTACTAAAAAAGAGATTCCTTCTAAATTCAAGACGATTATGACTTATATAGGATTTGGCTTGCTTTTAACCTTATTCGTTGTAGTCACCTTCAAGGATATCTTCGCTTTATTCTGAAGTAGCTAATAATTAGTAATTATATAAGTGATTTCTCTTTTTTAAGAGGGATCACTTTTCTTTTTGGAAAGTGGATATCAGCTTTGATAAAATGAATGAAGAGGAAAATATAATGAACGACTTGATAGTTAGATTTTTAAAAAAATTAAATATTAATAATGCCTTGAGATATGAAGGATTACATTTTGTTAAGACTGCCTATAATAAGGAAAATGATCGTTTTGTCGGGGTGATTTCCTGCCCTAAACTTCTATCTTATCGTAACGCGGTGGATTTAATTGAAGGAATTAAAAATTCTCCGTTTAAATGTGACATTCATTTTGAATATGAATCTAAATACACTTTGATGGAGGTTTTAGATTTTTTAAAACAAGACTTTTTGTCTCAAGGATATAAAGAAGAGGAATTCCCTAAAGCTACTATCTTGAATGGTTCAATCATCATATCTTTCATGTCTCAATTCCATCATGATGCTTATAAAGAGAATATCGAACGAATGGAAAATCTTTTATCTTCATTAGATATAAATGTAGATATAAAAGTTGAATTAGATTATCTAGAGGGTGAGATTGAAAAAAGAGAAGAAAAAATCTCAAAATCTAAAGTCAACTTAGTTCAAGAAGAAGAGAAGATAGATGACGATAATGAAGGTGAAGAAAAATCTAAGTATAAAGTGGTTAAAACTTCTCAAATAAACGATAATTCAGGATTTGTAGAAGTTAAAGGAGCAATGTGCTCGGTATCAGTTAGAAGCACGAAAACTGGAAAAAGATTCATAACTCTCGTATTAGGTGATGAAGAGGGAGGAATCGATGTAATCGGTTTTGAAAATGAAATAATTAATAATTCCTTAATGGATAAATTAGGTGAAAAAGATGCGAAAGCTGATTTAAAAGTGCAAGGATATGTCAAGCGTTCTAAATATAATAATGAGCTTCAAATAAACGCATCTTCAATTGAAATAATTAAGGATCTATTTTTAGGTGATGATGTTGAAGACACGGAAACGGAAAAAAGAGTTGAACTTCATTTACATACTAAGATGTCAGAAATGGATGGAGTAGCCTCAATTGAACAATATTGCGCGCAGGCAGAGAGATGGGGAATGAAGGCTATAGCCGTCACTGATCACGCGGTGGTTCAAGCCTTCCCAGAAGCTCAAAAAGCCGCGGCTAACCATCATTTAAAGATGATTTATGGCGTTGAAGCTTACCTAGTTGATTCTACTTTAGAATACGTCTTTAACCCTCAAGATATCGTTTTAAAAGATGCAACTTATGTGGTCTTTGACTTTGAAACAACAGGTCTCAGCGCGCGTTATGATAGAATCATTGAATTCGGCGCGGTTAAATATAAAAACGGAAGAAAGATTGATGAAATAGATATCTTTATCGATCCAGAGATTCCTCTTCCTAAGGTGATTCAAGAGAAAACTCATATAACTGATAGCATGGTAAGAGGGCAATTAAAAATTAAAAAAGCTCTAGAAATCATGAAAAACTTTATATCTGACAGCATCTTAGTTGCCCATAATGCTTCCTTTGACTATGGATTTTTAAATGAAGCTTTTAAAAATAATTCTCAGCCTCCGATGACTAATCCAGTCATCGATACTTTAGCTCTTTCATGGTATCTTTTCCCAGATGCTAAAAGCCATTCATTAGGTGGAATCTCCCGCCAATTTAAAATTAAATACGATGAGGATGCCGCGCATAGAGCTAATTATGACGCGGATGTTCTCTATCAAGTATGGGAAGCTATGTTAACTAAGCTTATTGAGAATAATTCTCTTTTAACCCATCGAGATTTAACAAAGCTTAAAGATGAGAGAATTGTTAAAAATGCTCGTCCGCATCATGCGATTATCTTAGCTAAGAATCAACAAGGATTAAAAGATTTATTTAAACTAGTTTCTTATAGCCATATTGAATGTTTTTCAGGAGTACCTAGAGTTCCAAGAGATGTTTTAGATTCTTATAGAGAGAACTTTATTGTTGGTTCTGCTTGCTTTAATGGAGAGGTTTTTGACGCGGCAATGACCCGTTCAAAAGAAGTATTAAAAAAGAAGATGGAATATTATGATTATATCGAAGTTCAACCTTTAGATAATTATTCTTTCTTAGTTAATGATGGTCAAATCTCTACCTTTGATAAAGTTGAGATGATCTTAAAAGATTTAATTTCCTGCGCCTATGAGATTAATAAAAAAGTTGTAGCAACTTCTGATTGCCATTATTGCAGACCATATCAAAAGGTATTAAGAGATATTTATATTTTTGCGAAGACTAAAGGAGGTTCTAGACCAAGACATCCTTTAAATCCATATGGAAGAGATAAAAAAGATTATGAAAATCCATCTCAACATTTCCGTTCAACAAATGAGATGTTAAATGAATTTAGTTTTTTAGATGAAAAGACTAGAAGAGAAATAGCCATCACAAACTCTAATTACATCGCTTCTTTAGTTGAAGATGTCTATCCATTAAAAGATAAACTATATCCTCCGTTTATTGAAAACGTCGATCAAAGATTAATTGAAAGAGTTTATACAAAAGCTAAAAAAGTATACGGTGATCCTTTACCTGAGGCAATCGCTTCTAGATTGGAAGCTGAGTTAAACGGTATTGTAAAATATGGATATTCAGTTCAATTCTTCATCGCTTCTGAAATAGTTAGAAAGACTAATTCAGATGGCTTCTTAGTTGGCTCGCGTGGATCAGTTGGTTCGTCTTTTGTCGCGACTATGGCGGACATCACCGAGGTTAATCCTTTACCTCCGCATTATCTATGCCCAAAGTGTCATCGTCTAGAGTTTGTTGATCCAACCATCTATAAATCAGGCTCAGATTTAGAGACTAAGAACTGCCCTGAATGCGGATCTAAGATGATTAATGATGGACAAAATCTGCCGTTTGCTACCTTTCTTGGCTTCAACGCGGAGAAAGTTCCTGATATCGATTTAAACTTCTCTAATCAATATCAAGCAAGAGCCCATGAATTAACTAAAGTATTATTAGGTAAAGATTCTGTCTTCCGCGCGGGAACCATAGAAACAGTCGCGGAGAAAACGGCTTTTGGTTATGTAAGAGGATATTTTGAAAGGATGAAGATTAATCCTGATGATATTCCTAATGCAAGAAAGACTCAGCTTGCTTATTTTGCTCAGGGAGTAAAGACGACTTCTGGACAGCATCCAGGAGGAATAATCGTCATCCCTCAAAGCATGGAAGTTTATGATTTCACCCCGATTCAATATCCTGCAAACGACGTCGATGCCGCGTGGAAAACCACCCATTTTGATTTCCATGCGATTCACGATAACGTTTTAAAATTAGACTTATTAGGTCACGTCGATCCTACTGCTTTAAAGATGCTTTGGGATTTAACAAATATCGACCCTAAAACTGTCCCTTTAAATGACGAGGAGACTATTTCAATATATTCTTCTAGAGATGCTTTAAAGTGTTCGTCTAATTACCTTAATGAGACTACAGGAGCCTTAGGTATCCCTGAATTTGGTACCTCGCTTACTCGTGCGATGCTAGAAGAGATTAGACCTAAATGCTTCTCGGATTTAGTTAGAATTTCTGGCTTATCTCACGGAACTGATGTTTGGGCAGGAAACGCTCAAGAGTTATTGAGAAATAAGATTTGTACCTCAGATGAGATTATCGCTTGTAGAGATGATGTTATGATTACTCTTCAACAATACGGGATAGAAAATTCTATTGCTTTTAAGACCATGGAAGCTGTTAGAAAAGGAAAGAAAGTTCCAAAAGAATATTTACCGATTTTAAAAGAACATAATGTTCCTGAATACTTCATTAACTCCGCGGATAAGTGTAAATACTTATTCCCAAAAGCTCACGCGGTTGCCTATGTTACTATGGCTGTAAGAATCTCTTGGTATAAAGTTCATAGACCATTGGAATATTACGCGGTTTATTTCTCTGTTAGATCTAAACAATATGATATTTCATCGATGATAAAGGGGAAGGAAGCAGTTATTAAAAAGATTGAAGAAATCAATAAATTAAAAGAGCAAAGAATTCAAACTCCTAAAGATGATGAAATATTAAAAACATCATTAATCGTCTTAGAATTATATGAAAGAGGATATAAGATTGAACCTATTGATCTATATAAATCTGATTATAAAAACTTTACGATTGATTATGAGAATAAATCTTTAATTCCTCCGTTTACTGTAATCGATGGTTTAGGTGAAGGACCTGCAGAAACCATTATAAAAGCTAGAAATGAAAGAAAATTCACCTCTAAAGAAGATTTCTGTAAAAGAACTAAGGTTAATAGCCAAATTGTCACAAAATTAACCTTATTAGGCGTTTTAGATGTTTTAAAGTCTTCTGATCAGTTAACAATCTTTGATTTTTAATTAATTTATATCAAGCAAATGCGTTTTATCGATAAAGAATAATATATAACTTTTTATTGACGATGCATGAAAAAAAGATTATTATTCATTTGCTTGATTTTTGGGGCTGTAGCTCATCTGGGAGAGCGCATCCATGGCATGGATGAGGTGGCGAGTTCGAGCCTCGTCAGCTCCACCAAAATAGTATTATGAGTCCGAGTGATCGGACTTTTTTAGTACAATGGACAGGAAAAGCAACGTCCGGTGGGGTTTGAACTCGCAAAGAAATATTGGTATCTATTCGCAACAATATTTCAGTACTCACAATCATTTGAAATGTTTAAATTTACAAAAAACGTAAAAAATACTTTATGAAAAGTGTAAAGTCTGTTAGATTTATTTCAAAAGGGGGACGAATATGATTCATGAACGGTTGCAAAGTTTAGACATTAAAATCACAGAACTAGCTAAGTATCTTCATGTATCTAGGCCAACAATGTACAAATATATTGATGCGTATGATAGAAGAGATTTTAATTTAATCCAAGATGACGTATTAAAGTTGTTTGATTACATAATGAATAATGACTTAATTGATAAGCGAAATGTAATCTCTTTTTTACTTACACCATCAAATATTCATAATAATATAGACGAAAATAATTTTGTTTGCCAAGAAATTATGAATTATGTTTCTACCCATGGGGAAACAGAAAAAGCCAAATTTATTTACTTGTGCATGAAGGAAAGTTTTTTTGATTTAGCAATTCATTATCTTATGGAAATATCACCACTTCTCTCTAAGGATGAGTTAACGAAAAAGGAGATTGAATTGCTTCTTCCATATAAAAAAATAATAAGTATATATACCAAAAAGAAAGGGGAATAAAATGGAACGAATACTTAAAATATCAAAATTCCGTAACATTGGTTTAGACAAACCAGAAAAGTTAATACTTAATTATTCAATGAAGAAGGGAGAAATAGGTGATTTATTAATTTTAATAGGCCCTAACAACTCTGGAAAATCTAATGTATTGGAAGCATTACAATCAATTGCGAAAAAGGAACTAAGTGAACGAGATATCACTACTTTAAGTTATGATTCCAAAGATCGTGTGCCACACATTGAGTTAGAGCTAAAAAATAAACAAGATTATATTAATTATACTTTGACTTACAAGGGGAAAATAGATTGTGAATTTAATGTTAAAGATAAAATAAACAGCTATTTAACAAAAGAAAAGTTGCAAAAAGATCTTACAGTGGCAGCTGATTATCTTTCATCAATAGATAAAGGAGGTGTATTGAACAATATATTAGATCAACTTAATAAAAATGAATTTCCAATTACTAGAGAATATGCTGATAAAATAATAGGCAAGATTAATAAAATTGCAGAGGGATTAAGCAAAGTATCTTATTACCATCCTAATGAACACCAGTTTAACACTGCTATGCCTTCCGATGGTTATTGGAAATTCAGTAGAAATTTATTAAAGAATGCTGAGGAGTATTGTAAAGAAAAATATGAAATACCTTTGATTCCAAATGTTATCACTTATAAAGAAAATCCTCTTGTTTGCTCAAATCTACAAACTAGTTTTACGGCTGTTAAAAATAGTAATTTTTACCAATCCTTATTTAAAGCAATTGATATAGATATTGATATAATCCAAAAAACATATGAGCAGTATAAGGAGTTTCACAATTCAGCAACCTTGACTAAAACTGAAAAGGAAATCAATGGAAAAATAGTAGTTATAAATGAACAATTTAACAAATTGTATTTTGCTGAATCTGATGAATATAAATTTTCAATAAAACTTGGAGAAAATGAGATTACATTTGGAATGTCTCGTGGCAAAGATGAAGATCCAATAATGCTAGATTATCAATCAACAGGATTCAGATGGTTTTTTAATTTTTTCTTTAATTTTATCTTATCAACTAAGTTAATGCCTGGTGACATTATAATAATGGATGAGCCAGCTACTAACTTACATCCAAAAGGTCAAAATGAGTTAAGAAGGTTTATTAAAAGCTTTGCCAAGAAAAATGATCTCACATTCATCATTGCAACTCATTCTCCTTTCTTGATTGATATAGATAATTATGATGAACTTCGCGTTGTTAGTATGGTAAATAATCGTTCCAAAATCGATAATATTTTTTCGGCAGTTAACTATGAAGATCCAGATTGTTTATTGCCTATTAAAGAAGCTTTAACAATTGAACAAAACGTTTTATATAGTCCTAAAACTGAAATAATTTTTGTAGAAGGAATCACAGATTATAATTATTTAACTATGTTTAAAAGAATATTTAGCGTTAAAGATATTGCATTTATTCCTTGCAACGGAATAGGAAATACAGATGAAAGTAGAAGCAAAATATTAAAGAAACTTTTATCGTTGGAATATCCAAAGAAGAATATTCTAGTTGATGGAGATATAGCTGGTAAAAAAATGATAGAAGCGTGCAAGAACACAGCATTTGAAAACATAATTTGTATATCAGATTTAGAAATTGAAAAAAAGAAATTTAAGGAAATTGAAGACTTATTTTCTAAGGAAGATAAAGAAAAATATGAAATAATGAATAAAACAGTACGTTCGTCATCAATACTTAAATCTAATAGTTCTATTGGTAGTTTTACCGAAGAAACGATTAATAATTTTAAGGCATTATTTGATAGGCTAAAAGATTAAGTATCTATATCTGTTTTAATTAATTTAATATCCATAATCATATTTCGTTATTAAAAATTACTTTTGTAACAAAAAACTTATAATATCTATTTTTACATTACAACTTTGCTAACTGCCAAATATATAAAAAATGCTTTTATATGACTAATTAAAGCAAAATAAAGTATCCCTAAACTAGTGATATACTCCTTCTAAAATAGACAAAGAAAATAATTAATAAATGTTAATTAATGAGTATCCCCTAGGGGATATAGCAAAAAGCAATGTTTACTTTAGGAGGAGTTTTAATGTGATTTTTAAAAGAAAAAAAGAAATTAGAAAATTTTGATGCTTTAGGTTTGATTTATTATAATGCTCTTCCTTTGACATCAATCGGAGAGAAGATAACTAATTCAGATGTAGTTCTAATATGTATCTATACAATAGCGAGCCTAAGTCTATGCGGTTTGAACTCCAAGCGAAAATCTAAAGCTTGTCTTTGGAGGTTAATGAATATCTAAAACATAAAAAAGCTCTTATTTATGATGTTTTATGATTTTTTTAAAAATTAGATTAAGAGAAAATGTAGTCTAAATTTTATTGATATTGATTATGATATTGCTTTGTTAAATTAAAATAAATAAATGGTTTACCACAAAAGTCAAAAGTAAAACACCACAAATCATAAAAGTAAAATGCCACAAATTATAAAAGTAAGCTTCAATAAATATCTATTTTTTCGTGTTGAATGAATGTTTTAGCTTTTATACGATTAATCCCTAAAATAATTTTTATTTACAAGATAGACTTTAAGAATATAATTAAGTGAGGTGATTCTATGCAAGAAAGTGAAAGACATTTAATAGAAAAACAAACCTTCTCAGAAGAAAGAGCCTTGTATAATATTAACTATACCAACATCATCGATTGCCGATTTGAAGGTGAAGAAGATGGAGAATCTGCTTTAAAAGAAGGAAAAGATTTAATCGTTAAGAACTGCTTTTTCGATTTAAGATATCCTTTATGGCATGATAATGGCTTACAATTATTCTCAGTTGAAGCTTCAGTTAATTGCCGTGCGATGCTTTGGTATACAAAGAATCTAATCATCGATAATTCTAAATTATTAGGGATTAAAGCGATTAGAGAATGCGAAAACATTACGGTTAGACATTCTAAGATCATTTCCGATGAATGCTTTTGGAAATCTAATTCAATAAATGTTAATGATTCTGAAATCGAAGGTGAATATTGCTTTTTAGAATGCAAGGACGTTAAGTTAGAAAATGTCACGATTAAAGGCAAGTATACCATGCAATATATGGAAGATTGTAAGATCTCTAATTCAGTATTAGATACAAAAGATGCCTTTTGGCATTCTAAGAATGTTACAGTTAAAGATTCAATTGTTAAAGGCGAGTATCTAGGTTGGTATTCCGATGGTTTAACTTTAATTAATTGTAAGATTATCTCTCATCAACCCCTCGTGGATTGTAAGAATTTAACTCTTGTTAACTGCACGATGGAAGATTGTGACTTAGCCTTTGAATATTCTGAAGTAAATGCTGATATTAAAGGCTCAATCAAATCGATAAAAAATCCTAAAGATGGTATAATAACTGTAGATGATGTAGAAGAAATCATCTTAGAAGGCGCGGCAATTCCTTGCAAAGGAAAAGTCGTTATTCGAAAAAAAGGAGAATAAATATGCGAAGATGCGCGAAATTTGAAAAAGTATCATTAAAACAATTTGAAAAAGATTATTTAAATTCTTTTCCTGATTTATCATTAGAAAATATTGATTTAATTTATCAGCATATCAAGCTACCTAAAAGAGCTACTAAAGGCTCCGCGGGATATGATTTCTACGCGCCATTTGATATCGAGCTTCAGCCGCATGAAACCATCAAGGTTCCAACTGGAATTAGATGCACGATGGAAGATGATATAGTTTTACTTATGTTCCCTCGTTCAGGACTTGGTTTTAAATATCGTCTTCAATTAAATAATACAGTAGGAGTTATCGATTCAGATTATCATGGCTCATCAAATGAAGGTCATATCTACGTTAAGATAACGAATGACACGAATGAGAACCTTTACTTATCAATCAAGGAAGGTGAAGCTTTTGCTCAAGGAATCTTTGTTTCTTTTGGCATCACTTATGATGATGAAGCTAACGCGCTTAGAGATGGGGGCTTTGGTTCAACCACCAATAAGTAATAAGATTAATTTTTTGAAAAATAAGTAAATTTTATTAAATATTGTTTGTCTTAAGGCTAAGGAATCATCCTTAGCTTTTATTATATTTAATTGAATCGTGGTATTTAGAATATGATATTCTCCTTCTAAGACTTGGATTGATAAATCTAAATTATAGGTTCCTTGAGTTAATGAATCTAGATTATCAAAATTCATTACGTCGAGTTTTCCATAATGTAAATTAGCGATTTTATTTTCCTTTACTAATTTATTAAATATCGATTCTTCATTTAATGATTCATTACTATAGAATGTTAAAGAAATATTATCGACACAAGGAATTTCTTTAAATCTATCGATTACTTTAATATAGGCGTATTTTTCCCCTTTAATATTTTTTAAAGAAGAAAAAACTCTAATAAGATAATTACCTACTTTATCATATTCATTAAAATAATTATCACCCTCTAAAAATAATTTTGCTTCTTTATAGTAATAAGATTCTATAGAAAAGTAAGATAGAATTTCTTCTTCGCTTAAAGGATTATCGATTGTTGTATAGATAGTTTCTCTACCCTTGATAATTAATTCTTTTTTGCTACCGATTTCAATTATCACTTCAAATGTTTCTTTATTATGATTTAAATCTTCAATATAGATATAGTAAGTCTCTTTAGAGAATGTAAAAGGATTAACGTTTCTATCCATAGAGATTTCTAATTCAGAAAAAGAAGTTTGATCATCAAATATTACATAGTTTTCTAATATTTTATCGAGGGTTATATTTTCCCCATATTCAAAGAAAAGATAATTTGGCCCTAGGATAGTTGGTTTAATATTATCACTTGAAGCCAAGTTAATAATTGATAAAGTTAATAACAATATTGGTTTCATCAAATATATATAGTCTTTCAAAAGATTATTTTAAAAAAAGGATGTTAAATTTTATCTATATGCTAAAATAGTTTCGTTTAGAGGTGTCTATATGTACGAATTTAAAACAATAAGAGAGTTATTTGAAACATGCTACTATGGTGACCAAATGATGAAAGATTCGATTTCTGAGGTTTCCTTAGAAGGATGGATTAGAACGAATAGAAATAATGGTTCAATCGGCTTTATTGAACTAAATGATGGAACGTATTTTAAAAACGCTCAAGTGGTATATTCTAAAGAAAATAAAGATTTTGAAAATATTTCTAAGCATTTAACAGGTTGTTCAGTTGAAGTTAAAGGTAAATTTAAGTTAACTCCAGAGAACAAGCAACCATTTGAAATTACCTTAGATGAATTAGTTTTAGTGGGAGATTGCGATTCTTCATACCCTCTTCAAAAGAAACGTCACTCTTTTGAATATTTAAGAACCATCGCCCATTTAAGACCTAGAACCAATACCTTTAACGCAGTATTTAGATTACGTTCAGTATTATCTATGGCAATTCATGAATTCTTCCAAGATCAAGGATTTGTCTATGTCCATACTCCTTTACTAACTGGTATTTCATGTGAAGGTGATGATATGTTCCATGTAGTAACTGGAAGTAAGGAAAGTGAATTAGATTCTTACTTTAATAAGAAAACTTTATTATCCGGATCAGGACAAATTCATGTTGAAGCTTTCTGCATGGCATTTAGAGATGTCTATACTTTTGGACCTACCTTTAGAAGCGAAAAATCTAACACTAGAACCCATGCTGCTGAATTCTGGATGATTGAGCCAGAAATTGCTTTTGCTGATTTAGAAGATGACATGGATTTAATTGAAGACTGCGTGAAATACTGCATTCAATACTGCTTAGAAAATGCACCTGAAGAGATGAGCTTCTTCAATACCATGATTGATAAGACTTTATTAGATAGATTAAATCATGTCTTAAAATCACCATTTAGAAAGATGGAATATACCGAGGCTATAACTTTATTACAAAAGGCGGTTAAAGATGGAGTCGACTTTGTTGATAAAGACATCTATTGGGGTAAAGATTTAGAAACTGAGCACGAAAGATATATAACTGAACAAATAGTTAAAGGACCAGTATTCTTAATTAACTATCCTGAAGAAATTAAATCTTTCTATATGAAACGTAATAAAGATAATAAAACCGTGGCAGCCTGCGATTTATTGATGCCGATGATCGGTGAGTTAGTTGGAGGCTCTCAAAGAGAAGATAATTACGATATCTTATTAGAGAAGATGAAGAAATCTAACTTAAAGATTGAAGATTATCAATGGTATTTAGATCTAAGAAAATATGGAGGATGCGAGCACGCAGGATTTGGAATCGGATTTGAAAGATTCTTAATGTACATCTCTGGAATGGAAAATATTAGAGATGTTGAAGCCTTCCCAAGAACCTATAAAAACTTAGATTATTAATTTTAAAAAATAAATCATTAGATGGATATATATTAGTATGAAACATCTAATGATTTTTATTTTGTCTTTGACTATTTTAATTATTAATCAACCCCTAGATTCTAGATATATTGCTTTTGAAGATATATTTAATATTCAAGATAACCTTTATTATTGTTATTTCTATTTAGATGGATGCTTAGCTTGTAGAAACACAACTTTATTTTTAAAAGAAGTTCAAAAAAGAATAGATAATAAGATTTATTTTATAAATTTATTAGATTGTAATTTTTCAAATGTTAATGAGACTAATATAGGCGTCAATAATATTGAATCTTTATATATTAAATCAGGGCCATGGGTAATAAAAATATATGAGAGTAATGTGGTAGATGAATTAAAAAATTATCAAGAAATAAGGAATAGTTTATTGTTTTTCATCTAAAATGAAATGATTGTTTTTAATATTGGATTATCAGTTTTAATCTAATCTAAAGACTTAATTTAAAACTAATTTTTTTCTTCATATATAAAATATCAATTTCAATTTAATTATCAAGAAATCTTATATTTTCGTGCTATACTTTCTAAGTATGGATTTTGTAAGAGATTTAAATGAAGAGCAGCTAAGAGCTGTGACATCTACTAGTAAATATTGTTCTATAGTTGCTGGCGCGGGTTCTGGTAAGACGAGAGTATTAACTTATAGAATTGCCTATTTAATTGATGAGATGGGAGTTGATCCTGCAACTATTCTAGGAATTACTTTTACTAATAAGGCGGCAAAAGAAATTAAAGAAAGAGTTTATAGGATGCTTCCTGGATTAGATACAATTCAATTATCGACAATCCACTCTTTCTGCGCGAGATTTTTAAGAAAATATATTAATACTTTAGGCGTTTTTTCTAATAACTTTTCAATTATCGATGAAACTGATAGAAAGACGATGATTAAAAATATATTTGTCTCATTAGGCTATGAAAAGAAAGATGAAAGAATTAAATCAGCAGTTAGCTTCATATCTAGTAAAAAAGGTGAAGGCTACACCTCAGAAACTTGCCCGATTAAAGCTTATAACTATGATGTAAAATTATATTTACAAGTATTTAGACTTTATGAAGAAAGATTAATTAAGACTAACTGCTTAGATTTTGATGATTTAATTTTACAGACAATCAAAGTGTTAGAGAACGATAACACATCGATTAGATATTATATTAACCGTCAAATCAAGCATATTTTAGTTGATGAATTTCAAGATATTGACCCGGTTCAATTTCGCTTAATCACCCTTTTAATGAATCAAGACACGACGCTTTATGTAGTAGGTGATCCTGATCAAACCATCTATACGTGGCGCGGCGCGGATTATTCAATCATGCTTTATCTTCAAGATAATTTATCTAAAATTTATGGGAATGTCTCAGTTGAAGAAATTGTTTTAAAAAATAATTATCGTTCCACGAAAAGAATTTTAGACGCGGGGAATACTTTAATTAAAAATAATCAAAAGAGAATTAAAAAAGATTTACTCGCGACTAAAGATGAAGGTGAACCTATCATGATTCATCAATCAGACACTAGAGATAACGAAGCTAGATATGTCGCGGAGACTATCTTAAATTTAAATAAGCAATATGGAGTTAACTACGATGACATCGCGGTTCTATATCGTTCTAACTATCTATCTTCTTCCTTAGAAAAAAGGATGAAAGATTATAGCATTCCTTATCAGATCATCGGAGGCATCTCCTTCTTCCAAAGAAAAGAAATTAAGGATTTAACCGCGTATTTCAATTTATTTGTTAATCCTTATTCTGATGTTTCTTTAGAAAGAATCATCAATGTTCCGCGAAGGAATATTGGCCCAATTACCTTAGAGAAACTTCAAAAATTAGCCAGCGATGAAGGACAAACTTTATATTTCTATATTAAAGAAAGTTTGAATGCTTCAAGTGATATTCCTCCTCAAAAGGTTAAAGCTTTAAAAAGGATGGTTGAACAGATCGATAACACTTCTTATTTAATTAAAAACGCTAAAAGCATTGAATACGGAGATATCATTAAGAATTTTATCCAAGAAATCGATTTCTACTCATCGATTCCTAACGATGAAGAAAAGGCTTCAAAAATTGAAAACGTTGAAGAAGTAGTTGGAGATATCAAACGTTACTTCAACGAAAACAAGAAAAACACTTTCTTAAATTACGTTGAGAATCTAGCCTTATTATCGGTTAATGATACTGAAACATCTAAAGATAGAGTTTCCTTGATGACCGTTCACGCGGCTAAAGGACTAGAGTTTGATTACGTCTTTATCTATGGATTCAATCAAGGTGATTTCCCATCTAACAGAGCCTTGATAGAAAGTAAGGAAGGCGATGAAGAGGAAAGACGCTTAGCCTATGTTGCAATAACAAGGGCTAAGAAAAAATTATTTATGACCTACGCTTTAGATTATAACTTTAGATCTGGAGGCGATGGCGTTCCTTCTCAATTCATCAAAGAAGCGGGGTTAAGCTTACCTAAGCGAACCCATATTCAATTTATCGATAAGATGATAGCCTCTTTACAAAATGAATCTCCAGAGCCAAAAAGAAGTTTTAAAAATGAGATCACCAGCGGGAAAATTATTAATACGACCAATGGAATTAAAGAGTTTTATAAGGGAGATAAAATCCTTCATGAAACATTTGGAATCGGAACAGTGATTGAAGTGATCTCTGACAAGATAATTAAAGTAAGTTTTGAGAATAAAGAATTTGGAATAAAAACCTTATTATCATCAAACGTTAAAATTAGTAAAATAGTATCATAGGAGGTTTTATGAAAGAAGTAACCTTAGAATTATTAAAGCAATGCGCGAATAACTTGCTCTTTGATATGGATCAAGAGCAGTATCAAACCTTATTAGAAGAGTTTGCAACATTATTTAAACAGATGGAATTAATTGGAAAAATTGAAGATATTGATTCAGTGACTCCTTTGACATTTCCTTATCCATGTCAATCATATCTCCGCGAGGATATCGAAGGAGAGACTCTTACTTTAGAAGAGACTTTAAAGAACGCAAAAGAGGTGGAAGATAATCAAATTAAGCTTCCTAAGGTGGTATTATGAGTTATTTAGATAAAACGATTGTTGAATTACATGAATTGCTTCTAAAAAAAGAAGTCACTCCTTTATTATTAGCTAAAGAAGCTATCGAAAAGGCTAAAAAAGATCCAAATAATGCCTTTGAGACAATTGTTGAAAAGGAAGCTTTAGAATTTGCTTCAAGTCTAAAAGAATGCGAAGAAGATAATCTATTATGGGGAATTCCTTTTGTTTGTAAAGATAATATTTCTACTAAAGATATACTTACAACTGCTTCAAGTGAGATCCTTAAAGATTATGTCCCAGTTTTTGACGCGGAAGTCATTAGAAAGCTAAAAGATAAAAAATGCGTTTTAATTGGGAAAACTACCTTAGATGAACTTGCTATGGGAGGAACAGGTACCACCGGACATAAAGGAGTAACTTATAATCCTTATGATCCATCAAAAACTTGCATGATTGGAGGTTCTTCCTGTGGTTCATGCGCGTCAGTTGCTGCCTCAATCGTTCCTTTTTCCTTAGGTTCCGACACCGGAGATTCGATTAGAAAACCAGCATCATATGGAGGATTGGTTGGTTATAAACCTACCTGGGGAAAGATTTCTAGATACGGATTATTTCCTTTTGCTCCTTCTTTAGATCATGTTGGCTTCTTCACTAGATCTATTGAAGACGGAGCTATTCTTTTAAATGCTTTACAAGGATATGATCCTAAAGATGGTTCATCTTTAAAAGATCATGATGAAGATAATTTAAAGAATCTTAAAAATGGAGTAAACGGAATTAAAATCTGCGTTTTTAAAGAGATTATAGATTCTATAAACGATAAAGTGATTCTCGATGCCTTTAATAAATCTATTGATAATTTAAGAAGTAAAGGAGCTAACGTTAATATAATCTCCTTCCCTAAAGAATTATTAAATGCAATTTATCCAACTTATATGGTTATTTCCTGCGCGGAGGCAACTTCTAATAATGCGAATTTAGATGGAATTAAATTTGGCCCTAGAGGTGAAGGAAACACCTATCAAGAAGTGATGATGAATTCTAGAACTAAAGGATTCTCTGAATTAATTAAAAGAAGATTCGTGATAGGTTCTTATTCCTTATTTAAAGAGAATCAAGAAGAATTATTCTTAAGAGCTCAAAAGGCAAGACACTTAATCGTAAACAAGGTTAATGAAGTATTTGAAAAATACGATATTATCTATTCTCCATGCGTATCTAAAGCTAGAAATCCGATTAAAGGAGGAATTGATGATAAATTATCCTCAACTTATTTAATCGCTGAAAATCATCTAGCAATCGGTAATTTTGGAGGATATCCTTCTTTATCTCTTCCTATCGGAATGGATGATGGGTTCCCATTTGACGCTAATCTAACCGGACGGGTTTTTGAAGATAGTTTAGTATTTCAAGTTGGCTATGCCTTAGAAGAAACTTTAGGATATAAAAATCTTTCTATAGAAAAGGTGGTGAAATAATGAACTTTGAAGCAGTAATCGGTATTGAAATTCACGTTGAGATGAAAACAAAATCAAAAATGTTTTCATCATCTCCTAATTATTTTGGAGCCTCACCTAATACTTTAGTCTCACCTCTTGATATGGCTTTTCCTGGCACGATGCCAACAGTTAATAAGCAAGCTGTAATTAACGCGATCAGAGTTTCTAATCTTTTAAATATGGAGATTGATCACACCTTATATTTTGATCGAAAGAATTACTTTTATTCTGATTTACCTAAAGGGTATCAAATAACCCAAAATGATCGACCAATTGGAAAGAATGGTTATGTCATAATCGATTCTTTAGATGGAAAGAAGAAAATCGAAATTGAAAGACTTCATATGGAAGAAGATACTTGTAAGCAGCTACATTTATCAACTTACACCTTGCTTGATTATAACCGCGCGGGAACACCTTTAATTGAAATAGTATCTCGCCCTGATATCAAAAACGGATATGAAGCGATGAAATATGTTGATAAGATTCGAGAAATCGTGGTGTTCTCTAATGTTTCTGATGGCAAGATGGAAGAAGGTTCGCTTAGATGCGATGTTAATATTTCTTTACGTCCAGTTGGAGAAAGTAAATTCGGAACAAAGGTAGAAATTAAAAACTTAAACTCAGTTTCTAATGTTCAAAAGGCTATCGATTTTGAAATTAGACGTCAAAGCGGCATTCTTCTTTCAGGAGGTATAATATCTCAAGAGACTAGAAGATTCGATGAAACTAAAAAAGAGACTGTCTTAATGCGTAAAAAGACTGATTCAGTCGATTATAAATATTTTAGAGAACCTAACATCGCACCTATATATTTAAGCGATGAATTTGTTCAAAAGGCAATTGATACTTGTCTACCTTCTCTAGATCAAAAAAGAGATTATTATCTTTCTTTAGGATTGAATATCGATGAGGCAAATCAAGTCCTTTTATCTTTTGAGATGTCTAATTATTTTGATAAGTTAATTGAAGGTAAGAAATACGTAAAAACCTTATGGAATCTTTTGATGGGTGAAGTTCTTTCTTATTTAAATAAAAATGAAATCGAAATTAATGACTTTATCGTCACACCGTCTAATTTAGTTACCTTAGCCTCACTTATTGATTCAGGAGAAATATCCTTCAATCAAGGTAAGAAAATTCTCCAAGAGATGGTAAAGAATGATGATGATCCTAAGAAGATTCAAGAAGTATTAGGATTAAAACAAAATTCTAATTTAGGTGATATTGAATCTTTCTGTAAAGAGGCAATTAAAAATAATCCTCAATCGATAAGCGATTATAAAAACGGTAAAGATCGAGCCTTCTCATTCTTAGTTGGACAAGTTATGAAATTATCTAAAGGAAAAGTAAATCCTCAACTTGTCTCTAAAGTGATGAAAGAGTTAATTGATAAGGAGTAACTATGCGCGGATTAATAATTTTAGGTGATGGATTTGAAGATACCGAAGCATTAGCCTCAACTGATGTTTTAATAAGAGCAAATGAAAAGATTATAAGAGCCTCAGTTATGGAAACAACTAAGGTTACTTCTCAATGCGGAGTTGAGATCATAGCTGATATGATGATCGATGATTGTCATGTTGAAGACTTTGATTATTTAATTATTCCAGGAGGAAAGGCTTCTTTTACTATCCTTAATAAAGATTCTCGGGTTGAAAAATTAATTGATGAATTTATTAAAGAAAATAAATTAGTTGCCTCCATCTGCGCGGCTCCTCATCTATTAGGAAGAAAAGGATATTTTAAAAATCGTAAGTATACTTGCTTCCCAGGATTTGAACAATACTGCGTAGGTGGAACTTATCTTTCCTCTCAAGGTGTATATTCGGATGATAAGTTTGTAACTGCCCAATCAATGTATTATTCAATAGCTTTCGGATTAGAGATTATTAAATATCTCTATGGTGAAGAAAGAAAAAGAGTTGTAGAATTATCTTTGCAAGGAAAAAGATAATTCTTTTCTGTCCTAGTAGCTCAGGGGATAGAGCAACCGCCTCCTAAGCGGTAGGTCAGAGGTTCGATTCCTCCCTAGGACGCCATTATTTGTATGACATGTCTGATACAAACTTAGAAATTCTAAGGGTGTGCAGACTTTTCTTATTATTAGATCAGGATATCTTTATTCTTCTTATAAGTAATGAATGCCCTAGGGCATTCGAGCAAAATTC